>NZ_JBHSOU010000063.1:283809-288050 GCF_042656385.1 Pseudomonas sp. GCM10022186
CGAGGGCCAACCGGTGGCCACCGTGTTCCCGAAAGAGGGCGTTACCGGCTGGGCCGACACCACCATGCTGCATGTGGACGCCAAGCACCCGAGCTGCGCCTACAAGTGGATGAGCTGGTCCCTGGAACCCAAGGTCCAGGGCGACCTGGCCGCCTGGTTCGGCTCCCTGCCCGCGGTTCCCGAAGGCTGCAAGGCCAGCACCCTGCTCGGCGCCGAGGGCTGCGCCACCAACGGCTATGAACAGTTCGACAAGATCGCCTTCTGGAAGACCCCGCAGGCCGAGGGCGGCAAGTTCGTGCCCTATAGCCGCTGGACCCAGGACTACATCGCGATCATGGGTGGAAGGTAATTCGCACCAATCTCTCAGCAGAAGTCACCCCTCTCCCTCCGGGAGAGGGGGCTGTTCTGAGTCTCTCTGAAACACCGAGCGGTTGATGCTCCCCTCTCCCCAACCCTCTCCCTGAAGGGAGAGGGAGCCAATCCGCGCAACGCCAGTACCTTTTTGCTTCACCGGAGCACCGCACCATGACACTTGCCGTCCAGTTCACCCAGGTTTCCCGCCAGTTCGGCGAGGTCAAGGCCGTCGACCGGGTATCCATCGATATCAGGGACGGCGAGTTCTTCTCCATGCTCGGCCCCTCGGGCTCGGGCAAGACCACTTGCCTGCGCCTGATCGCCGGCTTCGAGCAGCCCACCTCGGGTTCCATCCGCATCCACGGCGAGGAGGCCGCCGGCCTGCCACCCTACGAGCGCGACGTGAATACGGTGTTCCAGGACTACGCCCTGTTCCCGCACATGAACGTGCGCGACAACGTCGCCTACGGGCTGAAGGTCAAGGGCGTGGCGAAAGCCGAGCGCCTCAACCGCGCCGAGGAAGCCCTCGGCATGGTAGCCCTGGCCGGCTATGGCGACAGGAAACCCGCGCAACTCTCCGGCGGCCAGCGCCAGCGGGTAGCCCTGGCCCGCGCGCTGGTCAACCGCCCGCGCGTGCTGCTGCTGGACGAGCCCCTGGGCGCCCTCGACCTCAAGCTGCGCGAGCAGATGCAGAGCGAGCTGAAGAAGCTGCAGCGCCAGCTCGGCATCACCTTCATCTTCGTCACCCACGACCAGGGCGAGGCGCTGTCCATGTCCGACCGCGTGGCGGTGTTCAACAAGGGCCGCATCGAGCAGGTGGACACCCCGCGCAACCTCTACATGAAGCCGGCCACGCCCTTCGTCGCCGAGTTCGTCGGCACCTCCAACGTGCTGCGCGGCGACCTGGCACGCCAGCTCACCGGCCTCGACCAGCCCTTCTCCATCCGCCCCGAGCACATCCGCTTCGCCCAGGGCGAGATCGGCAGCCAGGAGGTGGAAATCCGCGGCCTGCTCCACGACATCCAGTACCAGGGCGCCGCCACCCGCTACGAGATCCGCCTGGATAACGGCCAGAACCTCTGCGTCAGCCTGGCCAACAGCCAATGGCAGGACGCCGCGCCGCTGCACCAGCAGGGCCAGGTGGTGACCGCGCGCTGGGCCCGCGACGCCATGGTCCGGCTGGCCGAGGGCGTGTGACATGGAACTGACCCTCAACGCCGAGCGGCCCCGGGCCGCCGTTGGTCCGATGCGCCGGCTGTCGGGCCTGCTCTACCGCCGCCCGACCCTGTACCTCTCGCTGCTGCTGGTGCCGCCGCTGCTGTGGTTCGGCGCCATCTACCTGGGTTCGCTGCTGACGCTGCTCTGGCAGGGCTTCTACACCTTCGACGACTTCACCATGGCGGTGTCGACGGACCTGACGCTGGCCAACTTTGCCGCGCTGTTCCAGGCCGCCAACTTCGACATCATCCTGCGCACCCTGGGGATGGCCATCGCCGTGTCCATTGCCAGCGCCGCCGTGGCCTTCCCCATCGCCTACTACATGGCGCGCTACACCACGGGCAAGACCAAGGCGTTCTTCTACATCGCGGTGATGATGCCCATGTGGGCCAGCTACATCGTCAAGGCCTACGCCTGGACCCTGCTGCTGGCCAAGGGTGGCGTGGTGATGTGGTTCGTCCAGGCGCTGCACCTGCAGCCGTTGCTGGAGCTGCTGCTGGGCGTTCCCGGCGTGGGCGGCAATACCTTGTCCACCTCGCACCTGGGGCGCTTCCTGGTGTTCGTCTATATCTGGCTGCCCTTCATGATCCTGCCGATCCAGGCTTCCCTGGAGCGCCTGCCGCCGTCCCTGCTGCAAGCTTCGGCCGACCTCGGTGCGCACCCGCGCCAGACCTTCCTGCAGGTGATCCTGCCGCTGTCGGTGCCGGGCATCGCCGCCGGCTCGATCTTCACCTTCAGCCTCACCCTGGGCGATTTCATCGTGCCGCAGCTGGTGGGCCCGCCCGGCTACTTCGTCGGCAGCATGGTCTACGCCCAGCAGGGCGCCATCGGCAACATGCCCATGGCCGCCGCGTTCACCCTGGTGCCGATCGTGCTGATCGCCGTCTACCTGTCCATCGTCAAACGCCTGGGGGCCTTCGATGCACTCTGAGAAAGCTTCGTGGGGCCTGAAAGCCGCCGCCTGGGGCGGGCTGGCCTTCCTGCACATCCCGATCCTGATCATCTTCCTGTACGCCTTCAACACCGAAGACGCCGCCTTCAGCTTCCCGCCCCAGGGCTTCACGCTGCATTGGTTCAGCGTCGCCTTCGGCCGCGAAGACGTGGTGGAAGCGATCAAGTTGTCGGCACAGGTGGCCGCACTGTCCACCCTGATCGCCCTGGTGCTGGGCACTCTGGCCGCGGCCGCGCTGTACCGCCGCAGCTTCTTCGGCAAGGAAGGCATCTCGCTGATGCTGATCCTGCCCATCGCCCTGCCCGGCATCATCACCGGCATCGCCCTGCTCTCGGCGTTCAAGGGGCTGGGCATCGAGCCGGGGCTGCTGACCATCGTCATCGGCCACGCCACCTTCTGCGTGGTGATCGTCCACAACAACGTGATCGCGCGCTTTCGCCGTACCTCCCACAGCCTCATCGAAGCCTCGATGGACCTGGGCGCCGACGGCTGGCAGACCTTCCGCCACATCATCCTGCCGAACCTCGGCTCGGCCCTGCTGGCGGGCGGCATGCTGGCCTTCGCGCTGTCCTTCGACGAGATCATCGTCACCACCTTCACCGCCGGCCACGAGCGCACCCTGCCGATCTGGCTGCTCAACCAGCTCAGCCGCCCGCGCGACGTCCCGGTGACCAACGTGGTCGCCATGCTGGTGATGCTGGTGACCATGCTGCCCATCCTCGCCGCCTACTACCTGACCAAGGGCGGCGAGAGCGTGGCGGGTAGCGGGAAGTAAACGAGGTTCCTCTCCCCCGGCCCCTCTCCTCTTCAGGGAGAGGGGTCGGGGGAGAGGGTGCCAGGCCCAGAACACGCGGCTGCCGGATAAATGCGCAGCCCTCTCCCCAACCCTCTCCCTGAAGGGAGAGGGGGCAAAACGCGAGGACGCCCCCATGCAAACCAAACTCCTGATCAACGGCCAGTTCGTCGCCGGCGAAGGCCCCGGCCTCGCCGTGCTCAACCCCTCCCTCGGCACCGCCCTGGTGGAGATCGCCGAAGCCTCCCCGGCCCAGGTCGACGCCGCCGTGCGCGCCGCCGATGCCGCCTTCCCGGCCTGGTCGCAGACCCCGCCGAAGGAGCGCGCCGGCCTGCTGCTGAAACTGGCCGACAAGATCGACGCCCACGCCGAGGAACTCGCCCGCCTGGAATCGCAGAACTGCGGCAAGCCCTACGCCGCCGCGCTCAACGACGAGCTGCCGGCCATCGCCGACGTGTTCCGCTTCTTCGCCGGCGCCAGCCGCTGCCTGAGCGGCTCCGCCGCCGGCGAATACCTGCCCGGCCACACCTCGATGATCCGCCGCGACCCCATCGGCGTGGTCGCCTCCATCGCGCCCTGGAACTACCCGCTGATGATGGCCGCCTGGAAACTCGGCCCGGCGCTCGCCGCCGGCAACACCGTGGTGCTCAAGCCCTCCGAGCAGACCCCGCTGACCGCGCTGAAGCTGGCCGAGCTCATCAATGAGCTGTTCCCCGCCGGCGTGGTCAACCTGGTGTTCGGCCGGGGCCCGAGCGTCGGCGAGCCGCTGGTGACCCACCCGAAGGTGCGCATGGTCTCCCTCACCGGTTCGGTGGCCACTGGCAGCCGCATCATCAGTGGCACCGCCGACAGCGTGAAGCGCATGCACATGGAACTGGGCGGCAAGGCCCCGGTGATCATCTTCGACGACGCCGACATCGACGC
>NZ_JBHSOU010000064.1:0-183520 GCF_042656385.1 Pseudomonas sp. GCM10022186
GGAAGGAGATGCCGATCGGGAAGCGGGTGTGGGAGTCGCCGCCGGTGCCGACGGTGTCCGGCAGCAGCATGCGGTTCAGCCAGCTGTGGATGATGCCGTCGCCCGGACGCAGGGACACGCCGCCGCGGGTCTTGATGAAGTCCGGCAGGGTGTGGTGGGTGTTGACGTCGATGGGCTTCGGATAGGCAGCGGTGTGGCAGAAGGACTGCATCACCAGGTCGGCGGAGAAGCCGAGGCAGGCGAGGTCTTTCAGCTCGTCGCGAGTCATCGGGCCGGTGGTGTCCTGGGAGCCGACGGTGGTCATCTTCGGCTCGCAGTAGGTGCCCGGACGCACGCCCTGGCCTTCGGCCAGACCGCAGGCGCGGCCGACCATCTTCTGCGCCAGGGTGAAGCCCTTGCCGCTGTCGGCGGGGGATTCCGGCTTCTTGAACAGGTCGGAAGCGCCCAGGCCCAGCTCGGCACGGGCCTTCTCGGTCAGGCCACGGCCGATGATCAGCGGGATACGGCCGCCGGCGCGGACTTCGTCCAGCAGCACCGGGGTTTTCAGTTCGAAGGTGGTGACCACTTCGCCGCTGTCATGGCGAACGACCTTGCCTTCATAGGGGTACACGTCGATGACGTCGCCCATGGCCAGGTTGGTGCAGTCGAATTCGATCGGCAGGGCGCCGGCGTCTTCCATGGTGTTGTAGAAGATCGGGGCGATCTTGGTGCCGAAGCAGAAGCCACCGGCGCGCTTGTTCGGCACGAAGGGGATGTCGTCGCCGAAGAACCACAGCACCGAGTTGGTGGCGGATTTGCGCGAGGAGCCGGTGCCGACCACGTCACCGACGTAGGCCACCGGGAAGCCCTTGGCCTTGACCGCTTCGATCTGCTTCAGTGGGCCGACGGAACCGGGCTGGACCGGCTCGATGCCGTCGCGGGCCATTTTCAGCATGGCCAGGGCGTGCAGCGGGATGTCGGGGCGGGACCAGGCGTCCGGGGCGGGGGAGAGGTCGTCGGTGTTGGTTTCGCCGGGGACCTTGAACACGGTCAGGGTGATCTTCTCGGCGACGGCCGGCTTGGCCTGGAACCACTCGCCGTCGGCCCAGGACTTGAGCACGGCCTGGGCGGCGGCATTGCCCTGCTTGGCGCGCTCGGCGACGTCATGGAAGGCGTCGAACATCAGCAGGGTGTGCTTCAGCTGTTCGGCGGCGACGCTGGCCAGCTCGGCGCTGTCCAGCAGTTCGACCAGGGTGGCGATGTTGTAGCCGCCCTGCATGGTGCCCAGCAGTTCGGTGGCGCGCTCTTTGGAGATCAGCGGGGAAGTGGCTTCGCCCTTGGCGATGGCGGAGAGGAAACCTGCTTTGACGTAGGCGGCTTCGTCGACACCCGGCGGTACGCGGTTGGTGATCAGGTCGAGGAGGAAGGCCTCTTCGCCGGCCGGCGGGTTCTTCAGCAGCTCGACCAGGCCTGCGGTTTGTTCGGCGTTCAGCGGCTGGGGCACGACGCCCTGGGCGGCACGCTCTTCTACGTGTTTGCGATAGGCTTCAAGCACAGTTTTACCCTCATCAGTGGCCCTGGAATGTCCAGGACGCTCATCCAGGAATCCGCCGAACACGTGCGCCGCACAGCTTTTTGGGCTGTCTGGCCAAGGTTTCGGCGGCCTCCATCGAGAAGCTGTTTTCAAAGTTTTACGCCGGAAGGAAGGCCTGATGAGGGCTGGCGGCGGACATCCCTGGCAAGATGCCCGGCGCCATTGTTTCCTGCCGGATGAACTGTGCTCGTGACGCTTTGAAAACAGCTTCCAACGGATATCGGCGCCATAAATGGCGCGCCGATTCTAATGGAAAGGCCTGCCAAAGTTAAGACAAGAAGCCGATTTAGCTGAGGTGACCGCGCCTAGACAAAGGGCTAAGATGGCCGGCCCGTTTCACCTGTCGAATCCGTCCTCTCCATGTCCAACCAGCGCATCAAGACGCCTTGCGTCGGCCTCTGTTCCACCGTCTATGGCGACAATGTGTGCCGGGGCTGCAAGCGTTTCCATCATGAGGTGGTGAACTGGAATCTCTATGACGAGGAAGAGAAGCGCGCGGTCTGGCGACGCCTGGAAATCCTCCTGGTGCAGGTGATGGCGGCCAAGCTGGAGGTGTTCGAGCCGGTGCGCCTGCGCCAGCAGCTCGAACAGCACCAGGTGCGCTTCGTGCCGGAGCAGTCCCATTACTGCTGGGCGTACCAGTTGATCGCGCGTGCCTCGCGCATGATCAATCGCCTGGATGCCTACGGCATCGCGCTGCTCCCCGAATTCCGTGACTGGGCACTGCCGGACCTGCGTGAGGCCATCGATCGCGAGTTCTTCCTGCTCTCCGAAGCCCACTACGAGCGCTACATCGCGCCGCGCTTCTTGCGCGAGGGCATGGGGAGCCGCGTCTGATGCAATGAAAAAGCCGCCAGCAGGCGGCTCTTCCATTGCGCGGCCCTCAGCGTTGAGCGACCAGCTCCTCCAGGTGGGCGATGATGGCTTCTGGCTTGAGTACCAGCACATCGCTTTCCAGGGTATCCAGCACCACTTCGGCGGTATTGCCGATCAGCGCACCGGACAGGCCGGACCGCGCCACGGTGCCGATCACGGTGACTGCCGCTTCCAGCTTGTGGGCGACATGGGGGATGAGCACGTCGGCAGGGCCTTCTTCGATGTGCAACCGTTCGTCGCTGACGTCGTATTCGGCCTGGAAGGCGCGACACTCGTCGCGATAGCGCGCCTCGATGGTCTCCTTGAGCTGGAAGGTGGGGTCCGCCGCCGAGAGCATCGGCGAAGGATGGGCGCTGATCACGTGCAGCGTGCCGTGGGCCAGGCTGGCGATGTCGTAGCCGTGGCTGACGATGGTGGCGTGCAGGGTACGGTGTTCGCCATCGGAGTTGCCCACGTCAACGGCGGCAAGGATGTTGCCGCCGGTCCAGGGCCTGTCCGTCTTGACCATCAGCACCGGTCCCGGGCAGTAGCGCAGCAGCTTCCAGTCGTCGGGGGTGAGCAGGGCCTTCTTCAGCGGGTTGTCCGGTACGTGCTGCTTGATCACCAGGCCGCAACCTTCCGCCTGTTGGGCGGCGATGATGGTCTGGTGAGGGTTGTCCAGCCAGCTTTGCTGGGTGGTGACGCTGTAGCCCTCGGCCTTGAGCGAATCGGCAAGGTCACTGAGGTAGTCGGCATGTTCGCCCTTGCGGTCGCAGATCAACAAATGCAGGTGCGACTGGGTCACCCCGGAGATCAGTTTTGCCCTTTTCAGGGCAAGGCCTTCCGGCCGGTCCGGCTCCAACACCACCAGAATGCTGCGAATGGCTTGCATGGTCCTCTCTCCCTGTCGATGGCTTATAGCCAAAACAAATGTAGTCCCGATTCTGCTTCTGTGTTCTTGACATATATCAAGCGGGCCGGGCTGGTCGTTGCGTCCTGCATTCGTATAATGCTCCGCCTTCGGGGGGCCGGCCAGCGCGGCGCCCAGCATTGTGAGAGCTGTCTGTGAACCTGCCTGAAATCCATGACTTTCTTGGTTGCCGTACCCCCGATGCCTGGGTGACTGCCGCACTGGCCGATCAGGAGACCCTGCTGATCGACCACAAGAACAACGAATTCAAGGCAGCGTCCACGGCCATGGCGCTGATCGCCAAGTACTCCACCCACCTGGACCTGATCAACTTCATGTCGCGCCTGGCGCGCGAGGAGCTGGTGCACCACGAACAGGTGCTGCGCATCATGAAGCGCCGCAAGATCGGCCTTAAGCCGGTGTCGGCGGCCCGATACGCTTCCGGCCTGCGCAAGCTGGTACGCAGCCACGAGCCGCAGAAACTGGTGGACACCCTGGTGGTGGGGGCCTTCATCGAAGCGCGCTCCTGCGAACGTTTCGAAGCCCTGGTGCCGCATCTGGACGAGGAACTTGGCAAGTTCTATGGCGGCCTGCTGAAAAGCGAGTCGCGCCACTATCAGGGTTACCTGAAGCTGGCCTACCAGTATGGCGAGGCGCCGGACGTGGAGCGGACCATCGAGAAGGTGAGGGCGGCCGAAAAGGAGCTGATCGAGTCGCCGGACAGAGAATTCCGCTTCCATAGCGGCGTGCCGGCCTGAGTCCGATGGATGAAAGAAGCGCCCCGAGGGGCGCTTCTTTCATGGTCGGGCTTATTCCTTGACCTTCATGTCCAGGGCCAGGTCGCGGGCGGCCTTGGTGGCCAGCACGCCCATCAGCTGGCCGATCTCGTCCTGGCGGCTGCTGGCGGCGGTCTGCCCGCCGGCCATCATCACGCTGGGCACCGGCGCCTTGGCGGCGGCATCGGCCCAGACCTTGTTGATGGCGATCAGGGCGTCGAGCTTGGGCTGCAGCGCGCCGTCGGCCTTGATCACCGCCTCGCGGGCGTAGGCCTCGGCATCCGCGGTGATCTTGGTGGCATCGGCGGTGATCGACGCCTTGTCCCGCAACAGCTCCGCGGTCTGCTTCTCGATCTCGGCCCGACCCTTTTCCCGTTCGGCGTTGATGATCGCCAGCTGCTTCTCGGTTTCCGCCTGGGTGGTGCGCTCGATCTGGTCACGCAGGGTTTCCTGGCGGCGGGCCTCGACTTCCTTCTCGCCGCGGGCGGTGACCAGCAGCTTCTCTTCCTCTTCCTTCAGGCGGTTCTGCCGGGCCACCGCCAGTTCCGCCAGGGCCTGCTGGACCTTGACCATGCGCTGCTTGTACTGGGGGTTGGGGTCGACGTTGGTGATGCGCGCCTCCACCACTTCCACCCCGTACTTGCGGAACTGCTGTTGCTTGCGCACCGGGATGCCCTTGGTGTCCGTAACTTTCTCGGTGACGAACTGGCTGGCGCTGTTGTCGCCGAAGGTGCCCTGATCGGTACCGGCCTGGAGGATCGCGGTCTGCTGCGGCAGGTGGCCGCGGGCGCCGCGGACTTCCTTGCGCTTGATCAGGTAGAGGCCGTCGTTGAGCTGGTTCTCGAACTCGGCGGCGAATTCGCTGCGGGCGCCGGCGTAGAAGTCGTCGGCGGTCATCAGGGAGGCGGTGGCCTGCAGGGTTTCCTTGATCGCCGGGACCAGGGCGGTGCCGATGAAGTTCTCGGGGTTGCGGTATTCCTGGGCGATCTTCAGGAACTGGTCGCCGCCAGGCAGGCGGAAGCGCGCCGAGGACTCCACCTTGGCGTCGACGTTGCCGAGGAAGACGATGGGGAAGGCCTCGATGGTGGCGCCGAGGGAGTCGTTGTCGTTGTTGTCGTTTGCGGCCCTGGCCAGCGCTTCGGTCAGCACCGATTGCACGCTGAGAGCCTTCTTCCAGGGGGTGGCGCGGCCGAACCACTTGGTGGCGTAGCCCACGTCGTCCACTACTTTCTCCTCGCCGAAGATCGTCCGCACATGGGTGGAGAATCCCGCTTCGTTGTAGAAGAAGATACCGTTGAACAGGGCGAAAGCTGCGACGGCGAGGAGGGCGGGGCCGCCCAGGTACTTGATGAGTTGTGCCTTGGTGAATGGCATGGTCGCTCCGTGACGATGGGCTGGAGCGGCGATGCTGATGGCCGGTTGCTACCTCCGTCAAGGGGGGCGGAGCAGCCTGCGAGGGACTTCTCGCAGGAAAGCTCAGTCGACGCTGAAGGGCGTCTGCAGGAAGCCGTGCTCGTCCACCTGCAGCACCCAACCCTGGTGGTCCCAGTCGCCGAGGACGATGCGCCGGGCGGGTTGCCCGTCGAGGTCCAGTTCGTGGCTGGCAGGGCGGTGGGTGTGGCCGTGGATCAGGGTCTTGACGCCATATTGGCGGAGGATGCGCGGAATCTCCTCCGGAGTGACGTCGGTGATCTCCGCCGTCTTTTGTCGGGTCTGCATCCGGCTTTCCTTGCGCAGCTTGCGCGCCAGCTTGTGGCGGGTGGCCAGCGGCAGGTTGCGCAGAATGAACAGGCTCACCGGGTTGCGCAGCCAGCGGCGCAGGCGCATGTAGGCCTGATCCCGGGTGCACAGGCTGTCGCCGTGCATCAGCAGCACGGGCTCGCCATTCATCTGAACCAGGCTAGGGTCCGGCAGCAGGGTGCAGCCGGCTTCACGGCAGAAGGCCCTGCCGATCATGAAATCGCGGTTGCCGTGCATCAGGAAGATGCGCGTGCCGCTGTCGGCCAGCTTGCGCAGGGCCGTGGCGATGGAATGCTGGAAGGGCGTCATGGCATCGTCGCCGATCCAGGCTTCGAAGAAATCGCCGAGTATGTAGAGGGCTTCCGCCCCGAGGGCGCGGGTCTGCAGGAAATGAAGAAACGCCCGGGTGATATCCGGGCGTTCCTCTTCGAGATGCAGATCGGAGATCAGCAGGATCACTCGATGATCTCGGCCTTCTCGATGACCACGTCATCCACCGGGACGTCCTGGTGGCCGGACTTCATGGTGGTGGCCACGGCCTTGATCTTGTTCACCACGTCCATGCCTTCGACCACTTCGCCGAACACGGCATAGCCCCAGCCCTGCACGGTGGGCGCGCTGTGGTTGAGGAAGCTGTTGTCGGCGACGTTGATGAAGAACTGCGCGGAGGCCGAGTGCGGCTCCATGGTGCGGGCCATGGCAATGGTGCCGACCTTGTTCGACAGGCCGTTGTTGGCCTCGTTCTTGATGGGCGCGCGGGTGGCCTTCTGCTTCATGCCCGGCTCGAAACCGCCGCCCTGGATCATGAAATTGCCGATCACACGGTGGAAAATGGTGCCGTCGTAATGGCCGGACTTCACGTACTCCTTGAAGTTGGCCACGGTTTCCGGGGCTTTGTCTTCGAAGAGTTGCAGGGAGATGACGCCGTGGTTGGTATGCAGCTTGATCATTGGGCTATTCGCTCTGTCGAGAAATCCGAGGCCTGTCAGGGTATTGAGGCGGGTAGGAGCAGACTATCGCTAATCTGCTCCCCCCTAAGAACCGCACGTGCGCCTTTCAGCGCATACGGCTCAAGCCTTTACTAAACCCCCGAAGGGGCCGGTTTGTTCACTGTCAGACCACGGGTGTGGAGTTGATGGTGACAATTAGGATGCAATATTACCCGGTTCGCCAGGGAATCCCCACCACCGTCTACGCGACGATGGAGGTGGTGGTCATGCCACCCTGTTTCCCGAGTGATGGGCTGATTGCAAAGCAAGCACAGTCCTTTCTGGCTCACGAATAGCTGAGCGATCTGCTTGCGGAACTTCAGCTTCTTGAGCATCCGGTCCATTCGCAGTTTTTCGCCCATCATCTCCATGGAAGGGTCGTAGGGGTTGTACTCCCCGCTAACCTTCTTGTGCCGCTCGATCGGTGTGCCCGCAAGCGAGTACAGCACGACCTCCCGTTTTCCTCCCTTCTTGTCGATTTCCGTGGTGGCAAACACCCAATTTCGACTGTCCTGGATCTGGAAATACCTCTTCCTAATCCACGCCAGCTTCTTATTTGGGTGCCTGCGCTTGGCCCAACGCCAGAGCTTGACGAACACTCTGTGGTCCATGCGTGTGAACGCGGCCTTGGCAACGACGGGCTGGTGATACAGCGCCCAGCCACGCAAGATCGGGTTCAGCAGGCGGATCAAGCTTGCCTGTGTCGCCGTCTTGTTGGAGTCGATAACCTCTTTCACCTTGTCGTAGAACGCTTTCGCGTTTTTCCGGCTCGGTTTGATCAGGAGCTTCCCGTTGTATTTGCGGAAGTTCCAGCCGAGGAAGTCGAAGCCATCGTCGATCGATACGATTTGCGTCTTCTCGGGCGACAGCCGCAATCCCCGTACAGCAAGGAATTGCTCCACCCAAGGTCTGACCTCACTTTCCAGGACCTCCGGAGAGATGCCTGTAATCACGAAGTCATCCGCATATCGCACGACGTTGACTTTGAGCTTCTTGGCCCTGGTCACGCCCAGATGTTGCTTGAGCTGTGTTTCCAGGCCATCGAGCGCCAAATTCGCCAAGGTGGGCGATATGATTCCGCCCTGCGGCGTGCCGGCATCCGTGGCCAGCAACTGACCTTTGTGCACGACACCGGCCTTCAGCCACTTCCGGAGTACACCTTTGTTCATAGGAACGTGGGTGATCAGCCAGTCGTGGTTGATGTGGTCGAAGCAGCCCTGTATGTCCGCCTCCAGAACCCAATGAGCCGAGGCCTTCTTGGACAGGCAGACGAACAATTGACCCATCGCATCCGCTGTCGAGCGTTCAATCCTGAAGCCGTAGCTATTCGGATCGCCCGTCGTTTCCGCGATGGGCGACAGAGCCAGCAGATGAAGCGCCTGCATGGCCCTGTCGGTCATGGTCGGGATGCCCAGGGGGCGTTCCTTTCCATTCGACTTGGGGATGAACACACGCCGTAAGGGCCGTGGCTGATATCCCCGCTGCTCCAATCCCTTTGCCGCAAACCATTTCGCGTTGGGAGTATTCCAGAGTTCGCGGTCGACTCCCGCCGTGCGCTTACCCTGGTTTTCAGTGACTCTTCGCACAGCCAGATATCTGGCTGACTGGGAGCGGGTCAGCATCCGTTGCAGGGCTTTCACCTTGCGCCATTTGCCTTCCCGACAAGCCTTCGCAATCCTGATCTGTATTCCCCGGACGTTCCTCTGGGCGCGACACCAATCGATGTCGTGCCAGTCTTGCGGAGCGCCGGAAAGCGCAGACTCGGCATTTCGGCTGAGTTCTTCCATGCTGCTTTCCTCTCATGATGGTTGGACCACCCCGAGCGGAAGGCGCACGCCGGTCCCTGACGGGAGGCATGCTTCCCGCCAGGGCAGATAAGTGAGGACTCGATACAGCCGAGCCCTTGGATTCATTGAGACAGGTTCAGACAGAGGTCATGCGACGAAAGACCACGCAGAAGTCTGCCCGGTTTCCCGTGGGGTGATGTTTCAACCCCTATCCGCGCCATTACAGCGTGGCGTTCGCTTTCTCTGCGATCCCATACCCGCACCGCCAACAGTTCGCCTTGCGGCTCCCCTGCCCGGATGGGCGGCGATACGGGCTTACCACGTTCCCTGCCTGTCACACGACTAGTTTAGGGTCTGCCTTTTCACCGGTGACCGTATGAGCGACGTACTCCCAAAGCTGACGGGAGTAGCTGGATCACGCACCTTTTGGTTCATGCCAACAGCAGTTTGGGCATGTTCATAGTTGCGATGTTTATCAGCAGTTCACATGTGTTACCCATGCTAGCCAGCCTAGCGCCTCAACCCGGTACTGCTCCGAGCATCCACATCCCGCCTCACAGCGAAGATGCACCCTTGCGGGGGCTACATTGTTGGGAAAGCTTCACACCCCATCGTTGCCGATGACGCATGTTTCCCTAGGCTATCGTTGGTCGCACAACGAGTCCGCTTCCACCCCGAATTGGCAGTGGTTGGACAATGACAGACAGAGCTTTCGCCCGTGTCTCCGACTGGTGTTTGAGCGCAGAGCCGCGATAGCGGCAGGCTCGAAGAATATTGTGTAACCTCCGGTATCTACAGTCCAAGGAGGTCTCCTGCGGGAGATCCTCCCGCTAGGGTGTACCCCGAAAAGGGGTTTTGATGCTGGCGACAAAACTGCAATCGCCGATGCTCTTACAGGCTCCAGTTGCGAGTCCTGCGGTCGAACTACCAAGAGCTGCCTCGACCTTGGGCTTTGCTACCGCCGCAGCGGCAAGTCCTTGAAAGCACTGGACTTCTGGGTGGTTTTGTTTCCCGGATGGAATCTCCGGGCAATTGGTTTCCTTGCGGAAACCCCTCAAGATGACTCCTCACCTCAAGAGTTGGAGACACGTACTCGTGTCGCACCAGCTTCGGCTATGATAAGCGCTTTGATTTGGCCGGCCTACCCTGAGCCGCGCACCAGTTAGACCTAAGGATCCCATGAGCAAGCCAGAGATTCCCGTCGCCTCCAACTTCCTGCGCCAGATCGTCCAGGCCGACCTGGACGCCGGCAAGCACACCAAGATCGTCACCCGCTTCCCGCCGGAGCCCAACGGCTACCTGCATATCGGCCATGCCAAGTCGATCTGCCTGAATTTCGGCCTGGCCAAGGAGTTCGGCGGCGACTGCCACCTGCGCTTCGACGACACCAACCCGGCCAAGGAAGACCAGGAGTACATCGACGCCATCGAGAGCGACGTGAAGTGGCTGGGCTTCCAGTGGGCCGGCGAGGTGCGCTATGCCTCCGATTACTTCGACCAGCTGCACGACTGGGCCATCGAGCTGATCAAGGCTGGCAAGGCCTTCGTCTGCGACCTGTCGTCCGAAGAAATGCGCCACTACCGCGGCAGCCTGACCGAGCCGGGCAAGAACAGCCCCTTCCGCGATCGCTCCGTGGAAGAGAACCTGGACCTGTTCGCCCGCATGAAGGCCGGCGAGTTCCCGGACGGCACGCGTTCGCTGCGCGCCAAGATCGACATGGCGTCGCCGAACATGAACCTCCGCGACCCGATCCTCTATCGCATCCGCCATGCCAACCATCACCAGACCGGCGACAAGTGGTGCATCTACCCGAGCTACGACTTCACCCACGGCCAGTCGGACGCCATCGAGGGTATCACCCACTCCATCTGCACCCTGGAGTTCGAGGACCATCGCCCGCTCTACGAGTGGTTCCTGGAGAACCTCCCGGTGCCGGCGCAGCCGCGCCAGTACGAGTTCTCGCGGCTGAACCTGAACTACACCATCACCAGCAAGCGCAAGCTCAAGCAGTTGGTGGACGAGGGGCATGTCAGCGGCTGGGACGATCCGCGCATGTCCACCCTGTCCGGTTATCGTCGCCGTGGTTACACCCCGGAATCCATCCGCAACTTCTGCGAGATGATTGGCGTGAACCGCGCCAGCGGCGTGGTCGACATCGGCATGCTGGAATTCAGCATCCGCGATCACCTGGACGCCACCGCGCCGCGGGCCATGTGCGTGCTGAAGCCGCTGAAAGTGGTGATCACCAACTACCCGGAAGGTAAGGTGGAAACCCTCGAACTGCCGCGCCATCCGAAGGAAGACATGGGCGTGCGCAGCCTGCCGTTCTCCCGTGAGCTGTACATCGACGCCACCGACTTCGAGGAAGTCCCGCCGGCCGGCTTCAAGCGCCTGATCCCCGGTGGCGAAGTGCGCCTGCGTGGCAGCTACGTGATCCGCGCCGACGAAGCCATCAAGGATGCCGAAGGCAAGATCGTCGAGCTGCGTTGCTCCTACGACCCGGACACCCTGGGCAAGAACCCCGAAGGCCGCAAGGTCAAGGGTGTGATCCACTGGGTGCCGGCCGAGGGCAGCGTGGAGTGCGAAGTGCGCCTGTACGATCGCCTGTTCCGTTCGCCCAATCCGGAAAAGTCGGAGCATGGCGGCAGCTTCCTCGACAACATCAACCCGGATTCCCTGCAGGTACTCAGCGGATGCCGCGCCGAACCGTCCCTGGCCCAGGCGCAGCCGGAAGACCGTTTCCAGTTCGAGCGTGAAGGCTACTTCGTCGCCGACCTGAAGGATTCCCAGCCCGGCAAGCCGGTGTTCAACCGTACCGTGACCCTGCGCGATTCCTGGGGCCAATGATGACGCTGTCGATCTACAACACCCTCAGCAAGACCAAGGAACCGCTGCAACCGCTGGTCGGCAACCAGGTGCGCATGTACGTCTGCGGCATGACCGTCTATGACTTCTGCCATATCGGCCATGCCCGGGTGATGGTGGCCTTCGACGTGGTCGCGCGCTGGCTGCGCCATCGCGGCTATGACCTCACCTACGTGCGCAACATCACCGACATCGACGACAAGATCATCCGTCGCGCCAACGAGAACGGCGAGCCGTTCGAGGCCCTGGTGGAGCGGATGATCGCGGCGATGCACGAGGACGAGGCGCGCCTGTCCGTGCTGCGGCCGGATATCGAGCCGCGTGCCACCGGCCACATCGCCGGCATGCACCAGATGATCCAGACCCTGATCGACAAGGGCTTCGCCTACGCCCCCGGCAATGGCGACGTCTATTACCGGGTCGGCAAGTTCGAGAGCTACGGCAAACTGTCGCGGCGCAAGATCGACGAGCTGAAGATCGGTGCCCGCATCGAGGTGGACGAGATCAAGGAAGACCCGCTGGACTTCGTCCTCTGGAAGGGCGCCAAGCCGGGCGAGCCGAGCTGGGAGTCGCCCTGGGGCGCCGGTCGTCCGGGCTGGCACATCGAGTGCTCGGTAATGTCCACCTGCTGCCTGGGCGAGACTTTCGATATCCACGGCGGCGGCCCGGACCTGGTGTTCCCGCACCACGAGAACGAGATCGCCCAGAGCGAGGCGGCCACCGGCAAGCTGTACGCCAAGTCCTGGATGCACGCCGGCGCAGTGCGCGTGGACGGCGAGAAGATGTCCAAGTCCCTGGGCAACTTCTTCACCATTCGCGAGGTGCTGGAGAAGTACCACCCGGAAGTGGTGCGTTACCTGCTGGTGTCCAGCCATTACCGCAGTCCGATCAATTACTCCGAAGAAAGCCTCAAGGAAGCCAAGGGCGCCCTGGAGCGCTTCTACCACGCACTGCGCGGCCTGCCCGAAGCGGCGCCGGCGGGTGGCGAGGCCTTCATCGAGCGTTTCGGTGCGGCCATGGATGACGACTTCAACAGTCCCGAAGCCTGTGCCGTCCTGTTCGAGATGACCCGGGAAGTCAACCGTCTGCGCGACAGCGATCCGGCTGCGGCGGCGGCTCTGGCCGCGCGGCTGAAGTCCCTGGCGGGCCTGCTCGGCGTGCTGCAGCTGGAGCCGGATGCCTTCCTGCGCGCGGGGGCCGAAGGCAAGGTGGATGCGGCCGAGGTCGAAGCTCTGATCCAGGCGCGCCTGCAGGCGCGTGCGGAGAAGAACTGGGCCGAGTCCGACCGTATCCGCGACCAGCTCACCGCCATGGGTGTGGTCCTGGAAGACGGCAAGGGTGGTACCACCTGGCGTCTGGCCGACTGAGGCGGACGCGCTCATGAAAAAGGCCGCTGAAAGCGGCCTTTTTTATTTCCGGATGCCTTATGCGTGCAGCGTTTCGGCGGCGTGGAGGGTGTTCTCCAGCAGGCAGGCGCGAGTCATGGGGCCGACGCCGCCCGGAACCGGGGTGATCCAGCTGGCGCGCTGCAGGGCCACGTCGTACTCCACGTCGCCCACCAGCTTGCCGTCGTCCTGGCGGTTGATGCCGACGTCGATGACGATGGCGCCGGGCTTGATCCATTCGCCCTTGACCAGGCCGGGTTTGCCGGCGGCCACCACCACCAGGTCGGCATTGGCCACATGGCCGGCCAGATCCTTGGTGAAGCGATGGGTGACGGTCACGGTGCAGCCGGCCAGCAGCAATTCCAGGGCCATGGGGCGGCCGACGATGTTGGAAGCGCCCACCACCACGGCATTCATGCCATAGAGATCAGCGCCGGTGCTTTCCAGCAGGGTCATGATGCCCTTGGGGGTGCAGGGACGGAGCAGGGGGATTCGCTGGGCCAGGCGGCCGACGTTATAAGGGTGGAAGCCGTCCACGTCCTTGTCGGGATGGATGCGCTCCAGCAGTTGCGAGGCGTCCAGGTGCTCCGGCAGCGGCAGCTGGACCAGGATGCCATCGATGGCGGGGTCCTGGTTCAGGCTATCGATCAGCGCCAGCAGTTCGGCCTGGCCAGTGCTGGCGGGCAGGTCATGAGCCTGGGACAGAAAGCCGACTTCCTCGCAGTCCTTGCGCTTGTGGGCGACATAGACCTGGGAGGCGGGATCGTTGCCGACCAGGATCACCGCGAGGCCGGGGACCCGGAGTCCTTGCTGGCGACGCTCGGCGACACGTTGGGCTATCTGCTGGCGGAGGCGGGCGGCGATCGTTTTGCCGTCGATCAGTTGTGCGGTCATGACGCTAGATTAACCATCGGGAAGGCCTAAAAAGGGCGCGTATTCTCGCATGGAGGGGCGGAAGGGCAAAGGCGGCTGGTCAGCATTTTCCCGTAAGCCATTTATCTTTCTGATTTTTTTCAATTTTCCTGTTGACGGGGTGTAGGCGTATCGATAACATGCGCCCCGCTTGTCGAGCACAGCCAGTCGCTGGGTAAGACGGCAAGGGAGAATCGCTCGATTCAACCGAAGCCGAAGCTTTATAGTCTGCTCGCAGATATAAGCGCCCGTAGCTCAGCTGGATAGAGCATCCGCCTTCTAAGCGGATGGTCGCAGGTTCGAGTCCTGCCGGGCGTGCCATTTGGCGCCTTTGGCACAAGCAAGACGTAATATGGTGGGCGTAGCTCAGTTGGTAGAGCACAGGATTGTGGCTCCTGGTGTCGTGGGTTCGATTCCCATCGTCCACCCCATATTCGAGAAAGCGCCAGGCCACGTGCCTGGCGTTTTCGTTTCAAGCGTTGCCCGCGCGGACGTGGTGGAATTGGTAGACACACTGGATTTAGGTTCCAGCGCCGCAAGGCGTGAGAGTTCGAGTCTCTCCGTCCGCACCATCCTTCTTCCCCTTTCTTCTATCCCGTCATTTTGCCGGCTGTTTCTGCTGGGTGACTTCTGCAAATCGACCCACTAGAATGCATGCCCTTGATTCGAGGCCGGAACGGCCGGCTAATGTCTGTGCAACGAGGAATATCCATGCAAGTTTCTGTAGAAAGCACCTCCGCTCTTGAGCGCCGCATGACCATCGGTGTGCCGGCAGAGCGCGTCGAGAACGAAGTGACCAAGCGCCTGCAGCAGACTGCCCGCCGCGCCAAGGTTGCCGGCTTCCGTCCGGGCAAGGTGCCGATGAGCGTCATTCGTCAGCGCTTCGAGGACTCCGCTCGTCAGGAAGTGCTGGGCGACCTGATCCAGTCTTCCTTCTATGAGGCTGTTGTCGAGCAGAAGCTGAACCCGGCTGGCCAGCCTGCCGTCGAGCCGAAAGTGTTCGAGAAGGGCAAGGACCTGGAATACATCGCCACCTTCGAAGTGTTCCCCGAGTTCCAGGTTGCCGGTTTCGAAGACATCGCCATCGAGCGCCTGCAGGCCGAAGTGGGTGATGCCGACGTCGACAACATGCTGGACATCCTGCGCAAGCAGAACACCCGTTTCGAGGCCGTTGAGCGTGCCGCCGAGAATGGCGACCAGCTGAACATCGATTTCGTCGGCAAGATCGACGGCGAAGCCTTCGCTGGCGGTTCCGCCAAGGGCACCCTGCTGGTGCTGGGCTCCGGTCGCATGATTCCGGGCTTCGAAGATGCCCTGGTCGGCGTCAAGGCCGGCGAAGAGCGTGTGATCAACCCGACCTTCCCGGCTGACTACCAGAACCTGGATCTGGCCGGCAAGACCGCCGAGTTCACCGTTACCGTGAACAGCGTTTCCGCTCCGCAGCTGCCGGAACTGAACGACGAGTTCTTCTCCCTGTTCGGCATCAAGGAAGGCGGTCTGGAAGGCTTCCGCGCCGAGGTTCGCAAGAACATGGAGCGCGAGCTGCGCCAAGCCACCAAGTCCAAGGTGAAGAACCAGGTGATGGACGGCCTGCTGGCTGCCAACCCGGTCGAGGTGCCGAAGGCCCTGATCGGCAACGAAGTGAACCGTCTGCGCGTACAGGCCGTTCAGCAGTTCGGCGGCAACATCAATCCCGACCAGCTGCCGGCTGAGCTGTTCGAGGAGCAGGCCAAGCGTCGCGTGGTGCTGGGCCTGATCGTCGCCGAAGTGGTCAAGCAGTTCGAGCTGAAGCCCGACGAGGCCCGCGTACGTGAGCTGATCGAAGAGATGGCTTCCGCCTACCAGGAGCCGGAACAAGTCGTCGCCTGGTACTACAAGAACGACCAGCAACTGAACGAAGTCCGTTCTGTTGTGCTGGAAGAGCAAGTTGTAGATACTGTCCTGCAGAAGGCCAAAGTGACCGATAAAGCGGTTTCCTACGAAGAGGCAGTCAAGCCGGCAGAAGCTCCGAAAGCCGACTGATAGTTTCGCCTCCTTCGAGTACACCATAAGCCAGCCTCCGAGCTGGCTTATGCGTCTTTGAGACATGACTATCTAATTAGGGAGCGATCGCAGGACATGTCCCGCAATTCTTATATGCAGCAAATGCCTGACATCCAAGCCACTGGTGGTCTGGTGCCGATGGTGATCGAGCAGTCCGCCCGTGGCGAACGTGCTTACGATATCTATTCGCGCCTGTTGAAAGAGCGCGTGATCTTCCTGGTGGGCCCGGTCGAAGACTACATGGCCAACCTGGTGGTGGCGCAGCTGCTGTTCCTCGAGGCCGAAAACCCCGACAAGGACATCCAGCTCTACATCAACTCCCCGGGCGGCTCGGTGACTGCCGGCATGTCCATCTACGACACCATGCAGTTCATCAAGCCCGATGTCTCGACCCTGTGCATCGGTCAGGCGTGCAGCATGGGCGCACTGCTGTTGGCCGGTGGTGCCGCGGGCAAGCGTTTCTGCCTGCCGCATTCGCGCATGATGATTCACCAACCGCTGGGCGGTTTTCAGGGCCAGGCGTCGGATATCGAGATCCACGCGCGGGAGATCCTCACCATTCGCGAGCGCCTGAACAAGATCCTGGCGGACCACACCGGCCAGCCGATCGATGTGATCGCGCGCGATACCGACCGCGACAACTTCATGAGTGGCGACGAGGCGGTCAAATACGGCCTGATCGACCAGGTGCTCAGCAAGCGCCAGCTCGTGGGCTAAGCCCATCCGCAGGACCGCGGCCGGAGAATACCCGGCCGTTTCGCGGGGTTGAAAATGCCCGCATTTGCCTTCATCTTGTGTTTCAAGCCTACCCGATTGGATCGATCGAATGACTGACACCCGCAACGGCGAGGACAACGGCAAGCTGCTTTATTGCTCCTTCTGCGGCAAAAGCCAGCACGAAGTGCGCAAACTGATTGCCGGTCCCTCCGTATTCATCTGCGACGAGTGCGTCGACCTGTGCAACGACATCATCCGCGAGGAGGTGCAGGAAGCCCAGGCCGAGAGCAGTGCGCACAAACTGCCCGCGCCCAAGGAAATCCGCACCATCCTCGACCAGTACGTCATTGGCCAGGAGCGTGCGAAGAAAGTGCTCGCGGTAGCGGTGTACAACCACTACAAGCGCCTGAATCAGCGTGACAAGAAAGATGATGTCGAGCTGGGCAAGAGCAACATCCTGCTGATCGGTCCCACCGGTTCGGGCAAGACCCTGCTGGCTGAAACCCTGGCCCGTCTGCTCAACGTACCCTTCACCATCGCGGATGCCACTACCCTCACCGAGGCGGGCTACGTCGGCGAAGACGTCGAGAACATCATCCAGAAGCTCCTGCAGAAGTGCGATTACGATGTCGAAAAGGCCCAGATGGGCATCGTCTACATCGACGAGATCGACAAGATCTCCCGCAAGTCCGACAACCCGTCCATCACCCGTGACGTATCGGGCGAGGGCGTGCAGCAGGCATTGCTGAAACTGATCGAAGGCACCGTGGCTTCCGTCCCGCCGCAAGGTGGTCGCAAGCACCCGCAACAGGAGTTCCTGCAGGTCGATACCCGCAATATCCTGTTCATCTGCGGTGGTGCGTTCGCGGGCCTGGAAAAAGTGATCCAGAACCGCTCCACCAAGGGTGGAATCGGCTTCAACGCCGAAGTTCGCAGCAAGGACCTGGGCAAGAAGGTGGGTGAAGCCCTTCGCGAAGTGGAGCCGGAAGACCTGGTCAAGTTCGGCCTGATTCCGGAGTTCGTCGGCCGTCTGCCGGTCATCGCCACCCTCGACGAACTCGATGAGGCAGCGCTGATGCAGATCCTCACCGAACCGAAGAACGCGCTGACCAAGCAGTACGCCAAACTGTTCGACATGGAAGGCGTGGACCTGGAGTTCCGTCCGGACGCGCTGCGGGCTGTCGCCCATCGTGCGCTGGAGCGCAAGACCGGCGCACGCGGCCTGCGTTCCATCCTCGAAGGTATCCTGCTCGACACCATGTATGAGATTCCCTCTCAAACAGATGTAAGCAAGGTGGTCATCGACGAAAGTGTCATAGAGGGGGCTTCCAAGCCTTTGTTGATCTACGAGAACAACGAGCAGCCTGCAAAGGCGGCGCCTGACGCTTGATGAAACAAAGGGGCCTGCGGGCCCCTTTGTATTTCCTGCCTCAATGCTTGTTTTTTCCCGGGCCTAACCCCATCTTAGGGCCAAGGGTTTCCCATCTGTTTACGGCCCGAGGGCCGCCGTAGAGCTGATACCATGAATACAACCGCCGAATTACCTCTCCTGCCATTGCGCGATGTAGTGGTCTATCCGCACATGGTCATCCCGCTGTTCGTGGGGCGCGAGAAATCCATCGAGGCGCTCGAAGCCGCGATGACAGGGGACAAGCAGATACTGCTGGTTGCCCAGAAGAATCCGGCCGACGACGACCCGGGCGAAGATGCGCTGTACCGCATGGGCACCATCGCCACCGTGCTCCAGCTGCTCAAGTTGCCGGATGGCACTGTGAAGGTGCTGGTCGAAGGCGAGCAGCGTGGCGCCATTGAGCGTTTCATCGAAGTTGACGGCCATTGTCGCGCCGAAGTCAGCCTGATCGACGAAGTCGATGCCGGCGAGCGCGAATCCGAAGTATTCATCCGCAGCCTGCTCAGCCAGTTCGAGCAATACGTCCAGTTGGGCAAGAAAGTCCCGTCCGAGGTGCTGTCCTCGCTGAACAGCATCGACGAGCCGGGCCGCCTGGTCGACACCATGGCAGCCCACATGGCGCTGAAGATCGAGCAGAAGCAGGAAATCCTCGAGCTGACCGACCTGCCCGAGCGCGTCGAGCATGTGCTGGCACTGCTGGATGCCGAAATCGATCTGCTGCAGGTGGAAAAGCGCATCCGCGGTCGCGTCAAGAAGCAGATGGAGCGCAGCCAGCGCGAGTACTACCTGAATGAGCAGATGAAGGCCATTCAGAAAGAGCTGGGCGATATTGATGAAGGCCATAACGAGGTCGAGGAGCTGAAGAAGCGCATCGACAATGCCGGCCTGACCAAGGAAGCCCTGGCCAAGGCCAATGCCGAGCTGAACAAGCTCAAGCAGATGTCGCCGATGTCCGCCGAAGCCACCGTGGTGCGTTCCTATATCGATTGGCTGGTCAATGTGCCGTGGAAGGCCGAGAGCAAGGTTCGCCTGGACCTGGCCAAGGCCGAGGAAATCCTCGACGCCGACCATTACGGTCTGGAAGAGGTCAAGGAACGCATTCTCGAGTACCTCGCCGTGCAGAAGCGCGTGAAGAAGGTCAAGGGCCCGGTGCTCTGCCTGGTCGGCCCGCCCGGGGTCGGCAAGACTTCGCTGGCCGAGTCCATCGCCCGCGCTACCAACCGCAAGTTCGTGCGCATGGCCCTGGGTGGCGTGCGTGACGAGGCCGAGATCCGTGGCCATCGTCGTACCTACATCGGCTCCATGCCGGGTCGCCTGATCCAGAAGATGACCAAGGTCGGTGTGCGCAACCCGCTGTTCCTGCTCGACGAGATCGACAAGATGGGCAGCGACATGCGTGGCGATCCCGCGTCGGCGCTGCTGGAAGTGCTCGACCCCGAGCAGAACCACAACTTCAACGACCACTATCTGGAAGTCGACTACGACCTCTCGGATGTGATGTTCCTCTGCACCGCCAACTCCATGAACATTCCGGCTCCGCTGCTGGACCGCATGGAAGTGATCCGCCTGCCGGGCTACACCGAGGATGAGAAGGTCAACATCGCCGTCAAATACCTCGCGCTCAAGCAGACCAAGGCCAATGGCCTGAAGAAAGGGGAGCTGGACTTCGACGAAGCGGCGATTCGCGACATCATCCGTTATTACACCCGTGAAGCCGGCGTGCGTAGCCTGGAGCGCCAGATCGCCAAGGTCTGCCGCAAGGCGGTGAAGGAGCACGCCCACGAGAAGCGTTTCGCGGTGCAGGTGACGGCTGAGTCCCTGGAGCATTTCCTCGGTGTGCGGAAGTACCGCTACGGCCTGGCCGAGCAGCAGGACCAGATCGGCCAGGTGACCGGCCTGGCCTGGACCCAGGTGGGTGGCGAACTGCTGACCATCGAGGCCGCGGTGGTTCCTGGCAAGGGCCAGTTGACCAAGACCGGTTCCCTGGGTGACGTGATGGCCGAATCCATCACCGCGGCGCTGACCGTAGTGCGCAGCCGCGCGAAAAGCCTGGGAATTCCTGCGGATTTCCACGAGAAACGGGATATCCATATCCACATGCCCGAAGGGGCTACTCCGAAAGATGGCCCCAGCGCCGGTATTGGAATGTGCACTGCGCTGGTTTCGGCCATGACCCAGATTCCCGTCCGCGCCGATGTAGCCATGACCGGAGAAATTACCCTGCGTGGTCAGGTGTTGGCGATTGGTGGCCTGAAAGAGAAGTTACTGGCTGCACATCGTGGCGGAATCAAGACCGTGATCATTCCCGAAGAGAATGTGCGTGATCTGAAAGAAATTCCGGAAAATATCAAGCAAGACTTGGCGATTAAACCCGTTAAATGGATTGACGAGGTCCTGCAAATTGCGCTGCAATACGCCCCGGAGCCCTTGCCCGATGCGGCTCCGGAGATGGTTGCAAAGGATGACAAGCGCGAGACTGATTCCAAGGAGCGAATCAGCACGCATTAGCCGGGGGGCTTCCTTGACACATTTTTAGAGCCCTTGTTATAAAGCGGCTCTTATGTGTTAGCAGGCCATCCAGCACCCGCTTTGCTTACACCAGACAACTAAGAAACAACTCAACAGAAATAAGGGGACTTAAGAGTGAACAAGTCGGAACTGATTGATGCTATCGCCGCATCTGCTGATATCCCGAAAGCTGTAGCCGGCCGTGCTCTGGACGCAGTTATCGAATCCGTTACTGGCGCTCTGAAGGCCGGTGATTCCGTGGTGCTGGTGGGTTTCGGTACTTTCGCCGTTAAAGAGCGTGCTGCTCGTACTGGCCGCAACCCGCAGACTGGCAAGCCGATCAAGATCGCTGCTGCCAAGATTCCTGGCTTCAAAGCCGGTAAAGCTCTGAAAGACGCCGTAAACTAAGCGTCTTTCGGGCTCTGCCCGACCGGGCCGGGTTTCAGCTCGGTTCGATAGCGGAGCGGTGGCGACGAAGGTAATCTGCCCGTTGCCAGAGAGGTCGAACCTCCGGCCCGCAAGCTACGAGAAGGCGCATCCTAGGATGCGCCTTTCTCATATTCGGATACTCTACCCGCGTTACTCGGTTGCGATTCCACGCGACCGTTTCTGGGGGACCCATGCTGCAGAACATCAGGGACAATTCACAGGGGTGGATTGCCAAAACCATCATTGGCGTCATCATCGCGCTGCTGGCACTGACCGGCTTCGACGCCATCTTCAATGCCACCAGCAATCGCCAGAATGCGGCTGAGGTCAATGGCGAGGAGATCAGCCAGGACCAGCTGAGCGAAGCGGTCAATCTCCAGCGTCGCCAGCTGCAGCAGCAACTGGGCAAGGACTTCGACGCTTCGCTTCTCGACGAGAAGCTGCTGCGCGAGGCCGCGCTGAAAGGGTTGATCGAGCGCAAGCTCCTGCTGCAAGGCGCCCAGGAGGCTGATTTCGCCTTCTCGCAGAGCGCCCTTGACCAGCTCATCCTGCAGACCCCGGAATTCCAGGTGGATGGCAAGTTCAATGCCGACCGCTTCGACCAGGTCATTCGCCAGATGAACTACAACCGCCTGCAGTTCCGCCAGATGCTCGAGCAGGAGATGCTCATCGGCCAGCTGCGTGCCGGCCTGGCGGGCAGCGGTTTCGTCACTGACGCCGAAGTGGAAGCCTTCGCCCGTCTCGAGAAGCAGACCCGCGACTTCGCGACCCTGACCCTGAAGGCCGATCCGGCTGCGGTCAGCGTTTCCGACGACGAGATCAAGGCGTACTACGACGGTCACCTCGACCAGTTCATGAGTACCGAGCAGGTGGTGATCGAGTACGTCGAATTGAAGAAGGCAGCTTTCTTCAGCCAGGTCGAAGCCAAGGAGGAAGACCTCCAGGCCCAGTACCAGAAGGAGATCAGCAACCTCGCCGAGCAGCGCCAGGCCGCCCACATCCTGGTGGAGGTCAACGACAAGCTGAACGAGGAGCAGGCCAAGGCGAAGATCGAACAGATCAAGCAGCGCCTGGACAAGGGTGAGGACTTCGCCGCCCTGGCCAAGGAATTCTCCGACGACTCCGGTTCCGCCGCCAATGGCGGTGACCTGGGCTTCGCCGGTCCCGGCGTCTATGAGCCCGCCTTCGAAGAGTCCCTGTACGCGCTGAAGCAGGGCGAGGTTTCGGCACCGGTGCGTACCCAGTACGGCTGGCACCTGGTCAAGCTGCTGGGCGTGCAGGCGCCTGAAGTGCCGAGCTTCGAGAGCCTGAAGCCGAAGCTGGAGCACGACATCAAGGCCCAGCAGGTGGAGCAGCGCTTCGTCGAGGCGAGCAAGGAACTGGAAGATGCAGCTTTCGAGGCGTCCGACCTGGCCCAGCCGGCCCAGGAGTTGAACCTGGAAGTGAAGACCAGCGCGCCTTTCGGTCGTGAAGGTGGCGAAGGCCTGACCGCCAACCGCCAGGTCCTGCAGGCTGCCTACAGCCCGGAAGTCCTGGAAGACGGCGCCAACAGCTCTGCCATCGAGCTCGATCCGGACACCGTGGTCGTGCTGCGCGTCAAGGAGCACAAGAAGCCTGAACAGCTTGGACTGGACAAGGTCAGCGACAGCATTCGCCAGCACCTGCTGACCCAGAAGGCCAGCGAAGCGGCCAAGGCCAAGGGTGACGCCCTGATGGCCAGCCTGCGCGAAGGCAAGACTCCGGTCGAGCAGGCCCAGGACGGCCAGTCCTGGAAGGTGGTGGAAGCCGCCACCCGCAGCCAGGAAGGCGTCGAGCCGGTCCTGCTGCAGGCGCTGTTCCGCATGCCGAAGCCGACCGCTGCGGACAAGCCCGAGTTCACCGGCGTGAAGCTGAACAACGGCGACTTCGTGGTGATCCGCCTGAACGGTGTCAACCAGCCCGAGGAGAAGCTCTCCGAGCAGGAGAAGGCCATGTACAGGCGCTTCCTCGCCTCGCGCAGTGGCCAGCAGGACTTCGCGTCCTTCCGCCGCCAGCTGGAAGCGAAAGCAGAGATCGAACGTTTCTGATCCGCTCGCTGGACGAGAAAGGCCGCATAATGCGGCCTTTTTCTTTTGGGGATGGATCACGCTTCACCGATCCACCATCGGTGCCGAACCTGGCCTCGCTGGTGGATGTAAAAAGCGACATCTACCCTACGGGAGCCGGTGCCCGCCCACGCCCACAAAAAAGCCCGCACATGTGCGGGCTCTTTCGTCAGGGCGACTATCAGTCTTCGATGTTGCCCATGGCGGTGGTGTTGAAACCGCCGTCCACGTAGAGGATCTCGCCGCTGATGCCCGAGGCCAGGTCGGAGCAGAGGAAGGCGCCGGCATTGCCGACTTCCTCGATGGTCACGTTGCGGCGCAGGGGGGTCTGCTTCTCGTTGGCGGCGAGCATCTTGCGGAAGCTCTTGATGCCGGAGGCGGCCAGGGTGCGGATCGGACCGGCGGAGATGGCGTTGACGCGGGTGCCTTCCGGGCCGAGGCTGCCGGCCAGGTAGCGAACGCCGGCTTCCAGGCTGGCCTTGGCCATGCCCATCACGTTGTAGTTCGGCATGGTGCGCTCGGCGCCCAGGTAGGACAGGGTCAGCAGGCTGCCGTTGCGGCCCTTCATCATCTCGCGGCCGGCCTTGGCCAGGGCCACGAAGCTGTAGGCGCTGATGTCATGGGCGATACGGAAGCCGTCGCGGGTGGTGACTTCGGTGAAGTCGCCGTCCAGTTGGTCACCCGGAGCGAAGCCGACGGAGTGGACGATGCAGTCCAGGCCATCCCACTTCTTGCCGAGGGCTTCGAAGACCGCAACGATCTCTTCGTCCTTGGCGACGTCGCAGGGGAAGCACAGCTCGGCGCTGGAGCCCCAGCCTTCGGCGAACTCTTCCACGCGGCCTTTCAGTTTTTCGTTCTGGTAGGTGAAGGCGAGCTCGGCGCCTTCGCGGTGCATGGCTGCAGCGATGCCCGATGCGATGGACAGTTTGCTGGCTACGCCAACGATCAGTACGCGCTTACCGGCGAGAAAACCCATGTGCTTTCATCCTCTTCTGGTTAATGGGCAGTTCCTGGAGCCAGGAAGGCGGCTTCCAGCAACTGCTTCGTATAGCTGTGCTGCGGGGCGGCGAAGATGGCATCGGCCGGACCCTGCTCGACCACCTTGCCGTGCTTGATCACCATCAACTGGTGGCTCAGCGCCCGGACCACCGCCAGATCATGGCTGATGAACAGGTAGGTCAGGTCGTACTTGGTCTGTAGCCTGCGCAACAACTCCACTACCTGGCGCTGAACCGTCCGGTCGAGCGCCGAAGTGGGCTCGTCCAGCAGGATCAGTGCCGGTTTCAGCACCAACGCCCGGGCAATGGCAATCCGCTGCCGCTGCCCGCCGGAAAACTCATGGGGGTAGCGGTGCCGGGTGTCCGGGTCCAAGCCTACCTCCAGGAGCGCGTCGATGATGGCCTGTTCCCGCTCCGCTTCGGTGCCGATGCGGTGGATCCGCAGCCCCTCGCCGACGATCTCGCCCACGCACATGCGCGGACTGAGGCTGCCGAAGGGGTCCTGGAAGACCACCTGCATCTCGCGCCGGAACGGCCGCACCTCCTTCTGCGACAGCCCGTCCAGGGTCTGGCCCTGGAAGCGGATGCCGCCCCGGCTGCCCAGCAGCCGGAGGATCGCCAGGCCCAGTGTGGACTTGCCGGAGCCACTTTCGCCGACTATGCCCAGGGTCTGTCCCTGGGGCAGGCTGAAATTGACACCGTCCACGGCCTTGACGTGATCCACGGTGCGCCGCAGCAGCCCTTTCTTGATCGGGAACCACACGCGCAGGTCATCGACCTCCAGGAGTGGCGGCCCCACCGGGTTCTCCGCCGGCTGGCCCGAAGGCTCGGCGCCGAGCAGTTCCCGGGTGTAGGGATGCTGCGGTGCATGGAACAGCTCATCACACGACGCTTGTTCGACGATGCAACCGCGCTGCATGACACATACGCGATGCGCAATTCGCCGAACCAGGTTGAGGTCGTGGCTGATCAGCAGTAGCGCCATGCCCAGGCGCGCCTGGAGTTCCTTGAGCAGTTCGAGGATTTTCAGCTGCACGGTCACGTCCAGCGCCGTGGTGGGTTCGTCGGCGATCAGCAGCTCCGGCTCGTTGGCCAGCGCCATGGCGATCATCACCCGCTGCCGCTGTCCGCCCGAGAGCTCGTGGGGATAGGCCTTCAGGCGCTTGTGCGGCTCGGGGATGCCGACCAGCTCCAGGAGCTCCAGGGTGCGTCGGGTGGCGGCCTGGCCGGTGAGGCCCTTGTGCAGGGCGAGCACCTCGTTGATCTGCTTTTCGATGTTGTGCAGCGGGTTGAGCGAGGTCATGGGCTCCTGGAAGACCATGGCGATGCGATTGCCGCGAATGCCGCGCAACCTGGACTCGGGCAGCTTCAGCAGGTCATTGCCGGCGTAGCCGATGCTGCCGCTGGGATGGCGGGCGAGCGGGTAGGGCAGCAGGCGCAGGATGGAATGCGCGGTCACCGACTTGCCGGAGCCGCTTTCGCCCACCAGGGCCAGGGTCTCGCCCTTGCGGATGTCGAAGCTGACGCCCTCGACCACGCGCTGGACCTGTTCGCCGCTGACGAACTCGACGGACAGGTCGCGTACTTCGATCAGGTTCTCGCTCATCTCACTTCCTCGGGTCGAAGGCATCGCGCGCGGCTTCGCCGATGAACACCAGCAGGCTCAGCATGGCCGCCAGCACCAGGAAGGCGGAGATGCCGAGCCAGGGCGCCTGCAGGTTGGACTTGCCCTGGGCCACCAGCTCGCCGAGGGAGGGGGCTCCCGGCGGCAGGCCGAAGCCGAGGAAGTCCAGCGCGGTCAGGGTGCCGATGGCGCCGGTGAGGATGAAGGGCATGAAGGTCATGGTGGAGACCATGGCGTTGGGCAGGATATGGCGAAACATGATGGCGCCGTTCTGCATGCCCAGCGCTCGGGCGGCACGCACGTACTCCAGGTTGCGGCCGCGGAGGAACTCGGCGCGCACCACATCCACCAGGCTCATCCAGGAGAACAGCAGCATGATGCCCAGCAGCCACCAGAAGTTCGGTTGCACGAAGCTGGCCAGGATGATCAGCAGGTAGAGCACCGGCAAACCTGACCAGATCTCCAGGAAACGCTGTCCGGCCAGGTCCACCCAGCCGCCGTAGAAGCCCTGCAGGGCACCGGCTATGACGCCGATGATGGAGCTCAGGATGGTCAGGGTCAGGGCGAAGAGCACCGAGATGCGGAAGCCGTAGATCACCCGCGCCAGGACGTCGCGGCCCTGGTCATCGGTGCCCAGCCAGTTCTCCATCGAAGGCGGCGCGGGGGCCGGCACCTTGAGTTCGTAGTTGATGGTCTCGTAGCTGAACGGAATGGGCGGCCAGATCATGTCGCCGCCCTTGGATTCGATCAGCTCGCGGATATAGGGCGTCTTGTAGTTGGCCTCCAGCGGGAATTCGCCGCCGAAGGTGGTTTCCGGGTAGCGCTTGAGGATGGGGAAGTACCACTGGCCGTCGTAACTCACCACCAGCGGCTTGTCGTTGGCGATCAGCTCGGCACCCAGGCTCAGGGCGAAGAGGAAGAGGAAGATCCAGAGCGACCACCAGCCGCGCTTGTGGGCCTTGAAGCGCTCGAAGCGCCGCCGGTTGATGGGGGAGAGTGCCATGCTCAACCCTCCCGGCTTTCGAAGTCGATGCGCGGATCGACCAGGGTGTAGGTGAGATCGCCGATCAGTTTCACGACCAGTCCCAGCAAGGTGAAGATGAAGAGGGTGCCGAACACTACCGGATAGTCGCGGTTCAGGGCGGACTCGAAGCTCATCAGGCCCAGGCCGTCGAGGGAGAAGATCACCTCGATCAGCAGGGAGCCGGTGAAGAAGATGCCGATGAAGGCCGCCGGAAAGCCGGCGATGATCAGCAGCATGGCGTTGCGGAAGACGTGGCCATAGAGCACGCGGTTCTCTGACAGGCCCTTGGCGCGGGCGGTGATCACGTACTGTTTGTTGATCTCGTCGAGGAAGCTGTTCTTGGTCAGCAGGGTGAGGGTGGCGAAGTTGCCGATCACCAGGGCGGTCACCGGCAGGGCCAGGTGCCAGAAATAGTCGAGGAGCTTGCCGGTGAGGCTCAGCTCGTCGAAGTTGTTGGAGGTCAGGCCGCGCAGGGGGAACCAGTCGAAGTAGCTGCCGCCGGCGAAGAGCACGATCAGCAGGATGGCGAAGAGGAAGGCCGGGATGGCGTAGCCGACGATGATCGCCGTGCTGCTCCAGACGTCGAAGGCGCTGCCGTGACGGACCGCCTTGGCGATCCCCAGGGGAATGGACACCAGGTACATGATCAGGGTGCTCCAGAGCCCGAGGGAAATGGAGACCGGCAGTTTTTCGGCGATCAGGTCGATGACCTTGGCGTCGCGGAAGAAGCTGCTGCCGAAATCCAGCTTCAGGTAGTTGGTGATCATCAGCCAGAAGCGTTCGTGGGCCGGCTTGTCGAAGCCGTACATCTTCTCGATTTCCTTCACCAGCTCCGGGTCCAGGCCCTGGGCGCCGCGGTAGTTGGAACCGGCCGTGGCGACCTCGGCACCGCCGCCGGAAATGCGGCCGGTGGCGCCGCCGGCGGCGGCATCGAAGCCTTCCAGCCTGGCGATCATCTGCTCCACCGGGCCGCCGGGGGCGGCCTGGATGATGATGAAGTTGATCAGCAGGATGCCGAACAGGGTGGGAATGATCAGCAGAAGTCGACGCAGTATGTAGGCGAGCATTTACTGGGAATCCGGCGCGGAAGGGGATGGCTCGGACTGGCTAGCAGTTTCCGTGCCCGGTTTCTGCCACCAGGTGAACAGCCCGTAGTCGTAGAGGGGGGTGGTGGCCGGCCGCTGGAAGTGGTTCCAGTAGGCCACCCGCCAGGTGTCGACGTAGTAGTTGGGGACCACGTAATGGCCCCAGAGCAGCACGCGATCCAGGGCGCGGGCATGTTCTACCAGGCTTTGCCGCGAGTCGGCGCGGATCAGGCCCTCCACCAGCTTGTCGATGGCCGGGTCGCGCAGGCCGATGAAGTTGCGGCTGCCGGCGCTGTCGGCGCTGCGCGAATGCCAGAATTCCATCTGCTCGTTGCCCGGCGAGTTGGACTGGCCCCAGGTGGCGGGAATCATGTCGAAGTCCCGCGAGCGCAGGCGGTTGATGTACTGGGAAACGTCCACACGGCGAATCTGCATGTCGATGCCCAGTTCCGCCAGGTTGCGCTTGAAGGGCAGGATCACCCGCTCCAGGTTGGCCTGGGCGATCATGATCTCGAACGCCAGCGGCCTGCCGTCGGGGCCGACCATCCTGTCGTTCTCGATCTTGTAGCCGGCTTCCATCAGCAGCTGGTAGGCGCGGCGCTTCTGCTCGCGGATGATGCCGCTGCCGTCACTCACCGGCGGCCGGAAGACCTGGGTGAAGACTTCGGCCGGCACCTGGTCCTTGAGCGGTTCGAGGATCTTCAGCTCCGCGGCGTCGGGCAACTGGTGCGCAGCCATCTCGGAGTTCTCGAAGTAGCTGCTGGTGCGCTTGTAGGAGCCGAAGAACAACTGCTTGTTGGCCCACTCGAAGTCGAACAGCTGGGCGATGGCCTCGCGTACCCGGCGGTCCTGGAACACCGGGCGGCGGATGTTGAAGGCGAAGCCCTGCATGCCGGTGGGGTTATGGTTGACCAGGCTTTCCTTGATGATCTTGCCGGCGCGCAGGGCGGGGCCGTCGTAGCCGGTGGCCCAGTCCTTGGCCGAATACTCCAGGTTGAAGTCGAACTGACCGGCCTTGAAGGCCTCCAGGGCCACCGAGGTGTCCCGGTAATAGTCGACGTCGATCGCGTCGAAGTTGTAGTAGCCGCGGGTCACCGGCAGGTCCTTGGCCCACCAGTCCTTGACCCGCTCATAGCGGATCGTGCGGCCGGCATTCACCTTGGCGATGCGGTAGGGGCCGCTGCCCAGCGGCGGCTCCAGGCTGGTCTTGCCGAAGTCGCGGCCTTCCCAGAAGTGCTTGGGCAGCACCTGGATCTGGCCGAGGATCAGCGGCAGCTCGCGGTTGCCCGAGTGCTTGAAGTCGAAGCGCACACGCTGGGCGTCCTCGGCCTCCACCTTGGCCACGTCGGCGTAGTAGTGGCGGTACATCGGGTCGCCGTGCTCGACCAGGGTGTTGAAGGTGAAGACCACGTCTTCGGCCGTCACCGGCTTGCCGTCGTGGAAGCGCGCCTTGGGGTTCAGGTAGAAGCGTACGTAGCTGTTGTCCGGCGCCTTCTCGATCTTTTCCGCCAGAAGCCCGTACTCGGTGAAGGGTTCGTCCGGGGAGTGGAAGGTCAGGCTGTCGTAGATCAGGCCCAACTGGTCGGCCGAGTTGCCGCGGGGGATGAAGGGGTTGAGGCTGTCGAAACCGCCGACACCGGCCAGGCGCAGGACGCCGCCCTTGGGGGCATCCGGATTGACCCAGGAAAAGTGGGTGAAGTCCGCCGGGTACTTGGCGGGTTCGTCGTAGAGGGTGATGGCGTACTTGGGCTCGGCGACGGCGAGGCCGGCCAGGGACAGCAGCAGGGCGCCACAGCCTTGCAGGCAGCGGGTGCGCAGCGTTTTGCTCATCGGGCGTTCTCCGTGGGCTTCAGCCACCAGGCGCGCAGGCCCAGCGTATAGGGCGGCGTGGTAACGAAGGCGAACCGGTTGCGGTACGCCAGGCGGTGATAGTTGATGTACCAGTTGGGGATGCTGTAGTGCTCCCAGAGCAGGGTGCGGTCGAGGGCGCGCGCGGCGGCCAGTTGTTCGTCGCGGCTCTGGGCACCGAGGAGTTTGTCGATCATCTCGTCGGCCACCGGGTTGGCCACGCCCGCGTAGTTCTTGCTGCCCTTCACGCCCACCTGGCTGGAGTGGAAATAGAGATACTGCTCCAGGCCGGGGCTCAGGGTCTGCGGCAGGGTCATCAGGATCATGTCGTAGTCGAAGTGGTCCAGGCGCTGCTTGTACTGGGCACGGTCCACCGTGCGCAGGCTGACGTCGATGCCGATGCTTTCGAGGTTCTCGCGGTAAGGCTGGAGTATGCGTTCAAGGTTCGGGTTGACCAGCAGTATCTCGAAGCGCAGCGGCTGGCCACGGTCGTCGAGCAGGCGTTGGCCGGACAGCTTCCAGCCGGCGTCGGCCAATAGACCCAGGGCGCGGCGAAGGGTTTCCCGCGGGATGCCGCGACCTTCGGTGGTGGGCACCTGGAATGGCTGGGTGAAGAGAGCTTCCGGCAATACCTTGCGGTGCGGCGAGAGCAGCAGCCACTCGTGACCCTCGGGCTTGCCCACGGCGCTGAACTCGCTGTTCGGGTAATAGCTGGTGGCACGTATGTAGGCGTTGTTGAACAGGGTCCGGTTGGTCCATTCGAAGTCGAACATCAGCCCCATGGCTTCGCGCACCTTGCGGTTCTGGAACACGGCGCGACGGCTGTTCATGAACAGCGCCTGGGTCTGGGTCGGTATCTGGTGCGGGATCTCGGCGCGGATCACGTCACCCCTGGCTATGGCCGGGAAACGATAGCCGTTGGCCCAGTTCTTCGCCTGGTGCTCGATGTAGAAGTCGAACTCGCCGGCCTTGAAGGCTTCGAAGGCGACGTTGCTATCCCGGTAGAACTCCACCTCCACCCGGTCGAAGTTGTACTTGCCGCGGTTGACCGGCAGCTTCTCCCCCCACCAGTCCTTGACCCGCTCGAACACCAGGCCGCGTCCGGGGCGCACCTGGGTGATGCGGTAGGGGCCGCTGCCGAGCGGCGGCTCGAAGGTGGTGGCCTTGAAGTCGCGGTTCTTCCAGTAGTGCTGGGGCAGCACCGGCAGCTCGCCGAGGCGCAGGATCAGCAGCGGATTGCCGGCGCGCTTGAGCACGAAGCGGATGCGATGGCGGCCCAGGATGTCGACCCGCTTCACCTCCTGCAGGCTGGTGCGGTACTGCGGATGGCCGTTCTTCACCAGGGTGCGGTAGGAGAAGGCCACGTCATAGGCGGTGATCGGCCTGCCGTCGTGGAAGCGCGCTTCTTCGCGCAGGTTGAAGACCACCCAGCTACGGTCTTCGCTGTACTCGACGCTCTTCGCGATCAGGCCGTAGCTGGAGGCGGGTTCGTCCCCGGAGGGGTCGTACTGGCCGGTGCCCGCCATCAAGGGTTCGTTGAGCTCGGTTACCCCGTACTGCAGGAAGTTGGGGGTGGCCACCGGGCTGGTGCCCTTGAAGGTGTAGGGGTTGAGTGTATCGAAGGTGCCGAAGGCCATGACCCGCAGGGTGCCGCCCTTGGGGGCTGCGGGGTTGACCCAGGCGAAATGGTCGAAGTTGGCGGGGTATTTCAGGGTGCCGAACTGCGCGTAGCCGTGGCTTTCGATCAGGCCGGCGAAACAGGGTTGAGCCAGCAGGCCGATGAGCAGGAAAGCAAGGCGACGCATCAGGCGGGGATCCGATCCATGGCTATCGTGTCGGGCATATGGGCGCTGGTCTCGCTGGCAGGAGGGCGCGGGCATCGGGCCGGCGAAATCGTGTGGGGAGTCACGCGCCGCGGGTGTCGGCGGTGACGGCTGGCAAGTACAGTAACAGCTTGTACCGGCAAGAAAAAAGGGCCAGCCTGCGGGGACCTGGCCAGCATTTTGACCACAGTCCGGAAAAAAGGGTGGATAGCGCTTTTCTGTCCACCATCACGGCTCGCATTGCAGGCGAGATTGGTGCGGTGCCCTGAGCGCTCAGCGATCAGGCCGGGGCGCAGGGCGGGGGCCGGGGGTGAGGGGCGTCAGGGCAGGTAGACGGTCAGGGTCTGGCCCGGTTTCAGGCTGCCGCCGCTGCGGGGATTCCAGCGCTGCAGGTGCTTCATCTCGACATTGAAGCGCTTGGCGATGAGGTACAGCGAGTCCCCCTGCTTGACCTTGTAGTAGGTCACCGACTCGCGGCCGTCGCCCTTGGCCTGGCCCTTGCCGGCACTGGCGACCCGGGTGGCGCCGCCCTGCAGTTTCAGCACCTGGCCCGCCTTGAGGCTGTTGCCCTTCAGGCGGTTCCAGCGCTTGAGGTCCTGGACGTCCACCTTGTACTGGCGGGCAATGGTCCAGAGGTTGTCGCCGCTCCTGACCTTGTGGCTGCGTGCCGGGGCCGGGGCGGGCGTCGGGGCCTTGCTGCTGGCGACGTTCTGGAACAGCGGTCGCTCGGGTTTGAGGCCCGGCTCGACCGGAATGCTCAGTTGCTGGCCTACGCGCAGATGGTTGCCGGAGAGACCGTTGATTTCCTTCAGGGTCTTGACCGTCACGTGGTAACGATTGGCGATGCCATTCAGGCTGTCGCCGTTGCGCACCCGGTATTGCTGCCAGTCCACCAGTTCCTGGGGCTTCATCAGGGCGAGGTTGGCGGTCAGCAGATCGGCCTTGTCGGTGGGCACCAGCAGGTGTTGCGGGCCGTCCATGGTGATGCGTTTCTTGAAGGCCGGGTTGAGCTGGTACATCTCGTCGGCGTCCATGTCCGCCATTTCGGCGACGCGGGACAGATCAAGACGCTGCTGCTTGACCTCCACCACTTCGAAGTAGGGTTCGTTGGCGATGGGGTTCAGGTTCACGCCATAGGCTTCCGGCGCCATCACCAGCTGCGACAGGGCCAGCAGCTTGGGCACGTAGTCCTGGGTTTCCTGGGGCAGGGGCAGGTTCCAGTAGTCGGTGGGCAGGCCGAGCTTCTGGTTGCGCTCGATGGCGCGGCTGACGGTGCCTTCGCCGGCGTTGTAGGCGGCCAGCGCCAGCAACCAGTCGCCGTTGAACATCTCGTGCAGGCGATCCAGGTAGTTCAGGGCGGCGTTGGTGGAGGCGGTGATGTCGCGACGGCCGTCGTACCAGCTGGTCTGGCGCAGGTTGTAGTGGCGGCCCGTGGACGGAATGAACTGCCAGATGCCCACGGCGTGGCTGCGGGAATAGGCGAAGGGGTTGTAGGCGCTTTCCACCACCGGCAGCAGGGCCAGCTCCAGGGGCATGTTGCGCTCTTCCAGGCGCTCCACCACGTAGTGGATATAGAGGCTGCCGCGGGAGCTGGCACTTTCCAGGAAGGAGGGCTTGCTCACGTACCAGAGGCGCTGGCGCTCGATACGCGGGTTGACGCCGATCTCGTCCTGCAGCTTGAAACCGTTGCGCATGCGGTCCCAGAGGTCCTGGGGTTCAGGTTCGGTCTCGGCTTCTTCCAGCCACTGGGGCTGCTGGTTCATGCCCAGCGCGCGATCGGTGTCCCGGCCCTGGCCTTCATCCTTCTGGCCGGTGCCCGAACAGCCGGCGAGGGTGACGGCGCACACCACCACAAGGGCTCGAGCGGCTCGTGCCAATGCATCCAGGTCGAAGGTTCTGATCGGCGAAGACAACATTGGCTGAGAGGTTTTTCCGGCAAAAAAGTCCGGCGATTCTAGAAATCGACCTATGGCTGGTCAAGTTTTCACCAGCCGGCCCGCGTCTCTCCGGGGGTTCAGAACTGGTCTTTCCACGCACGGAGGGCGGCGAAAACCTTGGCGGGCGTAGGGTTATCCCGGCCGGCCCACTCGTCGGCCATTTGTTTAACGGATGTTTCAGTCACCCGCAGGAAGGGGTTGGTGGCCCGCTCCAGGGCGATGGTGGATGGCAGGCTGATGGCGCCGCGCTCGCGCAGCCGGGCGACCTCGTCGAAACGCGCGGAAGTGGCGTGGTTGCCGGGCTCCACGGCCCTGGCGAAGCGCAGGTTGCTCAGGGTGTATTCGTGGGTGCAGAACACCAGCGTGGCCGCCGGCAACGCCGACAGGCGGCTCAAGGAGTGGTGCATCTGTTCCGCGGTGCCTTCGAACAGTCGGCCGCAACCGGCGGCGAACAGGGTGTCGCCGCAGAACAGCAGGGGTCGCTCGCGGTCTTCATGGTAATAGGCGATATGACCCAGGGTATGGCCGGGAACCCCGATCACCCGGAACTCCAGGCCCAGTACCCGGACGCTGTCGCCGTCGGCCAGGGCCTGGTCGCGTGCGGGAATCTTCTCCAGTGCCGGTCCGAGTACACGTGCACCACAGGCAGTCTTCAACTGGGCCACGCCGCCGATATGGTCGCCGTGATGGTGGGTGACCAGGATGTCGGTCAGCTGCCAGCCGGGATGGGCGTCGAGCCAGGCCAGCACCGGCGCGGCGTCGCCGGGGTCGACCACGGCGCAGCAACGGCTTCCGGCGTCCTGCAGCAGCCAGAGATAGTTGTCGGAAAAGGCGGGGAGGGCGTCGATCTTGATCATGAAGGGAGTCGCCAAGCAGAGAGCAATGGAGCATCTTAGGGCTCTGACGCAGGAGATTGCCATGACCGAGAAAGCATTCGCCCAAGCCGATGCCGATTGGCTGGAACTGATAGCAGGGGCCCGTTCCTGGTTTTCCGGGCCCTTGGGCGGTCTGATGCTGTTCGAAGAGCAGCGCCTCCTGGAGGACGAGCTGGCGCGCTACTTCGGCGGCTACCTGGTGCACTACGGCCCGCGCGCGGAGTTGCCGCCGGGGGCCAAGCAGATCCAGCGCAGCGTACACCTGGGGGCGCCCTTGCCGGGGGTGGAGATCGCCTGCGAGGAGGCGGCCTGGCCCCTCAGCGAGCACGCCGCCGACGTGGTGGTGCTGCAGCATGGCCTGGATTTCTGCCTCTCTCCCCATAGCCTGCTGCGCGAAGCCGCACGCAGCGTACGGCCCGGCGGGCACCTGATGATCATCGGGGTCAATCCCTGGAGCGCCTGGGGCGTGCGCCACTACTTCGCCAGCGACGCCTTGCGCCAGGCCCGCTGCATCTCGCCGGCGCGGGTCAGCGACTGGCTCAACCTGTTGGGCTTCGCGCTGGAGAAACGCCGCTTCGGGTGCTATCGTCCGCCGCTCGCTTCGGCCGCCTGGCAATCCCGCCTGGCCCGCCTGGAGCGTCGGGGCGCCGCCGGGCAAGGTTTCGGCGCGGGCTTCTATCTATTGGTGGCGCGCAAGCTGGTGATCGGTCTGCGTCCGCTGCGTCAGCCCAGGCGCGAGCCCATGGGCAAGCTGGTTCCCATGCCGGTGGCCAAGGTCAGCCGGTGCGATTCGAAACATGAGGCATAAGTGAGCGATCTGGTCGAGATCTATACCGACGGCGCCTGCAAGGGCAATCCCGGCCCCGGTGGATGGGGCGCCTTGCTGGTCTACAAGGGCGCCGAGCGCGAACTCTGGGGTGGCGAGCGCGAAACCACCAACAACCGCATGGAACTGATGGCCGCCATCATGGGGCTGGTGGCGCTCAAGCGCCCGTGCGAGGTCAGGATCATCACCGACTCCCAGTACGTGATGCAGGGCATCACCGAGTGGATGCCCAACTGGAAGAAGCGCGGCTGGAAGACCGCCGCCAAGCAGCCGGTGAAGAACGCCGACCTCTGGCGGGCCCTGGACGAGCAGGTCAATCGCCACAGCGTGAGCTGGCAGTGGGTGCGTGGCCATACCGGCCATCCCGGCAACGAGCGCGCCGACCAGTTGGCCAACCGGGGTGTCAGCGAGCTGGGTGCCCGCTAGAATTTCGCCGTCATTGCGGCAGCCTCCTTCATAGGTTCTGAACATGCGTTACGTTGTCCTCGATACTGAAACCACCGGCATGCCGGTCACCGATGGCCACCGGGTCATCGAGATCGGCTGCGTCGAACTGGAAGGCCGACGCCTGACCGGTCGTCACTTCCACGTCTACCTGCAACCCGACCGCGAGGTGGATGAAGGCGCCATCGCGGTCCACGGCATCACCAACGAGTTCCTGGTGGGCAAGCCGCGCTTCAAGGATGTCGCCGACGAATTCTTCGAGTTCATCAAGGGCGCCGAGCTGATCATCCACAACGCGGCGTTCGACGTCGGCTTCATCAACAACGAATTCGCCCTGCTGGGGCAGGCCGAGCGCAGCGACGTCAGCGAATACTGCACGGTGCTCGACACCCTGCTGATGGCCCGCGAGCGCCACCCGGGCCAGCGCAACAGCCTGGACGCCCTGTGCAAGCGCTACGACGTCGACAACTCCAACCGTGAGCTGCACGGCGCACTGCTCGACGCCGAGATCCTCGCCGACGTCTACCTGGCGATGACCGGTGGCCAGACCAACCTGTCCCTCGCGGGCGAGGGTGGCGATGGCACGGGGGGCCGCGCCCACGCATCCCCGATCCGCCGGCTGCCGGCCGACCGCGCCCGCGGCCGGGTGATCCGCGCCAGCGACGAGGAGCTGGCAGCCCATGCCTCGCGCCTGGCGGCCATCGAGAAGTCCGCCGGGGCGCCGGCGCTCTGGGTGCAGCTGGAGGCGCCGCCGGCGTCCTGATTGCGACCTTTACGTACAGCCAGTGGCTGCGGGGGTACCGCCCCCGCGAGCGAGCTTCTACCCTGAGGGCATAGGCGGCCGGGACCGCCCCTCAGGGAGCCACAATGTATAAAGAGCTCAAGTTCCCCGTCCTCATCGTCCATCGCGATATCAAGGCCGACACCGTCGCCGGCGACCGGGTGCGCAGCATTGCCCGTGAGCTGGAGCAGGACGGTTTCACCATCCTCCCCACCGCCAGTTCCGCAGAAGGCCGCATCGTCGCTTCCACCCACCACGGCCTGGCCTGCATCCTGGTCGCCGCCGAAGGCGCCGGGGACAACCAGCGCCTGTTGCAGGACATGGTGGAACTGATCCGCGTCGCCCGGGTGCGTGCGCCGCAGCTCCCCATCTTCGCCCTGGGCGAGCAGGTGACCATCGAGAACGCCCCGGCCGAGGCCATGGCCGACCTCAACCAGCTGCGCGGACTGCTCTACCTCTACGAGGACACCGTGCCCTTCCTCGCCCGCCAGGTGGCCCGCGCCGCGCGCAGTTACCTGGAGGGGCTGTTGCCGCCGTTCTTCCGTGCCCTGGTGGAGCACACCGCCCAGTCCAACTATTCCTGGCATACGCCGGGTCACGGCGGTGGCGTGGCCTATCGCAAGAGTCCGGTAGGGCAGGCGTTTCACCAGTTCTTCGGCGAGAACACGCTGCGCTCGGACCTCTCGGTTTCGGTGCCCGAACTGGGCTCGCTGCTCGACCACACCGGCCCGCTGGCCGAGGCCGAGGCGCGTGCGGCACAGAACTTCGGCGCCGACCACACCTTCTTCGTGATCAACGGCACTTCGACCGCGAACAAGATCGTCTGGCACTCCATGGTCGGCCGCGACGACCTGGTGCTGGTGGACCGCAACTGTCACAAGTCCATCGTCCATTCGATCATCATGACCGGTGCCATCCCGCTGTACCTGACGCCGGAGCGCAACGAGCTGGGCATCATCGGGCCGATTCCCCTCAGCGAATTCAGCCGCGAATCGATCCAGGCCAAGATCGACGCCAGCCCCCTGGCCAAGGGGCGCGAGCCCAAGGTCAAGCTGGCGGTGGTGACCAATTCCACCTACGACGGCCTCTGCTACAACGCCGAACTGATCAAGCAGGCCCTGGGCGACTCGGTGGACGTGCTGCACTTCGACGAGGCCTGGTACGCCTACGCCGCCTTCCACGAGTTCTATGCCGGGCGCTATGGCATGTGCACCCGGCGCGAGGCGCACTCGCCCCTGGTGTTCACCACCCACTCCACCCACAAGCTGCTGGCGGCCTTCAGCCAGGCCTCGATGATCCACGTGCAGGACGGCGGCGCGCGCCGGCTCGACCGCCACCGCTTCAACGAAGCCTTCATGATGCACATCTCCACCTCGCCCCAGTACGGCATCATCGCCTCGCTGGACGTGGCCTCGGCCATGATGGAGGGCCCGGCCGGGCGCTCGCTGATCCAGGAAACCTTCGACGAGGCGCTGCGCTTTCGCCGGGCCCTGGCCAATGTGCGGCAGAACCTGGAGGCACACGACTGGTGGTTCGGCATCTGGCAACCGCCGCTGGTGGAGGGCGCCGATGTCGTCGCCACCGGGGACTGGCTGTTGCGCCCGGATACCGGCTGGCACGGCTTCGGCGAGGTGGCGGAAGACTACGTGCTGCTCGACCCGATCAAGGTCACCCTGGTGACGCCGGGCCTCACCGCGGACGGCAAGCTGGGGGAGCAGGGCATTCCTGCGGCGGTGGTCAGCAAGTTTCTCTGGGAACGCGGGCTGGTGGTGGAGAAGACCGGCCTCTACTCCTTCCTGGTGCTGTTCTCCATGGGCATCACCAAGGGCAAGTGGAGCACGCTGCTGACCGAGCTGCTGGAGTTCAAGCGCGGCTATGACGCCAACCAGCCCCTGGCCCAGGCGCTGCCCTCCATCGCAGCCGCCCACGGCGCGCGTTATGCCGGCATGGGCCTGCGCGACCTCTGCGGCGCGTTGCACGCCTGTTACCGCAACAGTGCGACCCCCAAGGCCCTGCGGCGGATGTACACCAAGCTGCCGGAAGTGGCGATGAAGCCGGCCGATGCCTACGACAAGCTGGTGCGCGGCGAGGTGGAGGCGGTGCCGCTGGACCAGCTGCAGGGCCGCATCGCCGCGGTGATGCTGGTGCCCTATCCGCCGGGTATCCCGCTGATCATGCCGGGTGAGCGCTTCACCGCCCAGACCCGGGCCATCATCGACTACCTGGAGTTCGCCCGGACCTTCGACCAGAGCTTCCCCGGTTTCGATATCGACGTGCATGGCCTCAACTGTCAGGAAACTCCTACAGGTCGCTGCTATACAGTGGACTGCATCAGGGAATAATTCGGCCAGCGGGGGAAGCGATGGCGACAGGGGATGGAGTGAAGTCGCGCGGCAGCATGGGGTTCTGGACCTGCACCGCGCTGGTGGTGGGCAACATGATCGGCTCGGGCGTGTTCCTGCTTCCCTCCAGTCTCGCGGCCTATGGGGGCCTCAGCCTGTACGGCTGGCTGATTTCCAGCACCGGTGCGGTCCTGCTGGCGCTGACCTTCGCCCGCCTGGCGCGGCTCAATCCTTCCGCCGGCGGCCCCTACGCCTATACCCGCGACGGTTTCGGCAGCTTCGCCGGCTACCTCTGCGCCTGGACCTACTGGAAGGCCGCCTGGATCGGCAACGCCGCCATCGCCGTGACCCTGGTGGGCTACCTGCAAGTGTTCATCCCGGCCCTGCGCGACCCGGTGCTGATGGTGAGCACCGCCATCGGCGCCATCTGGCTCTGCACCCTGATCAACCTGCGCGGCATTGGCGCCTTCGGCCTGGCGCAGAACCTGCTCACGGCGCTCAAGCTGGTGCCCTTGCTATTGGTGGGCGTGCTCGGCTGGTTCTCCTTCAACCCCGATCACCTGCGCATTCCCGAGGTGAGCGAGCTGCCAGCAGGTGTCGGCGGCTACGCCCAGGCCATCGCCACCACCGCGGCCCTGACCCTCTGGTCCTTCATCGGCCTGGAATCGGCCACGGTGCCGGCGGACGATGTGGACAATCCCAGGCGCACCATCCCCCGCGCTACCGTGTTCGGCACCCTGGTGGCGGCTGGGGTCTACATCCTCTCCATCACCGCGGTGCAGGGCGTGCTGCCCCCCGAGGTGCTGATGCGCTCCACCGCACCCTTCGCCGATGCGGCGCGGGTGCTGGTGGGCGACTGGGGTTATCACCTGGTGGCGGCGGGAGCGGTGATCGCCTGCCTGGGTGCGCTCAACGGCTGGGTGCTGCTGCAGGGGCAGATCCCCATGGCCACCGCGCGCGACGGCCTGCTGCCCGAGCATCTGGCCCAGACCAACAAGTACGGCGTGCCGGCCAACGGCCTGCTGGTCTCCGGTGTGCTGGTCACGGCCCTGGTGCTGGTGGACGGGCAGGGCGACCTGGTGGACGTGTTCAACGTGATCATTCTGCTCGGCACCATGACCGGGGTCGTGCCCTACGCCTTCTGCACCGCCGCCCTGTTGCAGCAGCTGGCGGTGAAGCCCGGCGACTTCTCCGAGCGCGAGCGTGGCCGGCTGGTGGCCATCGGCGTGCTGGGCTTCGTCTATTCCATCTGGGCCCTGTACGGCACGGGGGAGCAGGCCATCTTCTGGGGCTTCCTGGTGCTGATGGCCGGCATTCCGCTCTACACCTGGCGCCAGTGGCGCAATCGGGTGCAGGCCGAGGCGGCCGTCAGAGCCAATGGCTGACGGCCCACCAGCCGAGCACACCCATCACTATGGTGTAGGGCAGGGCCATCCACACCATCCGCCCGTACCCCAGGCGCACCAGAGGCGCGATGGCTGAGGTGAGCAGGAAGAGGAAGGCCGCCTGGCCGTTGGGGGTGGCGACGCTGGGCAGGTTGGTGCCGGTGTTGATGGCCACCGCCAGGGTGTCGAAGTGCTCGCGGGTCATGGCGCCGGACTCCAGCGCATTCTTCACTTCGGTGATGTAGATGGTGGCGACGAAGACGTTGTCGCTGATGGCCGAAAGCAGGCCGTTGGCGATGAACAGCATTCCCGGCTGCTGCTCGGCGGGCAGCGCCAGCACCGCGTGGATGATCGGGGTGAACAGGTGCTGTTGCTGGATCACCGCCACCACGGCGAAGAAGGCCACCAGCAGCGCGGTGAAGGGCAGGGCGTCCTGGAAGGCGCGGCCGATCTGGTGCTCGTCGGTGATGCCGCTGAAGCTGGTGATCAGCACTATGACCAGCAGGCCGATCAGCCCCACTTCCGCCACGTGCAGGGCCAGGCAGAGGATCAGTATCAGGGCCGCGGCCCCCTGCACCATCAGCGCCATACGCTGGGACTGGGTACGGCGGGCATTCTCTTCCCGGGCGAAATCGGCCAGGATCTGGCGCACGTTTTCCGGCAACTCGGCGCCATAGCCGAACCAGCGCAGCTTCTCCAGCAGCACGCAGGTCAACAGACCGGCCGCCAGCACGGGCATGGACACCGGCGCCACATTCAGGAAGAACTCCTTGAAGTGCCAGCCGGCCTCATGGCCGATCAGCAGGTTCTGCGGCTCCCCGACGAGGGTGCAGACGCCGCCCAGGGCGGTGCCCACCGCGGCGTGCATCAGCAGGCTGCGCAGGAAGGCGCGAAAGGTTTCCAGATCCGCGCGACTCGAACTGGAGAGGTCGCTGTCGGAGTCGGTGTCGTGCACGTCGCCCATGCCCCTGCCCGAGGCGACGCGGTGATAGACGCCGTAGAAGCCGAGGGCGACGCTGATGATCACCGCAGTCACGGTCAGGGCATCGAGGAAAGCCGAGAGGAAGGCGGCCAGCAGGCAGAACGCCAGGGCCAGCAGCGCCTTGCTGCGTACCCCCAGCAGCAGGCGGGAAAACAGCAGGAGCAGCAGGTCCTTCATGAAATAGATGCCTGCCACCATGAACATCAGCAGCAGGATCACCGGGAAATTGTGCTGCAACTCCTCGTACACCGCCGCGGGCGTCGCCAGGTCCAGCAACAGCGCTTCGATCACCAGCAGGCCGCCGGGCAACAGGGGGTGGCACTTCAGCGCCATGGCCAGGGCGAAGATGAACTCGGCCACCAGCAGCCAGGAGCAGACCACCGGGCCGAGCAGCCAGAGCACCAGCGGATTGAGCACCAGGAAGGCGATGATCGACAGCTTGTACCAGTGCGGCGAGTTGCCGAGGAAGTTGCGGCCGAAGGCGGCGGCGGGCGAGACGGGCATCGAGATTGTCCCTGGAATGTGGTGGTTGGACGGGGCAGCGAAAGTGCCAGCGTGGGCTCGTTAGATCAAGTGCTTGTGGCTGATTTGCGCGGTGAAGTTTCAGTCGCGCGGCGAGGCCTGCGTCACAGTGGGCGGCATCGACTTTTACATCGTGCTTGTTATAGTTGCCGGGCTTCCTGAACGCCGCATTTCCATGGCGCACGCCGAGGACCGACCCGTGCCTGATTACAAAGCCTTCCGTGTAGAGTTGGCAGACAAGATCGCCCATGTGCAGATCAACCGTCCCGAGAAGATCAACGCGATGAACGCCGATTTCTGGGGAGAGATCGTCGAAATCTTCCGCGAGATCGAAGACAACGACCAAGTCCGGGTAGTGGTGCTCTCGGGGGCCGGCAAGCATTTCTCCTCCGGCATCGACCTGATGCTGCTGGCCTCGGTCGGCGCCCAGCTTGGCCCGGATGCAGGCCGCAATGCGCGCACCCTGCGCCGCAAGATCCTCGAGCTGCAGGGCTCCTTCAACGCCGTCGACAACTGCAGCAAGCCGGTGATCGCCGCCATCCAGGGCTACTGCCTGGGCGGCGCCATCGACCTGATCTCGGCTTGCGATATGCGCTACTCGACCATCGACGCGCAATTCGCCATCAAGGAAATCGACATCGGCATGGCCGCGGACGTCGGCACGCTGCAGCGCCTGCCGCGCATCATCGGCGACGGCATGATGCGTGAACTGGCCTACACCGGCCGCACCATCGACGGCGAAGAAGCGCAGCGCCTCGGCCTGGTGAACCGCACCTACGCCGACCAGGACGCCCTGCTCGACGGGGTGTTCGGCATCGCCCACCAGATCGCCGCCAAGTCGCCCATCGCCGTGCGCGGCACCAAGGAAATGATCCGCTACATGCGCGATCACCGGGTCGACGATGGCCTCGAGTACGTCGCCACCTGGAACGCGGCGATGCTGCAATCGACCGACCTGCGCGTGGCCATGGCGGCCCATATGAGCAAGCAGAAACCAGAGTTCGCTGACTGATGCGGTACCGCACATTCGCGTCGGAGGCGCATTAAGGCATGGTTACCGGAGTCACTTCGCTGGGGCTGGTGCGCGACGAACTGTACGCCACCATGGACCAGGCCGAGCAGAGCCTCGAACACTTCATCGCCGAGCGCCAGAACGGCGGCTTGCTGCAGCAGGCTGTGGAAGCCATGCACCAGGTGCGCGGCACCCTCAACCTGATCGAGCTGACCGGCGCCGAACTGCTGGCCCAGGAACTGCTCGACCAGGCTACCGACATACCCGCCGGCGCCGGCGAAGAGCGCGACGTCCAGCTCGCGGCGCTGAGCAATGCGTTGCATGTGCTGCGCCGTTACCTGGAAAACCTCGACCTGCACCGCCAGGAAATGCCCGAGCTGCTGCTGCCGGCAATCAACGACCTGCGCCAGGCCGGTGGCCAGGCGCCATTGCCGGAAAGCTATTTCTTCAGCGTGCGCCTGGACCTGGCACGCCAGGGCGCTGTGGCGGTCAGGCTGCCGCAAGGCGTGAATCCCGATGTCCTGGCCCGGCGCTTCCGCCAGGCCTACCAGCAGGGCCTGCTGGGTTTCCTGCGCGGCGCCAAGGTGCCGAGTTCCCTGCGCATGATGGAGCGCGCCCTCGGCGGGCTGGAGCGGCTGTTCGCGGAGCAGCCCCTGGGTCGTCTCTGCTGGATCGGCGCGGCGGCCATCGAATCGCAACGGGATGGCCAACTGCTCGCGCGCAAGTCGCGCAAGCAACTGTTCTCGCGCCTGGACCGCGAACTCAAGCAGCTGCTCGCCAACACGGCCTGTGAAGTACCGCGCAGCCTGCAGAAGGAACTCCTCTACCTGGTGGCGCTGGCCGACAGCCAGGGGCCGCGCGCCCGCGAGTTGCGCGATTCCTTCGGCATGACCGCGCTGCCTTTCACCGACCAGCTCCTGGAACAGGAATACCAGCGCCTCTCCGGCCCTGGCCAGGCGGTGATGCGTTCGCTGTCCGCGGCCATCTTCGAGGAGCTGAACAGCGTCAAGGACATGATCGACCTGATCGAGCGCGGCACAGCACCGGTAGAGTCCTTCGACAGTCTTCACGCCCTGCTGGGCAAGCTGGCCAAGACCCTGGCGATGGTCGGCCTGATTTCCCCCGGCAACGCGCTGCAGTCGCAGTTGCCCATGGTGGCCGCCTGGAGCGCCGCGGCGCCGGTCGAGCCCACCGAACTGCTCAAGCTGGCCGATGCCGTGCTTTATGTGGAGGGCATGGTGGCTGGCCTCGACAGCGGTGAGCGGCGCCATGGGCGTCAGGCCGCCGAAGCTGGCCACGAAGAGGACTCCTTCGCCAACCACCAGCTCGCCGAAGCGCGCATCGTGGTGCTGGACGAGGCCCAGGCCGGCCTGGCCATGGCCAAGCGCGCCATCACCGCCTACCTGGAGTCCAACGGCGACAAGCTGCACCTGGCCAATGTGCCGGTGAGCCTGCAGGCGGTGCGCGGCGGCCTGTGGTTCCTCGACCAGGAGCGTGCCGCCTCCCTGGTGGGGGGGTGTGGCGACTATATTCAGCAGCAGATGCTGGAGATGTCCGTCATGCCTTCGGAACAGATGCTGGAAACCCTGGCCGATGCCCTGACCAGCCTCGAGTACTACCTGGAAGGCGGCGCCGGCATGCGCCGTGGCTTCCAGACCGACGTACTCGACCTGGCGGCCAGCAGCGTGCGGGCCCTGGGCCTGCGGGTGGCTGCCTGACATGGCCGCGACGCGCTGGCAGGCCGGCCTGCTCGATACCATCCAGGCGGGGGGCTGGGCGCTGGCCCATTGCCGCCAGCAGTTCCTCACCGACAGCAACGGCGTGCTGTTTCCCCGCGAGTGGCTGAAGCGCCAGGAACTGCCGGTGCTCGCCGAGCATGGCATCGGCCACTTCGATGGCGACCCGATCTACCTGCTGGAGCTGGCCCACCCGGCCGAGGTGGCCGGCTGCTTCTGGCAGGGCCTGCGCCAGGTGATGCTGCAAGGAGACGCCGAGATCTTCCGCATGCTCGGCTTCGCCAGCCAGATCGGCACCTGGGCCGACCAGCACCGCTTCTGCGGCAGCTGCGGCCAGCGCATGGAGCCGGTGGCGGGCGAACGCGCGATGCGCTGCCCGAGTTGCGAAGTCCACCACTACCCACGGCTCTCGCCGAGCATGATCGTCCTGGTCAGCCGCGGCGACGAACTGCTGCTGGCGCGCTCGCCGCGCTTCGTCAGCGGCGTCTACAGCACCCTGGCCGGCTTCGTCGAGCCGGGCGAGTCGGTGGAGGCCTGCGTGGCCCGCGAGGTGCGGGAAGAGGTGGGCGTGGAGATCGGCAACATCCAGTACATCGCCAGCCAGAACTGGCCCTTCCCGCATTCGCTGATGCTCGGCTTCCATGCCGAGTACCGCAGCGGTGAGATAGTCCCGCAAGCGGGCGAGATCGAAGACGCCCGCTGGTTCTCCGTCGATGCGCTGCCGCCGCTGCCGGCCCAGCGCTCCATCGCCCGCTACCTCATCGACCTCTATGTGGCGCGGCGCCTCGGCTTAGCCGATCCAGTGCTGCCAGACTAGGCGCGCGGTCAGCGCCAGTACCACCAGGACGAACACCGGGCGGATGAACTTGGCGCCGCCCTGGATGGCCGTGCGAGCACCGAGGAAGGCGCCGGCCATCAGCGCCAGCCCCATGCTGATACCCAATGCCCAGGCCACCTGGCCCCCGACGATGAACACCGCCAGGGCCATGGCATTGCTGACGAAGTTCATGCTGCGGGCGACGCCGCTGGCGCGCACCAGGTCCAGGGGGTAGAACAGCAGACTGCTGACGGTCCAGAAGGCGCCGGTGCCGGGACCGGCAACGCCATCGTAGAAGCCGAGCCCGAGGCCCTGGGGCCACTGGCGACCACGGGAGATGGGCGCGTCATGGCTGTGCGCGGTATCCGGCGTCTTGCCGAACAGCAGGTACAGGCCACAACCGAAGACCACCGCCGGCAGCATCTGGTTGAGCCAGGCGGCGGGCAACCAGTGGGCGATCACCGCGCCCAGGGCCGCGCCAACGGCAGTGGCGATCAGCGCATTGCGCCATTTCGACGGGTCGAACAACTTGCGTCGATAGAAGGTGTAGGCGGCGGTGCCCGAGCCGAAGGTGGCGCAGAGCTTGTTGGTGCCCAGCACCAGGTGCGGTGGCAGGCCGGCGGTGAGCAGGGCGGGGATGGTCAGCAGGCCGCCGCCGCCGGCGATGGCGTCGATGAATCCGGCAAGAAAGGCAACAAAGGCGAGAATCGTCAGGGTGGCGGGATCGACCGCCAGCTCGAAGGGGAATGGCATGGAAAACGAGGTCCGTGTCTACAACCGCCGCGTGGCTTGTGGCTGCGGCTTGGGGAGTTGCGCATAATGCCGGCATTTTCATGCATAAGGAATGGGCACCATGCAGTATGACGGCCTGGCCTGGGCGGCCGCCCTGCTGGCGTTGCTGGTGGCGGCGGTGGCAGGGCGCATCCTCTTCGACCGCAGCTGGTTCCTCGGCTGGCTGCGCGGCACCTGCGGCCTGGCCTTTCTGGCCCTGGCGCTGTTGGTGGCGCTGGTGGCCCGCGACCTCTGGAGCTACACCGAGCTGCCGCAGGACAAGCCGCTGGTGACCCTGAACTTCAAGGCCCTCGGCCCACAGAACTACCAGGTGACCCTGCTGGAAGGCGGCAACGAGCGCGAGGTGCGGCTGGACGGCGATCTCTGGCAACTGGACGCGCGCCTGTTCAAGTGGAAGGGCCTGGGCCAACTGCTCGGCCTGGAGCCCGGCTACCGCCTGGAGCGTCTCTCGGGGCGCTACCTGGCCATCGAACAGCAGGCCCTGGCCCAGCACCCGCGCGCGCAACTGGCCGCGAGTCCCTATGGCGTCGACCTCTGGCGCTGGCTGCGCGTGTCCCAGCGCGACTTCTTCCTCTTCGCTCCCGAAGCGCAGCGGGTCACCTACCTGCCCATGGCCGATGGCGCGGTCTACTCCGTGAGCCTGTCGCCCACCGGCCTGATGGCGCAGCCGCTGAACCCGGTGGCCGAGGAAGCCTTGAAGGGCTGGCAGTGAATGGACGGGCGTAGGGTGAAAATCCCTTTCGGGATATCCACCCTACGCCTGGCGTGGCGCCTGCGCGGTACACCAGCCCTGTAGGGTGGATCACGCTTCACCGATCCACCATCGGCGCCGGGCTTGGCCGCGCTGGTGGATGTGAAAAGCGACATCCACCCTACGCCTGGCGCGGCGCCTGCGCGGTGCAGCAGCCCTGTAGGGTGGATCACGCTTCACCGATCCACCATCGGTGCCGGGTGTGGCCGCGCCGGTGGATGTGAAAAGCGACATCCACCGCCGCTCCCACAGAAACGTGAAAAAGGGAGCACCAAGGCTCCCTTTTCCGTAGCCGCCTGTCCTCAGGAGAGGAAGCCGCCGTCCACGTTCAGCGACACGCCGGTGGTGTAGCTGGAGGCGTCGCTGGCCAGGTACAGCACGGCGCCGGCCATTTCGCTCGGATCGGCGATGCGCTTGAGCGGGATGCGCTGCAGGAAGCTGTTGCGGATGCTCTCGGTGTTCACCAGTACTGAGGCGAACTTGGTGTCGGTGGCGCCTGGCAGCAGGGCGTTGCAGCGGATGCCGAACTGCGCGCACTCCTTGGCGAAGACCTTGGTCATGTTGATCACCGCCGCCTTGGTCACCGAGTAGATGCCCTGGAACTCGCCCGGGGAAACGCCGTTGATGGACGCGACGTTGATGATGCTGCCGCCGCCGTTCTCCTTCATCAGCTTGCCGCCCTCGATGGACATGAAGAAATAGCCGCGGACGTTGACGTCGATGGTCTTCTGGAAGGCCGACAGGTCGGTGTCCAGCACGTGGGCGAACTGCGGGTTGGTGGCGGCGTTGTTGACGAGGATATCGAGGCGGCCAAAGCGTTCGCGGATCTCGGCGAAGACGCGCTGGATCTGATCCATTTCGCCGATGTGGCAGGCGATGGCGGTGGCCTGGCCGCCGTCCGCGATGATGGCGTCGGCCACGGCCTGGCAGCCTTCGATCTTGCGGCTGGAGACGATCACGTGGGCGCCTTGCTGGGCCAGCAGTTTGGCGATGGCTTCACCAATGCCGCGGCTGGCGCCGGAAACGAAGGCGATCTTGCCGTCGAGGTCGAACAGAGTGGTCTTGGACATGGGGTTCCCCTTGTTGTGATCCGGTTTACAGCCGTGATTGGTTGATGACCTGCAGGCTCATCTGCTCCAGCAACTTGTTCATGTGGATGAACTGGGCGAAGCGCTTGTCCTGGGTCTGGCCATGGAAGTAGCGGTAGTAGATTTGCTGGACGATGCCGGCCAGGCGGAACAGGCCGTAGGTGTAGTAGAAGTCCAGGTTGGCGATGGGCGGCAGGCCGGCGCGCTCGGCGTAGTAGTCGGCGAACTCCTGGCGGCTGAGCATGCCCGGCAGGTGGCTGGGCTGGCGGCGCATCAGTTGCACCGGTGCCGGGTCCTTCGCCTCGATCCAGTAGGCGAGGGTGTTGCCGAGATCCATCAGTGGGTCACCGATGGTGGTCAGTTCCCAGTCCAGCACGCCGATGATCTTCATCGGGTTGGCCGGGTCGAGGATGACGTTGTCGAAGCGGTAGTCGTTATGCACGATCGCCGGCTTGTGGTGGTCGGCGGGCATCTTGTCGCGGAGCCAGGCCTTGACCGGTTCCCAGGTCGGCGCGTCCGGGGTCAGGGCCTTCTCGTAGCGGTCGGTCCAGCCGGCGATCTGGCGCTGCACGTAGCCTTCCGGCTTGCCCAGGTCGCCCAGGCCGCAGGCCTGGTAGTCGACGTTGTGCAGCTCCACCAGCTTGTCGATGAAGCTCAGGCACAGATCGCGGGCCTGGCCTGCGTCGAGCGACATGTCGGCCGGCAGGTCGGCGCGCAGGATCACGCCCTTCACCCGTTCCATCACGTAGAACTCCGCGCCGATCACCGACTCGTCGGTGCAGTGCACGTAGGCCTTCGGGCAGTAGGGGAAGCCGGCGTTGAGCTGGTTGAGGATGCGGAACTCGCGGCCCATGTCGTGGGCGGACTTGGCCTTGTGGCCGAAGGGCGGCCGGCGCAGCACGAACTCCTGGTTCGGGTATTCCAGCAGGTAGGTCAGGTTGGAGGCGCCGCCGGGAAACTGGCTGATGCGTGGGGTGCCGGTGAGGCCGGGGATATTGGCCTTGAGGTACGGGTCGATGACGGCGGCGTCGAGCTCTTCGCCTTCGCGGATGCGGGTGGATTGATCAGTAAGCGACATGCTTATCCCTTCTGTTTATGATGGTGGCTCGAGACTATTCGCTAATCTAATGCCGCCTCAGGGGCGTCACAAGCCGAACGAGCCGTTATAGACAAAGGTGTTGCAGCACAATCAGGCTGCCTGATTCGCCCGCACCGCCTGACTCGGGCGAAAAAAAACCGGAGCCCTGGGACTCCGGTTCTTCGTGTGCATGGCGTATGCCGGTGAAGCTTAGACCGGGAACAGTTCGCCGAGCTTCATCGCCAGCATCATGTCGCCTTCGGCGCGCAGCTTGCCGGCCATGAAGGCCTGCATGCCGTCGGTCTCGCCGGTCATGATGCCGACCAGGGTGGCGCTGTCCATGATCAGGGTGACGTTCGGATTGGCGGCGTCGCCCTGCTGTACGTCGCAGGTGCCATCCTTGACCACCAGGTAGTGGTTGTCGCCGTCTTCGATGTTGAACTGGAACACCAGGTCCAGGCCAGCGGCGGCACCGGCGTTGAACTTGGACTGCATGGTTTTGACGATGTCAGCAACGTTGGTCATGGTGTTTTCCTTTTTCTAGGGTTATGTCCGGCGGCCTTTCCAGCCGCAGTGGGCCGGGCTCAGCGATAGGTGATGAGCTCCGGCGCCTTCAACAGCTCCAGATGCACATGACTGTTGAAGGAAGCCAGGGACACCTCGTTGCCGCGGAACTTCAGGCGATTGAGCGAGGTGTTGACGATCTGCCAGTTGAGGCCGAAGGCGCTGTCGGCCGGGATGCCGGCCACCAGGTGGAGCAGGGCGGTGATGGTGCCGCCGGAGGTGAACACGGCGATGTTCTGCTTGCTCTCGGCCTGGGCGAGGATGCGCTCGAGGCCGCCGCGAACCTGTTCGACGAAGTCCCGCCAGCTCTGCAGGCCGGGCTTGTCGTGGGCGCCGGACACCCAGCGCAGTACCAGCTTGGAGAACAGGCGCTGGAACTCGGCGCGGTTCGCTGGGGCATTGCGCAGTACGTGCAGCGCTTCGGGCTCTTCCGGAAGCAGGTCGGGGAGCAGGGCGCGGATTACCGCGTCGGCGTCGAATTCGTTGAAGGCCGGGTCGATCTGGATCGCCGGGGCTTGGAGTCCGGCGGCGTCGAACTGGGCCAGGGCGGCCTGGGCCGTGTGCTGCTGGCGCCGCAGGTCGCCGCTGTAGCAGCGATCCAGGCGCAGGCCCAACTGGGCGAGGTGTGCACCGAGCACTTCGGCCTGGCGGATGCCGAGGGGCGAGAGCACATCGTAGTCGTCGGCGCCAAAGGAAGCCTGGCCATGTCGAATCAGGTAGATGTTGCCCACGTACTGGCGTCTCGCGAGGTTGAAAGTTCCGCGAGGTTATGAGGAACCCTGGGGGCTGTCAACGAAAAAACATACGCTTGTTTGAATGCATTCCCGCTGTTTATGCAGAGGTTTCCGACCGCTGGCGAGGCGGGGGTGGCGCCGTTATGCTTGCAGGTCTTCGCGCCGCCGGGAGGCTGGCGTCAGCAGGACCAACGAGGGGGAGTTACGTGGAATTCTTTGCCGAGTATGCCGGCTTCCTGGCCCGGACTGTGACCGTGCTGGTGGCCATCCTGGTGGTGTTGGCTGCCATCGCTGCACTGCGCGGCCGCAACCGGCGCGTGGCCAGCGGCCACCTGGACGTGCGCAAGCTCAACGATTTCTACAAGGACCTGCGCGAGCGCCTGGAGCACTCGGTGCTGGACAAGGCGCACCTGAAGGCCGCGCGCAAGGCCGAGGCGAAGGCGGCGAAGCGCGCGAAGAAGTCGGCCGAGCGGAAGCCACGGGTCTTCGTGCTGGACTTCGATGGCGACATCAAGGCATCGGCCACCAACCACCTGCGCCATGAGGTGACCGCGCTGCTCTCGATGGCGACCGACAGGGACGAGGTGGTGGTGCGCCTGGAAAGCGGCGGCGGCATGGTACACAGCTACGGCCTGGCTTCGTCCCAACTGGCACGCATCCGCGATGCCGGGGTGCCGCTCACCGTCTGCGTCGACAAGGTGGCCGCCAGCGGCGGCTACATGATGGCCTGCATCGGCCAGAAGATCCTCGCCGCGCCGTTTTCCATCATCGGCTCCATCGGCGTAGTCGCGCAGTTGCCCAACGTGCATCGGCTGCTGAAGAAACACGACATCGATTTCGAAGTGCTCACCGCCGGCGAGTACAAGCGCACCCTGACGGTATTCGGCGAAAACACCGAGAAGGGCCGGCAGAAGTTCCAGGAGGACCTGGAAACCACCCATGAACTCTTCAAGGGCTTCGTCAGCCGTTACCGTCCCCAGCTGAACATGCCGGAGATCGCTACGGGCGAAGTCTGGCTGGGCATGGCGGCGCTGGAAAAGCAACTGGTGGATGAGCTGCGCACCAGCGACGAGTACCTGGCCGAGCGGGCCAAGGAGGCCGAGCTGTTCCACCTGCACTATGCCGCGCGCAAGACCCTGCAGGAGCGGGTGGGCCTGGCCGCCAGCGTGGCCATCGACCGCCTGTTGCTGAACTGGTGGAGTCGCCTCAACCAGCAGCGCTTCTGGCAGTGAGCGCGAGCCCGGACCGGCTCAGGCCAGCTCGGGCAGCAGCACCTCTTCCCACAGCGAGCGCTGGTACTGCGGCTTGAAGAAGCCGAAGTGGCCGATGGCCCTTTCGCCCACATCCGCCGGGGCGATGCGCTTGAAGTGCTTCTCGGCCTGGCGATAGAAGTTGTGCAGCGACTCGGTATTGCGCCCGGACATCATCTCGTCGTCAGTGAAGGAGATCGAGGTAATGGGCGTGCGCACGGCGGAAAAGGCGGCCCGGACAGTCTCACCCTCGGCACCCACGGCGTATTCCGGGTCCAGGCACCAGCGGCGCCACTGGCGGATCACCCCCCTGGGCAGGTCGCCGACCATGCCCAGGCGCTTGCCGGGAAAATAGCCGGCCAGCGGCGTCACCAGGGGCGCCACCAGGAACCACAACAGCCAGACGCGACGGCGCAGTTCGGCGGTGTTCTCGCGCCAGTAGCCGCTGCCGGTGGCGATGGTCAGGGCTTTGCTGATGCGCTCGTTGCCTTCCACGAAGGGCAGGATCTGCCCGCCCAGGCTGTGGCCGATCCAGTACAGCGGCTTGCCGCCGGCGGCATTGGCCGCGAGGGAGAGCATGGTGCTGCAGTCATGGCGGGCCCAGTCGAGGATGTCCACATCCAGGTTGCGCAGGTGGCCATTGCGTGACTGGCCCATGCCGACGTAATCGAAGGTGGCGACCAGGTAACCGCGCTGCGCCAGCCAGGTGGCGAAGGGGGCGTAGTAGCGCTGGGGCACGCCCATGGCGGGTACTATCAGCACCGCGGCGCGCAGCTCGCCCTCGGGGCGAAACCAGTTGGCGCTGATGAAGTGGCCGTTGCCATTGTCGATCCGGGTTTCTGTCGGGCTGATCATTGCATCCGTCCTGGCGTGGAAAGGGCTTCTGGAAAAACGCGAACCCGGGCAGTATACGAAAGTTAGAAAAGTATTCTAGAAAAATATTCTAGTCTCATCTGAGGACATTCATGGGCCGTCCCTCCCGCAAAGACGACATTCTCCAGGCCGCCCTGGCCTGCTTCAGCGAACAGGGCGTGGATGCCACCACCATCGAGATGATCCGTGACCGTTCCGGGGCCAGCATCGGCAGCCTCTACCACCATTTCGGCAACAAGGAACGCATCATCGCCGCGCTCTACCTGGAAGGGGTGAGCGGCTACGCCCGCCTGCTGGAGGCGGGTTTCGCCAAGGTGGACAGCGCCGAGGGCTGCATCAAGCTGCTGGTGGCCTGCTATGTCGATTGGGTGCTGGCGAATCCGGACTGGGCACGCTTCATCCTGCACAGCCGCGGCCGGGTGGAAGCGAGCGAACTGGGCGAGCAGCTGCGCGAAACCAATCGCCTGCACCATGGGCGGATAGAGGAACTCATGCGGCCTTACCGCGAGGCCGGCGCCTACCGCGAGATGCCGCGGGACTGCTTCACCTCGGTGGTCATCGGGCCGGTGCAGGACTTCACCCGCAACTGGCTGGCCGGGCGCACCCGCACCAGCCTGGCCGATTGCCGCGAGCTGTTCATGCAGGTGGCCTGGGATGCGGTGCGCGCGCCGTAGTCCTGTAGGGGCGAATTCATTCGCCAAGGGCGGCGCAGCTGCCCCCAAATGCATCGAGGGCCGAACCTGCGGTTCGGTTGGCGAATGAATTCGCCCCTACAAGAGACGGTGCCGCCCGCGGACGACCAAACAAAAAGCCCCGCGGATGCGGGGCTTCTCGTTGGCGCCTGGCTCAGGCCGTGCGGCGGCGGAACAGCGGCAGGGCCTGGTCGCTGGAGGCCTGGTAGACCTCGGAGAAGTCCTCGAACGCCTTGAGGGCGTCGAAGGGGTCCTTGTCCGCGCGCAGGGCGAAGGCGTCGAAGCCGCAACGCTTGAGGGCGAACAGCTGGTCGCGCAGCACGTCGCCGATGGCGCGCACTTCGCCCTGGTAGCCGTAGCGCTGGCGCAGCAGGTAGGCGGTGGAGGAGTGGCGGCCGTCGGTGAAGGACGGGAAGTTCAGCGCGATCACCTGGAAGTGCTCCAGGTCACCGGCGATTTCCTCGATCTCCTCGCCGGCATCCAGCCATACGCCCAGGCCGCCGTCGCGCGCTTTCAGGGCATGGGCGTGGTCGCACCAGAGGGCCAGCGGAACGATGATGTCGTCGCAGTTGGGGATGCCGTCCAGGGAGGCGTCCTTGTCCAGCAGGTGCCAGGTCTCGTCGATCACCTGGCCGTTCTTAATGATTCGCTGCATATACGCGCTCCTTGAACGGATCGATACCGATACGGCGGAAGGTGTCGAGGAAGTTCTCGTCCTCGGTGCGCTGTTCCACGTAGACCTTGATGAGTTTCTCGATCACGTCGGCCATTTCGTCCTGGGCGAAGGATGGGCCGAGGATCTGCGCCAGGCTGGCGTCACGGCCGGCGCTGCCGCCGAGGGACACCTGGTAGAACTCCTGGCCCTTCTTGTCCACGCCGAGGATGCCGATGTGGCCGACGTGGTGGTGGCCGCAGGCGTTCATGCAACCGGAGATGTTCAGGTCGAGGTCGCCGATGTCGAACAGGTAGTCCAGGTCGTCGAAGCGACGCTGGATGGCTTCGGCCACCGGGATCGACTTGGCATTGGCCAGGGAGCAGAAGTCGCCGCCCGGGCAGCAGATGATATCGGTCAAGAGGCCGACGTTCGGGGTGGCGAAGCCGAGTTCGCGCAGCTCGCCCCAGAGGGTGAACAGCTGGGCCTGCTCGACGTCGGCCAGGATGATGTTCTGGTTATGGCTGTTGCGCACTTCGCCGAAGCTGTAGCGGTCGGCCAGGTCGGCGATGGCGTCCAGTTGCTTGTCGCTGACATCGCCGGGCGCCACGCCGGTGGGCTTGAGCGACAGGGTCACGGCGGCATAGCCGGGCTTCTTGTGGGCCACGACGTTGCGGGTACGCCAGCGGGCGAAGCCGGGGTGCTCGGCGTCCAGCGCGGCGAGGGCGGCATCCTGGTCTTCCAGGGCCTTGTAGGCCGGGTCGACGAAGTGCTTGGCGACGCGCGCCACTTCTTCTTCGGTCAGGGTGGTGGGGCCGTCCTTCAGGTGGGCCCATTCGGCGTTGACGCGCTCGGCGAAGACCTCGGGAGTCAGCGCCTTGACCAGGATCTTGATGCGCGCCTTGTACTTGTTGTCACGACGGCCGTAGCGGTTGTAAACGCGCAGGATGGCGTCGAGGTAGCTGATCAGGTGCTGCCACGGCAGGAATTCGTTGATGAAGCTGCCGACCACCGGGGTACGGCCCAGGCCGCCGCCGACGGATACGCGGAAGCCCAGCTCGCCGGCAGCGTTCTTCACCGCCTCCAGGCCGATGTCGTGGACTTCGATGGCGGCGCGGTCGCTCACGGCGCCATTCACGGCGATCTTGAACTTGCGCGGCAGGTGGGAGAATTCCGGGTGGAAGGTGGACCACTGGCGGATGATCTCGCACCAGGGGCGCGGATCGACGAGCTCGTCGCGGGCGACGCCGGCGAACTGGTCGGTGGTGGTGTTGCGGATGCAGTTGCCGCTGGTCTGGATGGCGTGCATCTGCACGGTGGCCAGCTCGGCGAGGATCTCCGGCACGTCCTCCAGTTCCGGCCAGTTGAACTGCACGTTCTGGCGGGTGCTGATGTGGGCGTAGCCCTTGTCGTAGTCGCGAGCGATCTGCGCCAGCTTGCGCACCTGCACGGAAGACAGCAGGCCATAGGGCACGGCAACGCGCAGCATGGGCGCGTAGCGCTGGATGTACAGGCCGTTCTGCAGGCGCAGCGGGCGGAATTCCTCACCCGACAGCGTGCCTTCCAGATAGCGGCGGGTCTGATCGCGGAACTGCTTGACGCGGTCCTCGACGATCCGTTGATCGTACTCGTCGTATACGTACATGAAATGTCCTGTCATCAGGCTGCTTACAGCTTTTCTGCGCGCACGGCCGCGCACTCCCCGCGGAGCCGGAGGAAGATACCAGTTCGGGGTTATGCGCAAAAGTGATGTTTGAGTATATGTAAAGAACCAGAAGTTATTGTTGGGGCCGGGTGCATAACCTCCGGCTTGAGGCGCCGCGGGGGCTGGTCTTTACTCGAAGTGCAAGCCGCCTATAACCACAACAATGGGGGACGCCATGACCGATCATTCCGAAGATTCCAACCACGACAGCAAGATCGACGCCTGGGCCATCTTCTTCCTGATCCTGATCGCTGTTTCCACCGCCATCTTCTGGGTCAGCCACCAGTGAGCGAAAACGGGCCCGACCGGATGATCCGGCCGGGCCCGTTGCATCCGATCACCCGCCGATAAGCGGTTATACTGCGCCGCCGTTTTTCCCGGGTGATGGAATGAAAGGTCCCTGCGCCTCCCTGTTGCTTGTCCTCTGCCTGGCCTTCAGCCAGGCGCTGAATGCCGCATCGGTGGTGTTCCTCAATCCCGGCCGTACCAACGAACCCTTCTGGGTGAGCTACGCGCAGTTCATGCAGGCAGCGGCCAGCGACCTCGGCATGGCGCTCGACGTGAAGTTCGCCGAGCGGGACATGCAGCGCATGCTCGACCAGGCCCGCGAAGCGCTGCTGGGGACCCACAGGCCCGACTACCTGGTGTTCGTCAATGAGCAGTACTCCGGCCCGGAGATCCTGCGCCTGTCCCGGGGCAGCGGGGTCAAGCTGTTCACCGTCAACAGCACGCTGACGGCGGATCAGCAGGCACTCGTGGGCGGCACCCGGGAGCGCTATCCCGACTGGATCGGCAGCATGGTCGCCAACGAGGAAGAGGCCGGTTACCTCATGGCCCGGGAGCTGCTGGAGCAGCAGCAACGCCGGGCGCCGGGCAGGCCCATCGAGATGCTGGCGTTCTCCGGCGTCAAGCAGACCCCGGCGGCGAAGCGCCGTGAACAGGGCCTGATGCGCGCTTTGGCCGAATTTCCCCAGGCCCGCCTGCACCAGCTGGTCTACAGCGAATGGAACCGCGATCGCGCCTATGTCCAGGCGCAGCAGCTGTTTCCGCGCTATCCGGAGGTGAAGCTGGTGTGGTCGGCCAATGATGAAATGGCGTTCGGCGCCATGCGCGCGGCGACCGAGCTGGGACGAAAGCCCGGGCAGGACCTGCGCTTCTCTGCCCTGAACAATTCCCCCGAAGTGCTGAACGCCTATCTCGATGGGTCGGTCAGTAGCCTGGTCAGCGGGCATTTCACCCTGGGTGGCTGGGCCATGGTGCTGCTCCACGACTATGACGCCGGCCTGGATTTCGCCGGGCACGGTGGCAAGGACCGCGAAGTCCGGTTGTTCCAGGCCCTGGACCGCAACGAGGCGGCACGCCTGCTGCGGCATATCGAGCGGCGCGGCTACGACCTGGACTTCCGCACTTTCAGCCTGCTGGGCAGGAAAGGCGCGCGCGAATACCGCTTCTCCCTGCAGCCGCTGATCGACTGAGGCTCAGACCCCGGCCAGGTGCAGCACCAGTCTCACCAGGCCATAGAGCACCGCCACGAAGATGGCGGTGGCGAGCAGGCCGAGGATGATGAAGTGGCTGGGTTTGCCGCGGCTGAAGTCACGGGTGCGGTTCTTCCCGCTCTGCACGCCGAAGGCGGCGGCCAGCACGCTCTGCAGCATCTCGCGGAAGCTCAGGGGTTGGTCGTGGTTCTTGTCGTCCATGGGACACCTCCTGGCCTCAGCTTAGCTCGTCGGCGAGGGAATGCCGTCCATTCGTTCAGGAGGCCGGGCGATGCAGGCGGCGGGTGTTGACCAGCTCCACGGCGCGGGCGCGCAACTGGCCGCAACCGCCCTCGACATCCTGCCCCGCGGAGTTGCGTACCTTGGTGAGGATGCCGCGGCTGTGCAGGTAGCGGACCATCTGCACGATGCGCTCGCAATCCGGACGCTGGTACTCGTCGTCGTCCAGGCTGTTGTAGGGAATCAGGTTCATCACCGCGTACTTGCCCTTGAGCAGGCGCAGGATGCCGTCCATTTCTTCCTGGCTGTCGTTGATGCCGCGCAGCAGGGTCCACTGGTACTGGATGGGATAGCCGATGCCGCGTGCATAACGCTCGCCCAGTTCCACCAGCTCGTCCGGGGCGATGCGCGGCGCCTTGGGCAGCAGCCGCTCGCGCAGGTCGGCGCGGGTGGTGTGCAGCGACAGCGCCAGGGCCGGCTTGACCCGCTCCTGCGGCAGGCGCTCGAAGACGCGCATGTCGCCGACGGTGGAGAACACCAGGTTCTTGTGGCCGATGCCGCCATCGGTGCCCAGCAGGCCGATGGCTTCCAGCACGTTGTCGAGATTGTGCGCCGGCTCGCCCATGCCCATGAACACCACCTTCTTCACCGGCCGGAAGCGGCGGGCGAGGGCCACCTGGGCGACTATCTCGGCGCTGCCCACCTGGCGCAGCAGGCCGCTCTTGCCGGTCATGCAGAACACGCAGCCCACCGCGCAGCCCACCTGGGTGGACACGCAGAGGCCGTCGCGGGGCAGCAGCACGCTTTCCACCATCTGGCCGTCGTTCAATGCCACCAGCAGGCGCGCGGAACCGTCGGCGCCGGGATGCTCCGAACGCAGGCGGACCAGGCCGTCCAGGCGTTCGGCCAGGGCCGGCAGGCCATCACGGACGCTCAGGGGCAGGAAATGCTCGGTGTGCTGGCGGCGGGTGCCGGCGTCCAGGGGCTTGCCCTGCAGCCAGGCGCGCACCACCCGGCCGCTGTGGACGGGGAGGGCGCCGAGGTCGGCCAGGTGCTGGTGGATATCGCTGATACGCATGGGGCGCGCATCCTACCACCGTCCAGGAGGCGGTGGCAGGCCCATCGGCGGGCCTGCCGACCAGCCGGTGGCAGGGTTCAGGGCGCTTCGACGCTGATGGCCAGCGCGGAGGTCAGGCGAATCACCACTTCCTGGTTCAGGTAGGAATCCTTCAATTCCACATCCGGCCGCACCCTGACCGTCCGGCGGCTGCCATCGGCGAACTCCAGGGTGGCTGTGTGGTTGGCCTTGTCTATGACCTTGACCAGGGCGGTCACCTCGACCGTATCGGCCACCAGCATGCCGGGCTTCGCCCCTTCCGGCGTGGTGGCCACCACGCCGGCGGCGCCGTCCTCCCGGGCTTCGCCCGGTTCGCGCAGATAGACCACCCGCTCCTGGGCGACTATGGCGTTGACCCGGTCACCGACCTTCAGTTGCGGGAAATTGCGCATCTCCGGCACGGCGTGGAAGGTCTGGCGATTGCCTTGCTCATCTTCCAGGGTGAAGGTGCGCTTGGCGGTGTCCACGGCCTTCACCACGGCGGTGATCTGCTCTGTCTCGGTGGTCACGCTACCGGGAACACCTGACGCGTAGGCTTCGCCGCCACTGGCAGTAGCGGTCAATCCATCGTTTTCCGCCTGGCTGCTGCAGGCACCGAGCAGTGCGACGCTGATCAGGACCGCATGAATAGGCTTGGCATTCGGCATGGGAGATCCACCTTGTTCGAACGGATTGCAGGGAATGACCGGGTGGATGGCCGGCGCTGGGCATCCCTGTGCCCGAGCTCATCCCTCCTGGTCGGCTTCTACAGCGTAGGCGAGGCGGCGACATTTGCCCCCGTGGTATCCTGCCGCGCTGTTCGATCCAGCGATTCGGGAGCTGTTCATGAAGTTCATCCATCAACGCGAGCACCTCAACGAGGGTGACCTCGTGGTCATCCAGTGCTCGCAGACCTGCAATATCCGCCTGATGAACGATGCGAACTTCCGCAGCTTCAAGAACGGTGGCCGGCACAGCTACCACGGCGGCGCCTTCGACCGCTTCCCGGCGAAGATCGTGGTGCCCAGCACCGGTTTCTGGAACGTCACCCTCGACACCGTCACCCGCCGCGCCATCAGCGTCACGCGCAAGCCCAATTTCGAGTGGTCGATCAAGTTCGTGCGCCGTTCGGGTAGCTGATTCACCGGCATGAACAAGGCCCGCAAGCGCGGGCCGTTTTCGTTCTCGGCAATACCTGCTCTATGTGGGAGCGAATTCATTCGCGAATAAATTCGTTCCCACGCGCAGGCTGCAGGATCAAGCCCTGTAGGGTGGATAGCGCTTTTCTATCCACCAGCGAGGCCATGCAAGACACCGACGGTGGGAGGATCAGCTCTCGTACCCCAGGTTCGGCGCCAGCCAGCGTTCGCTCACGGCCTGGTCCTGGCCCTTGCGCTTGCTGTAGCTCTCCACCTGGTCGCGCTCGATCTTGCCGACGGCGAAGTACTGCGCTTCCGGGTGGGCGAAGTACCAGCCGCTGACGGCTGCCGCCGGGAACATGGCGTAGTGCTCGGTGAGGGTCACGCCCGAGGTGCTGTGCGGGTCGAGCAGGCGGAACAGGGTGCCTTTCTCGGTATGGTCCGGGCAGGCCGGGTAACCGGGAGCGGGGCGGATGCCCTTGTACTGCTCCTTGATCAGCGCCTCGTTGTCCAGGTGCTCGTCGGCCGCGTAGCCCCAGTGTTCCTTGCGCACGCGCTCGTGCAGCCACTCGGCGCAGGCCTCGGCCAGGCGGTCGGCCAGGGCCTTGACCATGATGGCGCTGTAGTCGTCGCCCTTGGCTTCGTACTGCTTGGCCAGTTCCTCGGCGCCGATGCCGGCGGTGGTGATGAAGCCGCCGACATAGTCGGTGATGCCGCTTTCCTTCGGCGCCACATAATCGGCCAGGCAGAAGTTCGGCTTGCTGTCGGGCTTGATGGTCTGCTGGCGCAGGTGGTGCAGGCGGGCCAGCGGCCTGCCCTGGGCGTCGTAGACCTCGATGTCGTCGTGGTCCACCTGGTTGGCCGGCCAGAAGCCGAACACCGCGCGGGCCTTGATCTGCTTGCCGTCGATCAGCTGCTTGAGCATCGCCTGGGCATCGTTGAACAGCGAGGTGGCCGCTTCGCCCACCACTTCGTCGCTGAGGATGCGCGGGTACTTGCCGGCCAGGTCCCAGGCGATGAAGAAGGGCGTCCAGTCGATGTACCGGGCCAGTACCGCCAGGTCGATGTCTTCCAGCAGCTGCACGCCGGTGAAGCTCGGCTTGGGCGCGCGGTAGTTGCTCCAGTCGAACTGCGGCTTGTTGGCCAGGGCATCGGAGTAGGCCAGGCGTTCGGTGCGGGCCGCGCGGTTGGCGGTGCGCTCGCGGACTTCGGCGTACTCGGTGCGGGTCTTCTCGACGAACTCGGCCTTCAGCTCCTTGGACAACAGGCTGGTAGCCACGCCCACGGCGCGGGAGGCGTCGGTGACGTAGACCACGGCGTCGTTGCTGTACTGCGGCTCGATCTTCACCGCGGTGTGCGCCTTGGAGGTGGTGGCGCCGCCGATCATCAGCGGCAGGTTGAAGCCCTGGCGCTGCATTTCCTTGGCGACATGGACCATCTCGTCCAGCGACGGGGTGATCAGGCCGGACAGGCCGATGATGTCGCACTTCTCGGCAATGGCGGTCTGCAGGATCTTCTCCGCCGGCACCATCACGCCGAGGTCGACGATGTCGTAGCCGTTGCAGCCGAGCACCACGCCGACGATGTTCTTGCCGATGTCATGCACGTCGCCCTTTACCGTGGCCATGAGGATCTTGCCCTTGGCTTGCGGCTTGTCGCCTTTCTCCGCTTCGATGAAGGGGATCAGGTGGGCCACCGCCTGCTTCATCACGCGGGCGGACTTCACCACCTGCGGGAGGAACATCTTGCCGGCACCGAACAGGTCGCCGACCACGTTCATGCCCGCCATCAGCGGGCCCTCGATCACCTCGATGGGGCGCGCGCACCGCTGGCGGCATTCCTCGGTGTCTTCGACGATGTAGGTGGTGATGCCCTTGACCAGGGCATGCTCCAGGCGCTTCTCCACCGGGTAGCTGCGCCACTCCTCGTTCTCGGCTTCCTTCACGGCGCCACCGCCACGGTAGTTGTCGGCGATGGCCAGCAGCGCCTCGGTGCTGCCTTCATGGCGGTTGAGCACCACATCCTCGACCTTTTCGCGCAGCTCGGCGGGGATCTCGTCGTAGATCTCCAGCTGGCCGGCGTTGACGATGCCCATGGTCAGGCCGTTCCTGATGGCGTGGTAGAGGAAGACCGAGTGGATGGCCTCGCGCACCGGGTTGTTGCCACGGAAGGAGAAGGACACGTTGGACACGCCACCGGAGGACAGCGCATAGGGCAGCTGGTCGCGGATGTAGGCGCAGGCCTCGATGAAGTCCACCGCGTAGTTGTTGTGTTCCTCGATGCCGGTGGCCACGGCGAAGATGTTCGGGTCGAAGATGATGTCTTCCGGCGGGAAGCCCACTTCATTGACCAGGATGTCGTAGCTGCGCTGGCAGATTTCCTTCTTGCGCGCGGCGGTGTCGGCCTGGCCGGCCTCGTCGAAGGCCATTACGACCACGGCGGCACCGTAGCGCTTGCACAGGCGCGCATGGTGCTTGAAGGCGTCCACGCCTTCCTTCATGGAAATGGAGTTGACGATGCCCTTGCCCTGGATGCACTTCAGGCCGGCCTCGATCACTTCCCACTTGGAGGAGTCGATCATGATCGGCACGCGGGAAATGTCCGGCTCGCCGGCGATCAGGTTGAGGAAGGTGACCATGGCCGCCTGGGAGTCGAGCATCCCTTCGTCCATGTTGATGTCGATCACCTGGGCGCCGGCTTCCACCTGCTGCAGGGCGACTTCCAGGGCCTCGGTGTAGTTCTCCTCGCGGATCAGCCGGGCGAACTTGGCGCTGCCGGTGATGTTGGTGCGCTCGCCGACGTTCACGAACAGCGAGCTGCGATCGATGGTGAAGGGCTCCAGGCCCGACAGGCGGCAAGCCTTGGGAATCTCTGGAATGACGCGCGGCGGGTACTTGGCTACCGCTTCGGCGATGGCCTGGATGTGCGGCGGGGTGGTGCCGCAGCAACCGCCGACAATGTTCAGCAGGCCGCTGGCGGCGAACTCTTCCACCACTTCGGCCATCTGCGCCGGGGTTTCGTCGTATTCGCCGAAGGCGTTCGGCAGGCCGGCGTTGGGGTGGGCCGAGACCTGGGTGTCGGCCTTGGCCGCCAGCTCCGCCAGGTAGGGACGCAGTTCCTTGGCGCCGAGCGCGCAGTTCAGGCCCACCGAGATCGGCTTGGCGTGGCGCACCGAGTTCCAGAACGCCTCGGTGGTCTGGCCCGACAGGGTACGGCCGGAGGCGTCGGTGATGGTGCCGGAAATCATGATCGGCAGCTCGTAACCCAGCTCCTCGAACACGCCCTGCACGGCGAAGATCGCCGCCTTGGCGTTGAGGGTGTCGAAGATGGTCTCGATCAGGATCAGGTCGGAGCCGCCCTCGATCAGGCCGCGGGTAGCCTCGGTGTAGTTCTCCACCAGCTCGTCGAAGGTGACGTTGCGGTAGCCGGGGTTGTTCACGTCCGGGGAGATGGAGCAGGTGCGGCTGGTCGGGCCGAGCACGCCGGCGACGAAGCGCGGCTTGGCCGGGTTCTCGGCGGTCTTGGCGTCGGCCACCTCACGGGCCAGGCGCGCGCCTTCGACGTTCAGCTCGTAGACCAGCTCTTCCATGCCGTAGTCGGCCTGGGACACGCGGGTGGCGTTGAAGGTGTTGGTTTCCAGGATGTCCGCGCCAGCGTCCAGGTAGGCCTTCTCGATGGCCTGGATCACGTCCGGGCGGGTCAGCAGCAGCAGGTCGTTGTTGCCCTTCACATCGCTCGGCCAGTCGGCGAAGCGGGTGCCGCGGTAATCCTCTTCCTGCAGCTTGTAGCTCTGGATCATGGTGCCCATGCCGCCATCGAGGATCAGGATGCGCTCTTTGAGCGCCTGTTGCAGGGCTTGCTGGCGGGCGATGCGGTCGGACATGGGAACTACCTGAGGGCTGGCGTGAACAAAGGCGAAGATGATAGCAAAACCTTAGTAATTTTTAGCTTGCCCGCCATTTCCATGAATTCCATTCATGTTGCAGGATGAGCGGGATCGCCGACTCGCCGCGCAAGCCAGTAGAATCCGCCTATTTGCTCCTCAGGGATCGAGTCATGTCGCCGCGTACCCTTGCCGCCTTGTTTGTCCTGCTCATGCTGTGGATTCGCCCGACGGTGGCGGAGGAGCTCTCCTACAGCCGCGACATCCAGCCGATCTTCACCCAGAAGTGCGTGGCCTGCCACGCCTGCTACGACTCACCCTGCCAACTGAACCTGGGCAGTGCCGAGGGCGCGGCGCGGGGCACCAGCAAGCTGCCGGTCTACGACGGCGGCCGCACCAAGGCCCAGGACCCCAGCCGCCTGTATTTCGATGCCCAGGGTGCCGAGGCCTGGCGGCGCAAGGGCTTCCACTCCGTGCTGGACGCCAGCGGCGCTCAGGCCGCATTGATGGCGCGGATGCTGGAGCTGGGCAAGGCGAATCCGCCGGAACCCAATGCCAAGCTGCCGGCCGACCTGGACATCGACATCAACCGCCAGAACCAGTGCCCGCTGCCGGGTGAGTTCGACGCTTATGCGCGCAAGCACGCCAGGGCCGGCATGCCATTCGCCGTCACCGGCCTCAGCGAGGCGGAGTACCAGACCCTGCAGCGCTGGCTGGCCGAGGGCGCCAAGGTGGAAGAGCAGGCTGTGCGGCCCAGCGCCGCCGAGGCGCGCCAGGTGGCGCAGTGGGAGGCACTGCTGAATGCTCCGGGCGCCCGCGAGGCCCTGGTGGGGCGCTGGCTGTTCGAGCACCTGTTCCTCGCCCATCTCTATTTCGAAGGCGGTGAGCCCGGCCATTTCTTCCAGCTGGTGCGTTCGCGTACCCCCAGCGGCCAGCCCATCGACCCCATCGCCACCCGGCGGCCCAACGAGGACCCGGGCAACAGCTTCTATTACCGCCTCTGGCCGATCCAGGGGGTGATAGTGCACAAGACCCACATCACCTATCCGTTGAGCGCGGCGAAGCTGGCGCGGGTCAAGGAACTGTTCTTCACCGGCGACTGGCGCGTGGACGCCGTGCCGGGCTATGGCGCCCAGCGTCGCGCCAACCCCTTCGAGACCTTCCAGGCCATTCCGGCGCAGGCGCGCTACCAGTTCATGCTGGATAACGCCGAATACTTCGTGCGCACCTTCATCCGCGGCCCGGTGTGCCGCGGGCAGATCGCCACCGACGTGATCCGCGACAACTTCTGGACGCTGTTCCAGGACCCGGCCCACGACTTCTACATCACCAATGCCGAATACCGCGAGCAGGCCACGCCGCTGCTGGCGATGCCCGGCCAGTTCGATGAGATCGGCGACCTGCCGGGCCTCTGGCGCGCCTATCGCAACAAGCGCAACGAATACGAGGCGCTGCGCATGCAGGCCTATGCGGACGCGCCATCGCCGAGCTGGGCGCATATCTGGACCGGCAACGACAACGCCCTGCTGTCGATCTTCCGCCAGCACGACAGCGCCTCGGTGCGCAAAGGCCTGATCGGCGAGATCCCGCAGACCATCTGGTGGATGGACTATCCGCTGTTCGAACGCACCTACTACCAGTTGGTGGTCAACTTCGACGTGTTCGGCAACGTTTCCCACCAGGCGCAGACGCGGCTCTACTTCGACCTGATCCGCAATGGCGCCGAGGTCAACTTCCTCCGCCTGATGCCGGCCGTATCCCGCGCAGCGTTGCTCGGCGACTGGTACCAGAAGAGCGGCAAGGTGAAGTTGTGGCTGGACTACCAGAGCATCGACAAGAGCACGCCCACCGCCCTGTCCCTGCCCGAGAAGGACCCCAAGCGCGCCTTCGCCCGGGAGCTGCTGGCGCGCTACGCCGGCATCAATGCGCGGCCCGACCCGATCAACCGCTGCAGCGGCGCCCAGTGTTTCCGGCCTGGCATCGCCCCCGAGCTGCAGGGTACGGAACAGGCCCTCAGCCGGCTGGCGAGCCGGCCGGCGGCAGGGCTCAAGGTGATCGAGCAACTGCCGGAAGCCACCCTGCTGCGGGTGGAACTGGTCGATGGCCGCCGCGAGGTCTACAGCCTGTTGCGCAACCGCGCCCACAGCAACGTGGCCTTCATGCTCGGCGAGGAGCTGCGCTACCAGCCGGGTCTGGACACCCTGACCCTGTATCCGGGCGTGCTCTCCAGCTATCCGAACTTCATCTTCAGTCTCAAGGCGGGGGAGGTGGAGGCATTCGTGCAGGCGCTGGAACAGGTCAAGGACGGCGCAGCCTTCGACAAGGTGGTGCAGCGCTGGGGCATCCGCCGCACCCATCCCGAGTTCTGGTTCCATTTCCATGACCTTGCGACCTACATCCGCGAAACCGAGCCGGTGGAAGCGGGGGAGCTGGATATGAACCGCTACCAGAACCTGTAGCTCCGGAATTTGGCAACGGCACGGCGATCTGTCGTAGGGTGCGCCATGTGTTCCAGCCTCAGCTCCTGGCAGGCTCCGCCGCAGCTCCGGGCATCGGACTCGGTGCGCACAGCGCACCCTACGAGGCCTGGACGCGAATTATTCCTACTAAATTGGTAGGGCTTTAACCCCCGTTCCCCTTTGGCGTACACTGCGCCCATGTTTGCGAGGAGTTGCCATGAGCGCCATCACCATTACCCAAGCTGCCCAGGATTATCTGGCTGACCTGCTGGAGAAACAGAACACCCCCGGCATCGGCATCCGTATCTTCATCACCCAGCCGGGCACCCAGTACGCCGAAACCTGCATCGCCTACTGCAAGCCGGGCGAGCAGAAGCCCGAAGACAGCGCCCTGGCCCTGGCAGCCTTCACTGCCTGGATCGACGGTGTCAGCGAGCCCTTCCTCGAAGACGCGACCGTCGACTACGCCACCGACCGTATGGGTGGCCAGCTGACCATCAAGGCGCCGAACGCCAAGGTGCCCATGGTCAATGAAGACAGCCCGCTCAACGAGCGCATCAACTACTACCTGCAGACCGAGATCAACCCCGGCCTCGCCAGCCACGGCGGCCAGGTGAGCCTGGTGGACGTGGTCGAGGAAGGCATCGCCGTGCTGCGTTTCGGCGGCGGCTGCCAGGGCTGCGGCATGGTCGACATGACCCTCAAGGATGGCGTCGAGAAGACCCTGATGGAACGCATCCCGGAGCTGAAGGGCGTGCGTGACGTCACCGACCACAGCAACCGCGAGAACGCCTACTACTGAGGCGCGATCGAAACAGGAAAGGCGACCTCCGGGTCGCCTTTTTCATGTCCGGGGATTCCTTGTGGGGGCGATTTCAATCGCGAATAAATTCGCTCCCCAGCACCGTGGCCCTTCAGTGCGTAGGGTGAAAATCCCTTTAGGGATTTCCACCGTCGGGGGGGTGTCTTTCACGGCACCTCCTTGTAGGGGCGAATTCATTCGCCAAGCAGGACGAAGTCCTGCCCTTGTAGCAATTTCATTCGCGAATGAATTCGCTCCCACAGCAAGCACCACAGCCCTTCAGCCAGCCGCCAGCCTGCGCCGCACCGGCAGCAGCATGAACAACGCCAAGGCCAGCAACGGCAGCATGCCCATGTTCACCGCGTCCCAGCCGATACCGGTGATCAGCGCCCCGGAGGCGAACGAAGCACAGGCCGCCACCAGGCTGTTGCCCAGCTCCATCAGGCCCTGGGCCTGGCCGCGTTCTTCGGCACTGTGACCCTCGCCGAGCAAGGTGGTACCGGCCACCAGCATCAGATTCCAGCCGACGCCGAGCAGGAAGGAGCTGATCAGGAAATGCGACTCCTGCATACCGACAAGAGCCGTGGCGGCGCTGCCGAGCAGGATCAGGCTGCCGAGCAGGGCGATTCGCCGGCTGCCCAGGCGGTCCACCAGCTGGCCGGCAACGAAGGCGGGCAGGAACATGCCGAGCATGTGCCAGCGGATCACCTCGGCACTGGTCTCCAGCGACAGCCCACAGAAATTCATCGCCAAAGGCGTGGCATTCATCACCAGCAGCATCAGGCCATGGCCCACGGCGGTGGTGGCGAGCGCGGCACGCACCACTGGCCGTGCCAGCAGGGCGCGGGCCTCGGCCCAGCCGGCCTGGGGCGGGCGAGGAGCTTCGCCTTCGCGCAGGCGGGCCACCAGCAATAGACCGATCAGGGCAAGCACCGCGATCAGCAGGTAGGCGCCGACGAAGGGAACGTCCAACGCATTGCGCGACCAGAGGGAAAGGCTCGGCGCCAGCAGGGCCGCGCAGACGCCGCCGCCCACGACATAGGCGGTGGCCCGGCCCTTGTGAGCATCGCCCACCGCTTCCAGGGCGGCGAAGCGGTAATACATGGCCGAGGCCTGGTAGGCGCCGATGGGCAGGGCGCCGAGGCAGAACAGGGCGAAATCCCCGAGCCAGACGCCCAGGGCGCTCAATAGCCCGCCCAGCACGCCGCAGCCGGCGCCGAGCATCAGCCCCGGCCGGCGGCCGTGCCGCTGCATGAACAGCGACAAAGGCTGCACCGCCAGCAGGTTGCCGAACACCAGCAGGGCCAGCGGCAGGGTCGCCAGGGCATTGAGCGGTGCCAACTGCAGGCCGACCAGGGAAGTGAGGGTGATGCCGATCATCGAGCAGCTCCAGTAGAGCGCCTGACTGGCAAAGAGCACGCGAATGGTGGGGTTGTTCAGCAGCATGGATCGTCCTTGAAACCCGGGGTCAGTTGGGGCAGCCGGCGGCCTTCACGACGCGCTGGCTGGAGGGAGGGTACTTGGCCAGCTTGCTGGCCGGGCGAATCGGCCGGCGTACCAGTTCACCGCCGCAGTTGGGGCAGCGGCCGTGCAGGCGCTGGTCGGCGCAGCTGCGGCAGAAGGTGCATTCGAAGGAACAGATCAGCGCGTCGGCAGAGTCGGGCGGCAGGTCCTTGTCGCAGCATTCGCAGTTGGGGCGTAGGTCCAGCATGGCGTCATCCTCGGTCGAAGGTCGGGCGTCCGAAACGTTCCGCGTACTCCTGCGGGCTGACGGACAGGTGCTTGTGAAAGGTGCGGCGCAGATTCTCCGGGTGACCGAAACCGGTGAGCCGCGCGACGGTGCCGATGGAGGCCTGGGCGTCCTGCAACAGCGTGCGGGCCGCTTCCAGCCTGACCCGCTCCACGTATTTGCCGGGGCCCATGCCCAGCTCCTGGACGAAGACCCGCGACAGGCTGCGCGGCGCCATCTTCGCCTGGGCGGCCAGAGCCTCCAGGGACAGGTCGGCGCCCAGGTTGGCCGGGATCCATTCCAGCAGGGCCGCGAGCCTGGGCGTACGGCAGGGTTCCGGGGTGAGCAGCGCGCTGAACTGTGCCTGGCCACCGGGGCGGCGCAGGAACAGCACCAGGCGCCGGGCCACCGCCAGCGCCGTGGGGCGGCCAAGGTCCGCTTCCACCAGGGCCAGCGCCAGGTCGATGCCGGCGGTGACCCCGGCCGAGGTGAACACATGGGCGTCGCCGTCGCGGCCATCGGGGTCGTAGGTGTGCAGCCGGTCGCCCTGTACCTCGACGGTTTCATGGGCGCTCAGCTCCGCCACGTCCGACCAGTGGGTGGTGGCCTGGCGGCCGTCCAGCAGGCCGGCGGCGGCCAACACCAGCGCACCGGAGCAGATGGAACCCAGGCGGCGCACCCCGGGCTCCGCCCGGCGCAGCCAGTCGAGCAGTTCCGCGTCCTCGCAGAGTCCCTTCATCTCCATGCCGCCTGGAATCAGCAAGGTGTCCAGGCTGGCCGGGTCCACCTCTCGCCAGGCCTGTTCGGCTACCAGGGCGAAGCCGGCGGAGGTTTTCACCGGCCCGGCTTGCGGCCCCAGCAGGTGCAGGGCGTAGCAGGGCGGCAACCCGTGGCGCTGGCGCTCGACATTGGCGGAGGCGAACACCTGCAGCGGCCCGGTAACGTCCAGGCTCATGACCTCGGCGAAGGAGAGGCAGGCGATATGGCGAATCTGTTCCATGACGAACTCGCACGGGGAGATAACGTCAGTCTGCAGCGAATGCGCAGTGGCAACAATGACAATAACCCCACGGATATGGCCAGCCCGGTTCGAACGATGCCGGCTTGCGCTTTACTCAGGGGGGGAATGGCGAGGGGAGGGAATTGCGGGGAAAAGCAGCCGGGGCAGGCAGGGAAGGCCTGCCCGCCGCGCATTGGGCACTGGTGCGGGAGTGGTTACTCCGGCATGGACCAGGGCTCGAGGTTATAGCCTTTGCGGCTCAGCTCCTCGCGGGATTGCTTGAGGATGCTGGCCAGTTGTTCGGGGTCGGAATAGGTGCTGCTCGGGATTTTCGAGCGCCCCAGCAGGCGGGTGCTGGTACGGTCGATCACGCTGATGCTGAGCTCGCCAGTACCGTCCTGGAGTGCCCAGGCGACGCACTGGAAGGGTTTGAATGCACGGCCGGCGATGATCAGTGCTTCGTTGAAACGCAGCGGAGTGTTCATGGGAGGGGGTCTCTCCATATTGTGCCCAATGAATGTGACAGTGCGTTTCAGATCATTGTTGCACCGTCGTGAATGTGGATGGCGAGACCTGACCGATAAGTCACAGCACGTCGTGAAAAACTAAGTTTTTGTCGCTGAAATGAACGGGTAAGAGAAATTTGTATTGGGCGTTGTGCGTTTTTGCCTGTGTCCAGGGTATACAGGGCCTCCCCGGCATTGTTCCGGATCGCCGTCGCACCGGGTTGCCATGTACCCTCCGGGCTCCTGCCAGTATCATCCTCCCCCGTTCGAGATTGCCTACAGCGAGTGTTGCCGTGCCCCTTCGTAAACGCCTGCTCCGCCCTGTCCTGGTTGCCACTTGTCTCGCCCTGCTGGCGGGGTGCTCCGCCCAGCCGCTGTCGCCGAAATTGCGCGCGGCTCCGGAGCGGGTCGAGCTGAGTGGCGTGCCGTTCTTCGCCCAGAATGCCTACCAGAGCGCGCCGGCCTCCATGGCGGCCCTGCTGACCCAGCAGGGCGAGGTGGTCACGCCGGGCATGATCGAGCACGAACTGCAGCTGCCGCAGAAGGAGGCGTCCCTGCGCGAAGGACTGACGGCAACGGCGCGAAACCATGGCCTGCTGGTCTATCCCCTGGGCAACCAGCTGGACGAGCTGCTGGAGCAGGTGGCCGCCGGCAACCCGGTGCTGGTGCATCTGCGCGAAGGCTTCGGCTGGATGCCCACCGGGCGTTATGCGCTGCTGATCGGCTATGACCGCGCGAACCGCCAGGTACTGCTGCGTCATGGCCACCAGCGCCGTGCCCTGATGAGCTTCAGCGCATTCGAATCGGGCTGGGCCGAGGCGGGAAGCTGGGCCGTGCTGGTCCAGGCCCCGAACCAACTGCCGGCTTCGGTGGAGCGCGCCCGCTGGTTGAAGGCCGCCGACGAACTGGCCGCGGCCGGCCAGGCGAATGCGGCCAAGATGGCCCGTTTGCAAATGCCCTGAGGCTTGAGCACCTGGCTGACCGCAGGGTGCGCCATGCGCACCGCCTGTGGTCTCAAGCCCCGCGCCACGTTCGCTGCTCCAATCGCTCCGGCCAAATGAAAACGGCGCCCTCGGGCGCCGTTCTCGTCAGCGGGGCGATCAGACGCCCAGCTTGTCACGCAGGCTGTAGTACCAGGCGCCCATCGCGGTGAATGGCACGCGGAACACCTGGCCACCCGGGAAGGGGTAGTGCGGCAGGCTGGCGAAAGCGTCGAAGCGCTCGGCCTGGCCACGCAGGGTTTCGGCGATCACCTTGCCGGCGACGTGGGTGTAGGTCACGCCGTGGCCGCTGCAGCCCTGGGAGTAGTAGATGTTGTCGCCGATCCGGCCGACCTGGGGCAGGCGCGACAGGGTCAGCAGGAAATTGCCGGTCCAGGCGAAGTCGATCTTCACGTTCTTCAGCTGCGGGAAGGTCTTCAGCATCTTCGGACGGATGATGGCTTCGATGTTCGCCGGGTCGCGGGCGCCGTAGACCACGCCGCCACCATAGATCAGGCGCTTGTCGCCGGAGAGGCGGTAGTAGTCCAGCAGGTAGTTGCAGTCCTCGACGCAGTAATCCTGCGGCAGCAGGGACTTGGCCAGTTCATCCGACAGCGGTTCGGTGGTGATCACCTGGGTACCGCAAGGCATGGACTTGCTGGCCAGCTCGGGAACCAGGTTGCCCAGGTAGGCGTTACCGGCCACCACCACGAACTTGGCCTTCACCCGGCCTTTCGGGGTGTGCACCACCGGGTTGGCACCGCGGTCGATACGGGTCGCCGGGGTCTGCTCGTGGATCACGCCGCCCAGGGACTCGACAGCCGCAGCCTCGCCCAGGGCCAGGTTCAGCGGGTGGATGTGGCCGCCGCTCATGTCCAGCATGCCGCCAATATAGTTGTCGGTCGCCGCGATCTCGCGGATGCGCTTGGCGTCCAGCATTTCCAGCTGGGTATGGCCGTAGCGTTCCCACAGTTTCTTCTGGGCTTCCAGGTGAGCCATCTGCTTGCTGGTGAAGGCCGCGAACACGCCGCCGTCCTTCAGGTCGCACTTGATGTCGTACTTCTTGATGCGGTCGCGGATGATGCGGCCGCCTTCGAACGCCATCTCGCCCATCAGCTTGGCTTGCCTGGCATTGGAAGTGCGCTCGATCACATCGATGTCGCGGCTGTAGCTGTTGACGATCTGGCCACCGTTACGGCCGGACGCGCCGAAGCCCACCTTGGCGGCTTCGAGGATGGTGACCTTGAAGCCGTTTTCCAACAGGAAGAGGGCGGTGGAGAGGCCGGTATAGCCTGCGCCGACGACGCAGACATCGGTTTCGGTCTCACCTTGCAGTTCGGGGCGGGCCGGTACCGGGTTGGCCGAGAACGCGTAATAGGATTGGGGGTAGGGAGTGTGCGTCATAATGGAATCTCTGTTTTTTATTTTTTACAGATGGGCTGATGCTACCTGAGTTGAATCGAGCCCGCCAGCCTCTGTGCAAAATATTTAACGTGGCGTTGAACGGTAAAAAATCCACTTTTTCAGAGAGTTAGCGAAAAAAGGTGTTGACACAAAAAAGATAGTCCGTAGAATGCGCACCCATCGAAGGCACATAGCTCAGTTGGTTAGAGCACCACCTTGACATGGTGGGGGTCGTTGGTTCGAGTCCAATTGTGCCTACCAAATTCGATAAAAAGGGTCACCCAGGTGGCCCTTTTTTATTGGGCGCTTGTCAGGGGGCTTGGCTTTCTGCAAGCATCCCGCTCTTCATTACCTCCAGTGACTCTGGTTCGGCTCTGGTTGGCCTGAAGGCTCCTGCCACCGTATGGCGGGCATACCACCGGATCGCGTACTGGCTCATCCCAACCCATGTGGCCTTTGGTAGAGGTCACCACTAGGAGAGGAGGCGCCATGCCCATCATCACTCTTCCTGACGGCAGTCAGCGTACTTTCGACAAACCCGTTTCCGTGCTCGAAGTGGCCCAGTCCATCGGCGCGGGCCTGGCCAAGGCGACCCTCGCCGGCAAGGTAGACGGTAAGCAGGTGGATGCCTGTGACCTGATCGAAACCGATGCCACGCTGCAGATCATCACGCCTAAAGACGAAGAGGGGCTGGAGATCATTCGCCACTCCTGCGCGCACCTGGTCGGCCATGCCGTCAAGCAGCTCTATCCGACCGCCAAGATGGTGATCGGTCCGGTCATCGAAGAAGGCTTCTATTACGACATCGCCTTCGAGCGCCCCTTCACTCCTGAAGACATGGCGGCCATCGAGAAGCGCATGGCCGAGCTGATCGACAAGGACTACGACGTCATCAAGAAGATGACCCCGCGCGCCGAAGTCATCGAAGTGTTCAAGGCCCGTGGCGAGGAATACAAGCTGCGCCTGATCGACGACATGCCGGACGAGAAGGCCATGGGCCTGTACTTCCATGAGGAGTACGTGGACATGTGCCGCGGCCCGCACGTGCCGAACACCCGCTTCCTCAAGGCGTTCAAGCTGACCAAGATTTCCGGTGCCTACTGGCGTGGCGACTCGAAGAACGAGCAGCTGCAGCGTATCTATGGCACCGCCTGGGCCGACAAGAAGCAGCTGGCCGCCTATGTCCAGCGCATCGAAGAGGCCGAGAAGCGCGACCACCGCCGCATCGGCAAGCAGCTGGACCTGTTCCACCTGCAGGAAGAAGCGCCGGGCATGGTCTTCTGGCATCCGGCTGGCTGGACCGTCTACCAGGTGCTGGAGCAGTACATGCGCAAGGTGCAGCGCGACCATGGCTACGTGGAAGTGCGCACTCCGCAGGTGGTCGACCGCATTCTCTGGGAGCGTTCGGGTCACTGGTCCAACTACGCCGAGAATATGTTCACCACTTCGTCGGAAAGCCGCGACTACGCGGTCAAGCCGATGAACTGCCCGTGCCACGTGCAGATTTTCAACCAGGGCCTGAAGTCCTACCGCGACCTGCCGCTGCGCCTGGCCGAGTTCGGTGTCTGCCACCGCAACGAGCCGTCCGGCGCCCTGCACGGAATCATGCGTGTGCGCGGCTTCACCCAGGACGACGCCCACATCTTCTGCACCGAAGACCAGGTGAAGAAGGAAGCGGCCGACTTCATCAAGCTGACCCTGCAGGTCTACAAGGACTTCGGCTTCACCGACATCGCCATGAAGCTGTCCACCCGTCCGCTCAAGCGCGTGGGTTCCGACGAGCTGTGGGATCGCGCCGAAGGCGCCTTGGCCGATGCGCTGAACGAATCCGGCCTGGCCTGGGAATACCAGCCGGGCGAGGGTGCCTTCTACGGTCCGAAGATCGAGTTCACCCTGAGGGACTGCCTCGGCCGTAACTGGCAGTGCGGCACCCTGCAGTACGACCCGAACCTGCCCGAGCGCCTGGATGCCAGCTATATCGCCGAAGACAACAACCGCAAGCGCCCGGTGATGCTGCACCGCGCCATCCTCGGTTCCTTCGAGCGTTTCATCGGCATGCTGATCGAGCATTACGCCGGTGCATTCCCGGCCTGGCTGGCGCCGACCCAGGCGGTGATCATGAACATCACCGACAAACAGGCCGATTTCGCGGTCGAGGTCGAGCGGGTTCTCAATGAAAGCGGTTTCCGTGCCAAGTCCGACTTGAGAAACGAAAAGATCGGCTTTAAAATCCGCGAGCATACTTTGCTCAAGGTTCCCTATCTCTTGGTTATTGGAGACCGGGAGGTTGAGACTCGATCCGTTGCTGTGCGCACCCGCGAGGGTGTCGACCTGGGTTCCATGCCCCTCGATAGCTTCTCTGAGTCGCTCGCACAAGCGGTTTCCCGGCGTGGTCGCCAAGAATTGGAGTAATCATTATTAAGCGTGAAATGAGACAGGATAAGCGGACTCAACCCAAGGCCCCGATCAACGAGAATATCTCGGCTCGTGAGGTCCGGTTGATTGGTGCTGACGGCCAGCAGATTGGCGTCGTCTCGATCGATGAAGCGCTTCGCGTTGCTGAAGAAGCCAAGCTGGATCTGGTGGAAATTTCCGCCGATGCGGTACCGCCTGTCTGCCGCATCATGGATTACGGCAAGCATCTCTTCGAGAAGAAGAAGCAGGCCGCTGCCGCGAAGAAGAACCAGCACCAGCAGCAGATTAAAGAAATCAAGTTTCGTCCAGGGACGGAAGAAGGGGATTACCAGGTAAAACTACGCAACCTGGTACGTTTCCTTAGTGAAGGGGACAAGGCCAAGGTATCCCTGCGATTCCGTGGTCGTGAGATGGCCCACCAGGAGCTGGGCATGGAGCTGTTGAAGCGGGTCGAAGCCGACCTCGCCGAATACGGCACCGTTGAACAGCATCCCAAGCTGGAAGGACGCCAGCTGATGATGGTCATCGCCCCCAAAAAGCGAAAATAACCCCCAGGGCACTGGCAGGCCTTGCGGTTATGTGTATTGACTGAATGCGGAGTATCCGAACATGCCAAAGATGAAAACCAAGAGCGGTGCTGCGAAGCGCTTCAAGAAGACTGCTTCCGGCTTCAAGCACAAGCACGCTTTCAAGAGCCACATCCTGACCAAAATGACTACCAAGCGTAAGCGTCAGCTGCGCGGCTGCATCCTGGTGCACCCGTCCGACGTCCGTAAAGTAGAGCGCATGCTGCGCGTTCGTTAATCCGGTCAAGATTCTAGAGGAAATTACTCATGGCTCGTGTTAAGCGCGGCGTCATCGCTCGCAAGCGTCACAAGAAAATTCTGAAACTCGCCAAAGGCTACTACGGTGCACGTTCGCGCGTGTTCCGCGTTGCCAAGCAGGCGGTGATCAAGGCTGGCCAATACGCCTACCGTGACCGCCGTCAGAAGAAGCGTCAGTTCCGCGCTCTGTGGATCGCTCGTATCAACGCTGGTGCTCGTCAGAACGGTCTGTCCTACAGCCGCCTGATCGCTGGCCTGAAAAAAGCGGCCATCGAGATCGACCGTAAGGTTCTGGCCGACCTGGCAGTGAACGAAAAAGCGGCGTTTGCTGCGATTGTCGAGAAAGCTAAGGCCATCCTGGCTTAAGTGCCCGACAATCACCGGGTTCGCCCGGTGCTGAACGTCACCGATAGGGGAAGGGCCTTGCGCTCTTCCCCTATTTCGTATCTGGAGTCTGTAGATGGAAAATCTGGATGCGCTGGTCTCGCAAGCGCTTGAGGCCGTGCAACAAACCGAAGACGTGAATGCCCTGGAGCAGATCCGCGTTCACTACCTTGGCAAGAAAGGCGAGCTGACCCAGGTGATGAAGACCCTGGGCGACCTGCCGGCGGAAGAGCGCCCCAAGGTCGGCGCCCTGATCAACGCCGCCAAGGAGCGCGTTCAGGAAGCCTTGAACACCCGCAAGGATTCGCTTGAGCAGGCAGCCCTGGCCGCCAAGCTCGCGGCCGAGCGTGTCGACGTGACCCTGCCGGGCCGCGGCCAGGCCTCCGGTGGCCTGCACCCGGTTACCCGCACCCTGGAGCGCGTCGAGCAGTTCTTCACCCGCATCGGCTACGGCATCGCCGAAGGCCCCGAGGTGGAAGACGACTACCACAACTTCGAAGCGCTCAACATTCCCGGCCACCACCCGGCCCGGGCAATGCACGACACCTTCTACTTCAACGCGAACATGTTGCTGCGTACCCACACCTCGCCGGTACAGGTGCGCACCATGGAGTCCCAGCAGCCGCCGATCCGCATCGTCTGCCCCGGCCGCGTCTACCGCTGCGACTCGGATATCACCCACTCGCCGATGTTCCACCAGGTCGAAGGCCTGCTGATCGACGAAGGCATCAGCTTCGCCGACCTCAAGGGCACCATCGAAGAATTCCTCCGCGTGTTCTTCGAGAAGGATCTCGGCGTGCGTTTCCGCCCGTCCTTCTTCCCCTTCACCGAGCCGTCGGCCGAAGTCGACATGTCCTGCGTGATGTGCAGCGGCAAAGGCTGCCGTGTGTGCAAGCAGACCGGCTGGCTGGAAGTGATGGGCTGCGGCATGGTGCACCCGAACGTGCTGCGCATGTCCGGCATCGACCCGGAGAAATACCAGGGCTTCGCCTTCGGCATGGGCGTCGAGCGCTTGGCCATGCTGCGTTATGGCGTCAACGACTTGCGCCTGTTCTTCGACAACGACCTGCGCTTCCTTGCGCAATTCCGCTAGGTCGCAGCGTCCGAAACGAATCCCAGGAGTGAGCAAATGAAATTCAGTGAACACTGGCTGCGGAGCTGGGTAAGCCCGCAGGTATCCCGCGACGAGCTGGTGGCTCGTCTGTCCATGGCCGGCCTCGAAGTCGACAGCGTCACCCCGGTGGCGGGCGCCTTCAGCGGCGTGGTCGTGGGCGAGGTGCTGAGCACCGAACAACACCCCGACGCCGACAAGCTGCGCGTCTGCCAGGTGAGCAACGGCAGCGAGACCTTCCAGGTAGTGTGCGGCGCGCCCAACGTGCGCCCCGGCCTGAAGATCCCCTTCGCCATGATCGGCGCCGAACTGTCGGACGACTTCAAGATCAAGAAGGCCAAGCTGCGTGGCGTCGAATCCAACGGCATGCTCTGCTCGGCCTCCGAACTGCAGATCAGCGATGACCACGACGGCCTGATGGAACTGGCCGCCGACGCCCCCGTGGGCCAGGACATCCGCCAGTACCTCGGCCTGGATGACGTGATCATCGAGCTGGGCCTGACCCCCAACCGCGGCGACTGCCTGAGCCTGTCCGGCCTTGCCCGCGAAGTGGGCGCGCTCTACGCCGCTCCGGTCACCCGTCCGCAGGTCGCTGCCGTCGCGCCGGCCCATGACGAAGTGCGCCCGGTGGAAGTCTCCGCCCCGGCCGCCTGCCCGCGCTACCTCGGCCGCGTGATCCGCAACGTCGACCTGTCCAGGCCGACCCCGCTGTGGATGGTCGAGCGCCTGCGCCGCGCCGACGTGCGCAGCATCGACGCCGCCGTCGACATCACCAACTACGTGATGCTCGAACTCGGCCAGCCGATGCATGCCTTCGACCTCGCCGAAATCAACGGCGGCATCCGCGTGCGCATGGCGGAGGAGGGCGAGAAGCTCGTCCTGCTGGACGGCCAGGAAGTCAGCCTGCGTGCCGACACCCTGGTGATCGCCGACCACACCCGCGCCCTGGCCATCGCCGGCGTCATGGGTGGCGAGCACAGCGGCGTCAGCGACAAGACCCGCGACCTGTTCCTCGAAGCCGCCTTCTTCGACACCATCGCCGTCGCCGGCAAGGCCCGTTCCTATGGCCTGCACACCGACTCCTCGCATCGCTTCGAGCGTGGCGTGGACTTCCAGCTCGCCCGCGAAGCCATGGAGCGCGCCACCGGCCTGCTGCTGGAAATCGTCGGCGGCGAAGCCGGCCCCATCATCGAGGCCGCCAGCGAAGCCCATTTGCCCAAGGTTGCCCCGGTGACCCTGCGCGCCGAGCGCATCGCCCAGATGCTAGGCATGGAAATGGATGCCGCCGAAGTCGAGCGTCTGCTCACCGCGCTGGACCTGAAGGTCACCGTCGAAGGCGCCGGCCAATGGCGCGTCGAGGTGCCGAGCCACCGCTTCGACATCAGCCTGGAAGTGGACCTGATCGAAGAGCTGGGCCGCCTCTACGGCTACAACCGCCTGCCGGTTCGTTACCCGCAAGCCCGCCTGGCCCCGCGTGCTCGTGCCGAAGGCGCCGTCGAACTGCCGGCCCTGCGTCGCCTGCTGGTGGCCCGTGGTTACCATGAAGCCATCACCTACAGCTTCATCGATCCCAAGCTGTTCGAACTGTTCACCCCGGGCGTGAAGCCGCTGATGCTGGCCAACCCCATCTCCGCCGACATGGCGGCCATGCGCTCGTCCCTGTGGCCGGGCCTAGTCAGCGCCCTGCAGCACAACCTCAACCGCCAGCAGTCCCGCGTGCGCCTGTTCGAAAGCGGCCTGCGCTTCGTCGGCCAGCTCGAAGGCCTGAAGCAGGAGCCCATGCTCGCCGGCGTGCTCTGTGGTTCGCGCCTGCCGGAAGGCTGGGCCCACGGTCGTGATGGCGTGGACTTCTACGACGCCAAGGCCGACGTCGAAGCCATCCTCGGCGCCGCTGGCGACCTGGGCGCCTTCAGCTTCGTGCCGGGCGAGCATCCCGCCCTGCACCCGGGCCAGACCGCCCGCATCGAAAGAGCAGGGCGCCTGGTTGGTTTCGTTGGTGCCCTGCACCCGGAACTGGCCAAGGCCCTGGACCTGGATCAGCCGGTCTACCTGTTCGAGCTGGTGCTGGCCGAAGTGACCCAAGGCAAGCTGCCGAGCTTCAGCGAACTGTCGCGCTTTCCCGAAGTGCGCCGTGACCTGGCGCTGCTGGTGGATCGCGAGGTCCCCGCCGAAGCCGTACTGGCCACCATCCGCGAAGCCGCCGGCGAGTGGATGACCGACCTCAGGCTCTTTGACGTGTATCAGGGAAAAGGTATTGATCCGCTTAGAAAAAGCTTGGCGGTCGGCTTGACCTGGCAGCATCCATCGCGCACTCTTACTGACGATGAGGTGAGCAACACGACGCAAAACATCGTCACCTCGCTTGAAGACAGGTTCAATGCCACGTTAAGGAAATAGCGTATGGGGGCTCTGACGAAAGCTGAGATGGCTGAACGTCTATATGAAGAGCTTGGCCTGAATAAACGGGAAGCCAAGGAACTGGTGGAGCTGTTTTTCGAGGAAATCCGTCAGGCGCTGGAGCACAACGAACAGGTGAAGCTGTCCGGATTCGGCAACTTCGACCTGCGCGACAAGCGTCAGCGGCCTGGCCGGAACCCGAAGACAGGTGAGGAGATCCCGATCACGGCGCGCCGTGTGGTCACTTTCCGTCCAGGGCAGAAACTCAAAGCCAGGGTCGAAGCTTATGCTGGAACCGAGTCATAACGACGAGTTACCGCCCATTCCAGGCAAGCGTTACTTCACTATTGGCGAAGTTAGTGAACTCTGCGCAGTCAAGCCCCACGTGCTGCGTTACTGGGAGCAGGAATTTCCCCAGCTCAACCCGGTAAAGCGGCGCGGCAACCGGCGCTACTACCAGCGCCAGGATGTGCTGATGATCCGGCAGATCCGGGCGCTGTTATACGATCAGGGCTTTACCATCGGCGGGGCGCGCCAGCGCCTCTCCGGGGATGAAGCCAAGGAAGACACCACGCAGTACCGGCAGCTCATCCGCCAGATGATCACCGAGCTCGAGGACGTCCTCCAGGTTTTGCGGAAGTGAAGATTTTTTAAAAAAACCTTCCACAATTCAAAAGCTTAATGTATAGTTCGCTCCGTTCCAGCAACACGGAACGAGCAACAAACGTCGGGGCGTAGCGCAGCCTGGTAGCGCACTTGCATGGGGTGCAAGGGGTCGAGTGTTCGAATCACTCCGTCCCGACCAAAAATCCCTAGAAAATCCAAGCACTTACGGGTGCTTGGATTTTTTTATGCCCGCAATTTTTCATGGCTGATCTAATAGCGATCCTCCTGGTTGCCAATTGGTTGCCAATTGAGATTGGCTTGAGAGCGATTGGGGATTAGGATCGATCAAGAAAGCAGAGTGCTATCTGCGTCCTGCACGATGCGAGGATGACGGCGCTGATCAACAAGGGCTGCAGGCGATACAGGCGCGAGAAGGCACAGAGAAATAACTATGAGCAGCAGAATTCTATTCAGCAGGCCCCATATGGGCTGCATTGTACGACTCAACATCAGGGGCTTGGGCAATGGCTGGGTCTAACGCTATCCGGCGAAAGATCGCCCGGCTGAACGCAGGCAATCCGCCGAGATTCATGGATCTTTTCGCCGGATGTGGAGGAATCTCTCTCGGTTTTGCCACTGCCGGATTCGAGCTGGTTGCCTCGGTAGAATTCGATTCATGGGCCGCAGAGTCACATGGAGCCAACTTTGCGGGGATAAGCCACGGTGTGAACCGGGAGGCCCATTTCAAGGCGCGCGACATCACAAAAGAAGATCCTGTATCGATATTTCGTGATCTAGGAATCGGTGGCGCTGTGGACGAACAGGTGGACGTGCTCGTCGGGGGACCACCCTGCCAAGCCTTCTCCCGTGTTGGGCGTGCCAAGCTCCGTGCTGAAGCGCATCGCCGCGAAGAGGACGATGCCGAAATCGCGTTCCTGGTGGATGGTCGCGTAAACCTGTGGCAGCGCTACCTGCACTACGTCCGTGAAACCAAGCCGCTGGCTCTGCTCATGGAGAACGTGCCTGACATCCTGAATCACGGGGGCAAGAATGTTGCTGAGACCGTTGCCGAACACCTTCAAAAGGAAGGCTACATAGTTCGCTACACACTGCTCAACGCCTCGTGGTTCGGAGTTCCCCAGACCAGGGAGCGGATGTTCCTTATCGGAGTTCACAAAGACCTCGATCAGGACGTCCTCTTTCCGTCTCCAACTCACTTTTCGATCCTCCCCTCTGGCTACGAGGGTACCAGGGCGACAGCGCGGAAACTGATTCCGCAGTCCGTGATACACGGAATGTGGAAAGAACATAGCCATTGCTGGATCAATGATCCGTCCATTGAAGACGGTCTGCCTTCAGCGACCACCGCCAGTGAGGCACTTGCCGATTTGCCTCCGATTTACGCTCTTGACTTGCTGGACAACGGTCAGATCTCACGCGGCCGAAAAGATCCGGCCGAGTCTGTGCAGTACACCTCAGGCACGCCAACAACCGCATGGTCCAGACTAATGCGGCAATGGCCAAGCTTTGGTACCGAGGATCGGACCACGGGTCACGTGATCCGATACCTTCCGCGCGATTACAAGATCTTCAATCTAATGGAAGAGGGCTGGCAGTACCCGGAGGTTTGGCGATTTGTCGAGGAAAAGCGGCTGCAGTTGATGAACGAACTGTGGCGATCTGGCAAAGGTAAATCACCGGATACGACTCAGATGGACGAGCTCATCAAGTCATGGACGCTTCCCTACGACCCCGGAAAGTTTCCAAATAAGTGGTGGAAGCTGTATCGGGACAAACCAGTGCGCACCCTTCTCGCTCATCTTGGCAAGGACTCATACAGCCACATTCACTTTGACAGCGAGCAGGCAAGAACCATCTCAGTACGTGAAGCTGCAAGGTTGCAATCATTCCCCGACGGGTTTGTTTTTCGTGGAAGCATGAATCCGGCATTCAAGCAGATTGGTAATGCTGTACCTCCGCTCGTAGCCTATTCCATTGCGACGACAATACGATCAATGATCGGTTGCCAGACGCTGCCCGACATACGTAGAGAACTGCTTGGATTAAACAAGAAGACGTTGGCCACGACCACAGGAAGGAATAGCGAGGAACTATGCGTTTCCTGATACTAAGAATTCTCACCCACAGTGAGCTCGGAATGTTTCACGAGTATCGCAGACAGGGGAAGGAGGGCTCAAAGCAACGTGCTGTCAACTTTGACTGGGATGTAGTGGACCGCGTATTCCCGGCGGCAAAAGACTCCGACACCATTGAGATGGCCCTCCGGTATGATACCGATGGTGGGATCGGTGAGGCACATCAGTGGCTGAAGCGGCAAGATAAGAACTGGCGCATGGAGGGCAACTGCCCCACCGACAAGTGTTATCACTTCGTAGCACCAGGTTGCTTGTTTGCCATGGAGATCGAGGCCGGCGCAAGTCCAGCCATCGGGTCGTGGGCTGTGTTTCCTGCGGAGCATCAGGTAACCAAGTTAATACTTGCCGATGGAGAAAGCAGCAGGCTGGCCAAGTCGGCCATGATCGCCCTTCACGACGACGAGGGGGAGCGCACGTGGCGGACCCTCAGTGAAGCGCGGCCGGATCTTTTCACTCCCTCTAAAATGGAATTAGGTGAGGAACCAGGCTCTGTGAAGTCACTTAAGAATGGAGTCAAACTGCCCCCCAATCCTGCTCGTCTGGTGAATCTCCTAGCGGCGGTGGGGCACACTATGCCGTCCGCTATCGCTGACTTGGTAGACAACGCCATCAGCGCCGACGCCACTGATATCGCCATCACCTTCGGTCGTCCGGACGGTGGTCATGGCCGATGGATGAGTATCACCGACAACGGTTGTGGCATGGATTCAGCCACGCTGGCTGAGGCAATGCGGCTCGGCAGCGATTCCGAATACGAGAACAATAGTCTCGGCAAGTACGGCTACGGTCTGAAGGGGGCGTCCTGGTCGCAGGCCAAGGTTTTCACTGTCGTGACCAAATGCGACGGCGCGCAGGTCAATCATCTCACCTGGGATGTCGACGACATGGACGGCTGGATCGCCAAGTCGGACCCGCTGGAACCGTGGGAGCAGGGGGCGGCAGCCCTCGGAAATCATGGGACAGTCGTGCTCTGGAAGGATATGCGCCCGCCGCAGACGATGCCGACCACCCGAGGTCTTGATCCCTATTCGTCAGAAATCATGCTTCTGGAACGCCATCTCGCGCTGGTATTCCACCGTTTTCTCGAAGCCAAGGCTGCAGGCCGGAAGAAGGTGACGATCACCATCAACGGCAACCGCGTCGAACCGAACAACCCGGTAGGACATCCGCTGACCTCGTCGTACGACGCAAAAACGATCCGCATACCCACCGAAAGTGAGGACGGGAAGGTCTTTGTCCAGGCCTTCCTTCTCCCCACTGAGGACGAGATCGCTGAGTACCACAAGGATGGGGAGGCGGCCGAAGCTCGCCGTGCCCAGGACTTGATCGGTCTCCACGGCAAAAGGAATGAAACGCAGGGGCTCTTCATCTACCGCCATGATCGCCTGATCAAGTGGGGTGGTTGGCATCAGATTTGGGAGACGAACGATGAGAAGACCAAGCTTGCGCGAGTGGTAGTCAATTTCGACAAGGTGCTGGACGACGCATTCAAGATCAATATCAGCAAACAGATCGTTCAGCTTCCAATGCAGCTTCAAGCTGAGATCAAGACTCTCGCCAGCGTTGCCCGCAAGGACAGTCAGAAGAAGTACCGGAAGCCAAGGCAAACATCCGGTGCATCCCCAGCCAATGCCCCCGCGTCGAAAATCACCGGAAGCAGTAGTGGCGTGACAAATGGCACTGGATCGACCTCCACACCATCACCTACACCTGCCGGAACACCAAATACATCATCAACCCCGTTGCCGCGTGTCGGCGTGAAAGAAGTCAAGACCGACAAGTTCATGTGGAAAGTGACGAAGGGGCTGACCGGTTCCGTCGACATTCAAGTAAGCGAACTCAGCCCAAGCCTGTCCGCACTGGTGAAGCAACTCCGGTCTGATCCACAGGCGCTTGCACACTTGGTGGCCTTCCTGGGCGGACTGGATGAAGTTGAGACCCAGAAGCAATTGATGGCTGGAAGAGAGTCTTGATGGGCACTGTTCGGGTCATCGGCGCGGTACCACAGAGGCCCAGCTGGACTGACCGCCTCTCCACCAAGTCGTGGTGGTATTGGAAACGGCTTGAGGTGCTGCTGCGCTCGGATCCGAAATGGGAGCACCAGCAGGTGGATTCGGTGTCTGCAGAATCATTACGGGTTCTGCAGTATCTGCCTGATCCGAAAGCCAGCACGCTCTTTCAAGGGCGGGGGCTTGTGGTCGGCTATGTGCAGAGCGGGAAGACGGCGAATTACACCGCCGTTGCTGCACGCGCAGTGGACGCTGGTTATCGGATGGTGATCGTTCTATCCGGCATCCATGATTCTCTTCGGAATCAGACCCAAAACCGCTTGGAACGGGAATTGGTTGGCGATCAGCGCATCGATCTGCATGAGCTGGATGATTCCAGTGAATGGGTCACCCTGACGACGCCAACCGAGGATTTCCAGGTTCAGAAGGAAAACGTCCTCCAATCAAAAGGGCCGTTCCTTGCCGTTGTTAAGAAAAACGTTCCTGTCCTCCAGAAGCTGGACCGCTGGCTGGAGTCATCAGAGCAGTTTCTTGATGATTTGCCGGTCTTGATTATTGATGACGAAGCCGATCAAGCATCTATCAACACCAAAGGCAACAGACCACTTGATGCATCGGTCGGCGACGAGGATGACGAAGACGAGAATCTCGCGCCTTCCCGGACCAATGCTCTTATCCGCTCCATTTTGAAGCGGACAAAGAAGGCGGCCTATATAGCCTATACAGCCACACCTTTTGCCAACATCTTGATCAACCCGGAGGCGGTTGATCGCCACGTGGGTGACGATCTTTTCCCCAAGGATTTTGTCATCCAGTTGCCTCGGCCGAACGGGTACACAGGTACCGAGGAGCTGTTCGGCGTATCAGCCCAAGGACGTGATGTTCTGCGGACGGTGGCCGAGGAGGATGTGAAGGCGTTGCGGGGAGCTCGCAGACGCCGGAGGACCGAGATCGTCTTGGAGCAGGCGGCTGACACATTGCCGAACTCGCTGGCGGATGCTGTCGTTTCGTTCTGTCTGGCGGGAGGCGTGCGGATTCTACGGGGGTTCGCGGGCAAGCCCCATACCATGCTCGTGCATGTGAGTCAGCGGACGGCTGATCAGAGCCGCATTGCCGATGCCGTCCGCGACCAGTTGGACCTGTGGCGTGAGGCCGACCGCCAAGGACAGCGGCTCGAAGGAATCTTTGGTCCGGTCTGGGACGGGATGAAAGTCGGTATCGATGCTCCCGCCGACGATGAAGCCGTCCTCAAGGCCGCTATCGGCGTCCTTCGGGAACTCGTGGTCCTCGAACTCAACAGCGTCACCGGTGAGAATCTGGAATATGACGAGAAACCAGGCAGGCACATAGTAGCAGTTGGAGGCAATCGACTTTCCCGAGGACTGACCCTTGAGGGGCTGACGGTTTCCTATTTTCTGCGCACGGCGTCAATGTGTGACACCTTGCTCCAGATGGCACGCTGGTATGGGTTCCGTCGTGGCTACGAGGACCTGATCCGGATATGGACGACTGACGGGATAGCACGATGGTTTTCCGAGCTGGCCCTGGTCGAGCAGTCGCTACGTGACTCGATCATTGCCCTGGCTCGTGCGGGCCGCCGGCCGGATCAGATGGCGATCCGACTTCGAGCGCACAGTGATCTCCTGCTGACGGCACGCAATAAATCCGGAACTGCGCTGTCGCAGCAGGATTCCTGGTCGGGTGAACACCCGCAGACGGTTCTGTTGCCCCTTTCGGACTCGGCGAAGCTGCAATCAAACCTCGCTCTGACTGACCGACTTATCGAGGAGCTTTCTCCCTCAGCAAAATGCCAAGGAGGAATGCTGGTGCGAGACGTGCCTCCAGAAACCATCGCGGCATTTCTGCGGGGCTATCAGATCCACGATGACATTGTCGTCTTCCGCAATGACCTGCTGGCCGACTGGATCATGGGGCGGTCAACCATCGGTGAACTGACGGACTGGTCCGTCTTTGTGGCGTCTCCGGCGGATGGCAGGTCGACTGCCTTAGGCGGCCGGGAGATAGGCCTCGTCCGACGCAAGCGCGTCAGCAGCGAAAGCATCGGCATCCTGACCGATCCGGCGCACGAGGGCGTAGATCTGCCACGAGGTCCGGATGCCTACAAACGGGACAGCGGTGCCTATGACGCCGAGGCCATGCGCGCGGCCAGGCCGTCCACTCAGGGTCTTCTTCTGATCTATCCGTTGGACCCTGAATACCTCGGCATTTCGAGCAGCGAGCCGGTTATTGCATTGGCCTTGAGCCTGCCGCAAACGTCGGACGCGGGAACGACGTGGATTATGAACAGCATGGTGTCCAATGGTTGATGGTCTTACACCCACACATTGGTCACAGCTGCGAGCCCAGCGGCCACAAAGCGAGGATGCTCTCGCAGTCATTCCGATCATCGTTGACGGCAATGAAACCACTTTGTCCTCGGCAATGGATCAAGCCGGTCTGCTTCACCTGCTGATCCCCGTGGCCCAGGGACCGGCTGGGGCACCACCTGCAGACTTGAATGGACTGAAAATACGGCACCGGCGCTTGGAGACGGGGGATGTTCTGGATCTTTCGGCACCGCCATCACATGAGCAGGTCTTCACCCCGTTCTGCAACGAGATTGTTGATGCTGTTGTGCGCCAGTCACGTGAACCATGGAAGGCTGTGGCTGCCATCGTTCGCACATGGCAGTCAGCCTGGAAGCCTGCTCGCCAAGCTATGGACAAGATTGTTCAGATAGGCCTCTTTGGGGAATTGTTGGTGCTTCGTTCGCTGATGATTCCAATTCTAGGGCCAGCTGCCGTCGATCAGTGGAGCGGCCCGGAGTTTGAGCGTCACGACTTCGTCGGCGATCAACTTCATATCGAGGTGAAGACTACGCGCAAGAGTCGTCCAGAGCATGAAATCTCTCGCCTGGACCAGCTGTGTGCACCTGCTGGATGCCAACTGCTGTTCGTGTCTGTTCAATTGGAAGAGAGCATTGGCGGCGACGAGTCGCTGGCCAGCCACGTGGATGCCATCATTGACCTCCTTCGAGGAGATGCGGCCGCCTTAGACCTGTTTATGACCAAGATGGCAAACATGGGATGGTCTGAGGAGGTAAGGAGCTCTGGAGAGCTTCTGCGCTTCTTCGTGCGGGGTGCAGATGTCTACGCCGTGGACGACGACTTTCCTCGTCTCCCCGACGGTTTTTCCCTACCTTCTGGGGTGGTTTCAGTGAAATACACCATCGATCTGGTCAATCTGCCATCGTTGGGAATGGATGAGGTTGGCGCGATCATCAAGGCAGCAAACAATGGCTGCGGGTTCTGACCGATCCCGTTCGGGAGAAAAGCAAAAGGAACGGCAAAACCGGAAGCCCAAAGCTGAACCGTTGACCCGATCCGAGAACATGTCCCGTATCCGGGGCAAGGACACCCAGCCTGAGATGACGGTGCGCCGCGCGATCTGGGCGGCCGGGCTACGCTATCGTTTGCACGACAAGCGGTTGCCGGGGAGTCCGGACCTGGTGTTTCCCGGTCAGCGTACTGTTGTTTTCGTTCACGGCTGCTTCTGGCACTGCCATGATGGATGCAAAGACTTCCGCATCCCCAAAACCCGTACGGAGTGGTGGGCTGAAAAGCTGGCGCGTAATAAGGCGCGCGATTCGGAGGTCCGCGCAGAGTTAGAAGCTGCAGGCTGGCATGTCTTTGTGATTTGGGAGTGTGAAGTGGTCAATCAGGTACTGCTTAATGAGCTTGTAAGTAGACTAAAACTGATGCCAAAAAAACATGAAGCTGCGAAGTATTTATGAAAGAAAGCGATCACAGCTGCAAAAAAAACCATGTGGACCTTAAGTCTTTACGCGATATCGATCTTCTAGAGCTTCGCAGTGCAGTTGACAGGGAAGCTAGGCAACGGGGATTGAGCTTTAACGTTGGAGAGATCGGTGAAAAGCTCGCCATTTCCCTTTTCAAAGAGCGACCGGATCTCCCGGTTTTAGCACCAGCTCCGAGAGGAACAAAAAATATTGATGCCATCTCCAGAGATGGAAACCGATACTCGATCAAGACTTTACAAAGAGCCAGGAAGACAGGGACGGTATATCCTGATCCAGGCGACAAGGATCGAAGACTCTTTGAATTCATTTTGGTCGTTCTTATCAATGACGAATTTTCGCTTGAACGCATCATTGAGCTCGACTGGGAGCAGTTTTGTACTGTCCGCAGTTGGGATGTGAGAATGAACGCTTGGTACATTGCCCGTTCCCATCGAGCATTAAGCATCGGTCGTCAGATTTACCCCAAAACTGAATCTGTCGCTCCTCTCAAGGCTGAAGGAAATCTATCTCAACTCGTCAGATAATGAGGCTAAAGGATCTTCATTTCGGAAATTTTGGCATGCACTGGCTTATGGCGGAGTTGAATATCTCGGCAAAGCGGAAAAATTGGAAAGCTTGCTTATAACTGATTGGTTCCTTGACGTGAAAGCTGTTAAAGGCAGTTGGGCAATTTCTGCTGAACTTGATGGCTTGGTGGTTCGTTTCGGTATGGTAGATATTTCATGAGAGTCATTCGTCTGAACGTAGTCATCGAGACCACCGGCCTTGCTCGATCAACAATCTACAAGCTCATCGGTGAGGGTGGATTTCCGAGACCTATCCCGTTGGTGGGGCGCAGCGTCGGTTGGCTTGAGAGTGAGGTTCAGGAATGGATCAAAGGCAGGGTTGCCCAAAGGGATATCATGAATTGCTCGATAGCCTGAATCGGCCCCAGTTACTTTCTGGGGCTTGTGATCAGAGCTACTAAAAGTGGCATGTTTTAGTTGTTTGGAGTTTTCCTTAGTGTGCGGCTAAATATTTTCAGCTTCATTGATCTTGTCATGCATCAGCTGTTTATTCTTTTGAGTGCTATTGTAGGGTTTAAATGAGCGTAGTGGATGCGCGGTATGACAGGCTCTTTCCGCGGAGAGCCGTCCTTCAAGACGAAGTTGTCCTTGCCCAAGCTTGGAAGAAAACACATACATTCATACGGCAACATAATTGGTATGCGGATACTCTAGAGCTAGATGCATCTGCAGTTTGCCTGGCGAGCAATTTAGCCGATTGGTCAAAAGCTATTGCCAGCGGAACCTATGAGACAATGCCAGCATGGCTGGTTCCCGCGCCTAAAAATGGGCTCTGGACCTTCAAGCCCACAAGCGAAGGTGGCTGGGCCCCTCGGATGGGGGGAGGGGAGGACTCGCCAGTCTTACGCCCGCTTGCCCACATTGGCATTCGCGAGCAAACGGTTGCCACAGCCGTAATGTTGTGCCTTGCAGACTGCATTGAGTCAGCGCAAGGTGACACGTCCCTGCCGGCCTTAGAGGCTTCCGCTAGTGGAGTTTTCAGCTACGGTAATCGTCTCTTTTGCACATGGTCGAGCGACCATGCTGTAGCAAGTTTTTCTTGGGGGAATTCCAACACCTACAGCAGATACTTCCAGGACTATCAGCGTTTTGTGGAGCGGCCTATAGCAGTTGCCGCAGCAGCTGAAGCTAATGGTGCGGCAAGCGTATTCATTGTCAGTCTCGATATAAGTGCGTTTTTCGACAATGTTGACATCGAACTGCTCGTTAAGAACATGCGAGAAGCGTATGAGGAATTCTCCGCCAAAGACGAGGAGCGAAAGCCATCAAGCGAGTCGTTTTGGAAGGCTGCGCGAAGCGCCCTAACTTTTCATTGGCGCATTCAGGATGAGAGTCTTGCTGGTCTGTTTCGAGGCGGCGTGCTTCCAGCAGGGTTGCCTCAGGGGCTAGTTTCCAGTGGATTCTTCGCAAATGCATACTTGCTGGAATTTGATCGAGCTGTCGGCAACTTCATAGGAAAACGTGTTCGACGAAGAAGCTTTCATGTCCATGATTACTGTCGATATGTCGATGACCTGCGCTTGGTTATCTCGATTGATAATGACGGCAAAGCTCTAAGCGAGGCGGAGCTCAATAACGAAGTCAGTGAGTGGATTCAGGGCCTGTTGAAGAAGCACACAACGCCTGAAGGGAAACCCGCGAATTGGCTACAACTCAACATCGCGAAGACACAGATCGAGCAACTGAGAGAGGTCGGTGGCGATTCTCGTACGGCAGCTCGGATGAAGGCACTCCAGCAGCAGTTAAGTGGGCCGTTCGACCTAGACTCATTGCGCCAAGCCGAGGCTGGTCTCAATGGGCTACTGTCGCTAGCGGAGCTGGGACTGATTGAAGAGAGTGCCTCGCCTCAGCAACACGATTTCCTTCGGCTGGCCTCTGTGGCAAAGACCAAGCTGGAGGTGCGTGATGACACGTTGACGCGATTCTCGGCATATCGACTCGTGCGCTCCCTGCGCATGCGCCGAAGTATGACTGACCTGACGGAAAACAATGAGGATGAGGCGGCAAAAGATGGCCTGATGCACGACTTTCAGGCGGCCGCACGACGCCTTGTCTCCGCTTGGGCAGTGAATCCATCACTGGTTCAGGTTCTCCGATATGCCCTTGATCTGTACCCCAGCACCGAGCTGCTGGGGCCTGTCTCGCAGGCATTGCTGAGCAAAGTCCAAACTTCGCTTACTACAACAGATTACGAAAGGCGCGTTGCCTACTACGTGTTCGCCGATCTCTTCAAAGCAGGTGCGACTGAGACGGGGTGGTCGGCAGAGCAGGACATGAGCTTCAGCGTGGCGGACGTTGATGCCTATAGGGAAGCCCTTGCCGAGCTGGCAGCTCAGGTGTTGGAGCTTTCCGATGTCCCCTGGTATGTGCAACAACAGGGCAGCTTGCTGCTGGCTGCGCTGCGGAAGCCAACCGCCATCAGCCTTCCAGGGGCTGAACTACGCTTCCATCGCGTATTGCAGGATTTTGTCAGCTCACCCTCATCCGGGCAGGACATATCTACAGAAGAGGAGCTTGTTATCTCGCTGGTGGGATATCAGCTGCTACGAGATGTTCCCCACTATATAAGCTGGTTCCAGCGATTCTGTGTAGGAAAAGACAAATCCGTTGTTTCGCGCGCTTGGAAGGTCATTGCTGAAACATCGGCCGATCTCTTCGCTGTCATCATCGCATCCAAACGTGCTGACATACCGCGCTTGGTTTCATGGGCACCGAAGTATCTGACTAAATACTCTGCTGCGAAGTGGGTCGATGGATTCACCCCTCTTCCTGCGCGGAAATGGCTGCCTCTGATGACCGTCATCACGCATCCTACGGGGCCATTCAGCCAAGAGAATGCACTACTTAAGCTGGCTCTGGCGCTAGGTCAGGCAAGGAGCGTAAGAGAGTTCGATCCGGAGTTGCTGACACCGTTGAACGTCCAAGTGAGAAGCGAAAACTGGGAAAAGCTCAACGACCCTCGATTTACAGAAATAGAGGTGCGTGCAGTTCCGACATCCAAAGCTCGCGATAGTACTTATGAAACGCCGTCATGGTGCACAGAGAATGATGCCTGGATGTACGCGTTTGGACGGCTGCTTCGGTCTGCGGCGACAGGCGAAGCCGATTTCACGGCACGTCACTGGCTCGCCCGGGAAGATGCAGGCTGGTACCGGGGATTGCGGAGCACTTGGCACAAACGCCGTACGGGCATGTTGCATACGGCCGAGGCGCTCCGTGGTACTAACGCTGCCATTACACCGTGGTTTTCATCTTTACTCCTCTTGCTCCTCCGATGGCCAGGTGTCATAGAACACGATAGGTCCACAGTGGCGGAAATTAGGACACGCCGTGACTTTAAGAGAGTGGTCAGGGCGCGACTTGAAGCCCAGGCACAGATATATGGCAGCAGCAGTAATCTCCCGATTTATCGGTACCCCATCGAATGGCCATTGAAATCGGAGCGAGGGCTTCGTGTTGCGATGGTGCAAGGCCTAATGCCTCTGCACGATCATTTCTCCTCCGGGCTAGAAGGATTCGAAGCTCCGGGGTATAGGGAAAAGCACCGTAATCACACGGCAGCGCTTTTGCATTTAGCAATCAAACATTTGTCTGCAAGAGACTATGTCTTAGGGCTCTCACAAAAGCCGCATTTTGACCTAGTAGTGTTTCCCGAGTTGACCATACATGTTGATGATCAAGACCTCATGAGAGCGTTCTCTGATGCAACTGGCGCAATGCTCTTCTACGGGCTTCTCGGGGCGAAGGAGCCAGGCACTAACAACTCCATCAATACAGCCCGTTGGCTGGTTCCTCAAAGACGCTCTGGCAGAAGGTCATGGGTGGAGGTCGATCAAGGCAAATATCACCTCACGCCTGAGGAGAAAAGTCTTGGTATTAGCTCTTGGCGTCCGTACCAAGTGGTGATTGAGTTGTCAGATACTGTAGATACGTCCACGATGCCCTATAGGCTGACTGGCTCAATCTGCTTTGATGCTACGGACCTCGCGCTTGCTGCTGACCTCAGAGATGAGAGTCATATGTACGTTGTCGCCGCGATGAACAAAGACGTGAAAACGTTCGACGGAATGGTCGCGGCTTTGCGTTACCACATGTACCAACACGTCCTCATTGCGAACATCGGTGAATTTGGAGGGTCGACTGCTCAAGCACCGTATGACAAGGAGCACCGACGGCTGATTTCCCATTCCCACGGCTCAGAGCAGCTGGCTATCTCAGTCTTTGATGTACGCATGGAAGATTTCGGACCCGAACTCCAGGCAGCGAAACCTGGTTCGTTGGTAGTCAAGACGATGACCGAACGCATTGGAAAAGCACCTCCAGCAGGCTTGAGGCGCTGACCCCCACGTGAACACAATGTGTCGCTGCTGACGACATATGAGTTCAACGTGTGCTCGAAAAGGATTTTCAGCGACACGTTTTCTTGTCCATGAAACGCCGTCTATTTGCAGGATGGAGGTTCGTCTAGGGCAGCTAGCAAAGGATGTCGTTGGCGTATTTTGTTTCGCTGGGGTTTAACATCCCGGTGCGCGTGTTAACTCGGACTTATCGACATAGCGATCCTTGCTTGCCAAGCTTTTCTGCGGCCCGTATGGCATAGGCGGTGAGTGCTTCGCTACTTTGAGGATCGGGTGGAAAGCCTTCCAAACTCGCAGCGGTTGTTGGCGATGGGGAGCTTTACGCTTACTGACCTGGAGGCACGTCACAAAGACCTGCTGCAGCGCCTGACAGATCCCTACGGGCCACGTGTCTGATTCAAGACGATTAAGAAGAGATGTCTAATTAAAGAAAAATGACTTGACCCACCAGAGCGGGGCAGCCGTGAGGCTACCCCGCTCTGGTCTATACCGCTTATTAAGATTGTTTTATATCACTCTCTCATCCATTCTGATGAGGCTTGATATTCCGTATCAGGCTGAAGTAAGCGATACCGATCTTATCCTTTATATTCAAACTTAAAAGTGGTGGCCGGGGCGGGTTTCGCGTCAGTTTCAGGCGTCCAAGGGGCGACTGGGTTGTGTTCCAGGTCCCACTCTGAACCGAACGGCTCTTCACCAAACTTCGGACCACGCCCTTTCGCGTAGGCAACAGGCCTGCCGGCGGCGTCAGTACCGATGTAGAAGTTGTAAGTCAGGGCGTAATTGCCGGCCGGAGCATCGCCACGGTATTCGCCATCCGGGTGTGTGGGGGAGCGTGTAATCGCACATTTCTGCGTTTCACTGCAATGAACCAGATAGATCCCACTCACTTCGGCGACCCGTTGCACACCATTGTTGTCGATGTAGACGTCGCTGTAGGTGGATTTGGCGCTGGGGATAGTGCATTCGTGGTAATTGATCATCCTGCCCTGCCTGAGTTCTTCTTGGCAGGGTTGGTAGTCGACACCGAGCACGTACTCAGCGGCCATAGCCGGAAGAGCTGCAGCAGTTAGCGTGGTCAGAAGAGCCAGTTTGAGCATTTTCAAGTTGGTATACCTATTGGGGATGAATTATTTCTTGAACTTGACGACGATCCGGTTATCGATCGGGTTTTTCTCGATCTCGTAGTCCGGGTTGAACGTCATGATGTTGTGGATGGCGATGCTAGCGGCAGAGAGGATTCCCACCGCCCCGGTTATGCCGCCAAAGAAACTCCCAGCCACCGCGCCGATGCGCCCCACGGTGTAGACCCGGCAAGTCATGCCGTTCGCTTCGATCTTGTTCTCCACCGTCTTCACCGTGCTCAACAGGCGGCCGCCAGGGCCAACGACCTCGAAGGATTCCTTGCGATTGATCAGCTGGGTCAGGGTGGAAGTGGATAGGTCTTCGTATTGAATCCGTTTCATTTTTTATCGGTCTCGACATGCAGGGTGCGGGGCTGTGGAGATGCACGAAACTTCGATAAGTCATCGCGTGCGGACGAAATTCAACCCTGTGGGTTGGATGACAACCTTTGAAGCCCTTCATGTCAAGAGGATGGCACTCGACCATTCAAGTTGACTTGGAGGGGCCATGCAGAAAACCGATACGAAGCATCTGGCGGGACTGGTTGGTCGGGCCATTGCTCGTCAGCGCATTCGGAGTCGATTGACTCAGGAGGAAGTTGCCGAGCGCTTGGGGGTCGGCAACGAAGCGGTGTCGCGCATCGAGCGCGGCGTGGTGATGCCCAATGTCGAGCGCCTCATGGAGTTGGCCTCAATTTTTGGGTGCGAGACGGCCGATTTGCTGACCGAGGCCAGCCATCGCCCTGAGGATCAGGCCCGCCGCATCCAATACCTGTTGTCGACCCTAGACCAAGCGGACCGGCAATTGGTCATGGGGCTGGTCGAGAGCCTAGCGGAGCGCCTGCAGCGCAGCTGATTAGCCGGTATCACCTGACGACCTCCCCTCTGATTGTTCATCAAAAGTGGCGCCACAGCGCAGACAAAGGCAGTTGTGGCTGCCAAACCAGAACTTCGCCACGTCCTGACTTGCCTGCAGGCCAACCTGATTGCCCGCCAGTGCACCGGCAGCGCCGCAGAATGTGGCCTCCAACAGCTCACCCAGCGCGGATCCTGGCCGTGAGTCGGTCGCAGGGGTGGGCATGCCAGGCTGGCGGATGCCATGCAGCACGCCATCCAGTATTCCAATTAATAAGGTGATGCCCAAGGCAGCGTCCTTGGGCAGTACGGCACTGGAGTCGCAGATCAAACAGTGTTGGCCCATGGGTATTTCCTCGCATGAAAGAAAAACCCGCCATGACGGCGGGTTGTGGGAGCGGTGATGGAACCGGGGGCAGGCTGGGTTGGCATTCGCATTACCAACCGTCGTCGTGCGGTGCGCTGGCCGAGTTCCCGATCCCGGCCGTTCGCAGCACGCCGACGAAGAGCCCGCACGCCAGCAGTACCGCGAGCAGGACGAGCGGAAAGCGCAGCAGCAGAGCGCAGGCCAAGATGAACGCCCCCGCGGCGGCTATCGTCCCAATGAAGACGAACACGCAGACGATGAAGCGAAGTAGCGTCATAGGGAGACTCCAGGTCAGGGGTTTTCGGTAGCCAGTGATTCCAACTTGTCCGCCAAGGTGGGTCTGCTTGGTGTGGAGGAATCCACTTCCGGTTGTCTCGGATCAGGAAGCGGGAAAAACTCCTCGACGATGGCGCCACTGTCTTCCTCGTTGTCCTCGAAAGCCCCATTGCCGAAGCCGTGCCGGGCGGCATCGTCTAGAGCTGTCTGGTCGAAGCCTGCATCTTGCCGCTGTGTATCGAGTAGATTGGCCGCCTGCAGTGCCTCGGTCATGTTCATCCCGCTACGCACAGTGATGTCGACGTAGAAGATCGGTGTGCCGTGACTCTGCCGAGTCGACTTGCCCCGCAGGCGCAGCTCCAGCGGCAGGCAGGCCAGGCGATTGCCGGAGATGGCCTGGAAGTACTGCAGGCGTGCCGCCAACGTGCGGATGCTGTTGAAGCCGGTGGTGCGGAACACGAAGCTGCCCAGCGGATCCTCATCGCCAATGACCACGTTCAGTCGGCCATACGGCTTGCAGGCACCGCCCTTGGCCAGCGGACAGGCATCCGGCGAAGGGCAGGGCAGGGACTGCATGCCGTCCTGGGTGACACGCTTGCAGGTCTCGCCGTTGCCCATACAGAGCGGGCGGCCGGATTGCCTATCGAAGAGTGTGTAATCGGCGCGAAAATTCAATTCCGGTTCGTTAAACAGCAGGCGAATCGGAATGCTGCGCAACTTGTCCTCCTTGCTCTGACGCAGTTCCTCGTTGAGGGGATGCAGCAGCCAGCCGTCCTTGCCTTGCACCTGGGAGGTGATGGTGAACTGGTCATCCTTCTCCGGCAGGCGTCTGCCGTTCTTTTCCATGACCTTGCCGATGGAAATTCGTCCGAGTATGGGCGGGGTAATCGCCAGACCTTTCAGCATGGTGCTCTCCTGAAAGCGAAAAAAGGCCACTGGGCGTGCGCCCGGGTGGCCAAGAGGGGATAAGGGAAATGAATCAGTTGATCAGGAAGCGGCGAGTGCCTTCCTTGAGTTTGGTGTAGCGGGTCTGCAGGTAGGGTTTGTCCTTGAGCATCCGATCCACATCGAGCACGGTACTGTCCTTGGCTTTCTTCCAGCTGATATAGCCGTTGCTGAAGTCCGCTCGGGTGGCCTCACCCATGGCTTGCTGCAGCATCTGCTTGAGCTGGGCCTCGCGCGTTTCCTTCTCGCCAATCGATTGCCGAACGGCTTTGAGCTCCAGGTAGGCCGCCGCCAATCCGGCATGGCCGCTGAAGTCCACGGTCTGGCCGTTGTCCTCGGGGTAGAGGCAGCGCAAAGCAGCCTCAGCCGACGCGCTACCGTCGGCGGGTGGTGGGGTGTCGGTTTCCACGTAGGTCCAGAACTTGCGCTCCAGTTCGATCAGGCGGGCGATCATCTGCTCGTCCCGCTCGATGCGATGGATCTCCAGCGATTGACCGCCGAGCAGCACCGCCACGTCCGCCGCCTGCTTGCCGGTCACGGCGAGCTGGTGCATCACCTGCAGCTGCACATACTCGGGCACGCCTTCCTTCCAGAGGCGTGCCCCGTTTATGCCGGCTGTCTTGCATTCGAGGATCTGCACATCCTCGGCACCGATCACCTCGCGGTCGATGTTGGCGAGCATCCAGGGCAGCTGCGGATCCGGATGCTGCAGCACCGCGTTGATGCGTCGTACCTTGTTCTTGCTGCGTTTGCTGTAATGCCAGGCCACGATGGGCTCCAGCACGTTGCCCCAATACATCGGACTTTCCTCATCCTGAGGATCGGCTTTCGGCAGTGCCGCGTCGCGGCCGGTCTTCTCCAGCCACAGCTCCAGCTGCGACTTGTAGGGATTCAGACCTACCGCGGCGGCCGCATCCGAGCTGCCGATGCCCTGCTTGCGTACAGCGAGCCAGTCTTCGCGGGGCAGTTCCTTGGTGCTGATAAGGCGCAGCGCCGGGCGTGCCTTGCCCTTGCTGCTCAATGGAGTCGCTTTCATCGCGTTCACCTTGCGGGCATAAAAACGCCCGATCAGCGCGAGGCTGACCGGGCGTCATGGGGTGGAAGAGGTAAGGGGTCAGGCGACCAACTGCAGGGCGGTGTCCAGCGCGCGTTGCTTGATCTGCGCCCCCTGGCCGAACCAGGCCGAGTCCATGCGGTACTCATTGCTGCGCGCACGGCGTTCGTGGTCGACGTACTCAGTGACCGCGTTGAGCAGACCCCAGGCGGTGCCGTTGGCCGACTCCAGCCTGCTGCCGCGCCCGCGTCCCTCGTACAGACTCTGCACTTTGCGCAGGGCGCGCTCGTTGGGCAGCACTTCCGGCAAGGCGGCGGTGGGCGTGGTTTCGCAAAGCACGTTCATGAAGAAGCCCAGCGCCTCATGCCACTGCACCTTGCGCTCGGCCAACGCCCGCATGCGGTACATGAAATCGTCCCAGCCAGACACCGCGATGCCGAGCTGCTTCTTCACTGTATTGGGATCGAAGCGGGTGTTGTGCGGCACCTTGATCGCTCGACTGGTGCCGTCCAGGGCGATGGTCAGGGTGTTGTTGCACACTACGCGCACGGTGGTCGGCGTTGCCGTGGTGGCCAGGGTGCCGTCGCAGGAGGTGGCCAGCAGCAAGTAGCAATTGACCTGGTCATTGCCCTTCAGGGCTGCACCTTGCCCTGTCCGTGCCAGCGCCCAGAACTTGCGCCCACCTTTGAGCACGCCGGCGGTTTCCAGCTCGTAGCCGGAGACTTCGGTGAGGTCCCGGTAGAACTCCAACACTTCACGAGGCTGCACGGTGTGATAGCGCTGGGAAACCACCGATAGCGGTGCCTTGGTGTCCGAACGGTAGAGCACCTTCTGTTCGGGGAAGGAGTGGATAGCGCCCAGGTGGCCGACGGCATCTGACTTGAAGTGCACGGGGCTTTCCTGGATCTGCCAGTCCATGCCGGCTTCACGTTGCCAGATCTCTATAGGTTGCTTCTGGGTGAGTTGATTGCCGAGACCGTGCCAGGGCGTTGCGCCAGCGTAGGCCATCGTTTCGATAAGGTGAGCCATTGTTGTGATTCCTTTGGGTGCAGGCCGGCATAAAGCGCTGCGCAGTGTGCAGCACCGTCTGGGCGTAATGGACAGAATAGGGGAGAGTGGCCGATCAGGCCGGCAGGTTGAATCGATGCCCGCAGAGCAGACAGAGGTTATTGGCGAGTACGTGGCGGTCGAGCTTATCGCCGAGCTGAGCGCCAAGCGCGCAGCCGCCAACGCCACCGACTAGCCCGCCGAGAATGGCACCGGAAATTGAAGCGAGGGTGATGCCGATCGGGCCAGCAATGACGCCAATGGCTGCACCAGCCTGGCTGCCGGCCAGGGCTGAACTGATGCCTCTTGCAGCCCCGCCGAAAGTGCCGACAGCAGCAGCCACCTTCATGGCGTGATGGAAGGAAGCGACCTTTGGGGAGTGACAGCGAGGACACTGCAATGACATGGGGTGAACCTCCTTGGTGGTGATGTCATTGCTGTAATGTGTGATCGAGATTTATTCGAATCGAATCTGCTCAGGACTGATGTGTAGTGACTAAGGGGCAATGCCACAAACGCCCTCAAGATAACTCTTGGGGCGTTTGCCGCTGGCGAAAGGCAGACGGCGGTCGAGTGCAGGCATGCGCCGGTCCTCGCGAACGGACATCCAAATGGCGGGCCGCCCTGTAAGGTGCCACTGAAGTTTAAATGCAGGGCATTTCATCTTTGCTTGAGTGGCTCACGTGCGGATTCAGTGCGCAGTCCGCCGACAACATGGGCGATTGGACGGCCGGCAAGGTCATCAGGCATAGCGCTGCAATTTGTGCCATACCTAGCTTGCGCGTGTACTCTTCGTCGTTAGTTCGCTTCTACTGACGAACTAGAAAAATAATGCGGGGAAAAATTGACCGAGCAACCAGCAAGCTACACCCGGGAAGGTGCTCCCGAGGTGAATATCGATGTTCCTGCTGTTGTCAGCCAGTTTCTCAGCGAACTGTCGCTGTATGATCTCGTAATCGAGCTTGTGCAGAACGAGTTGGACGCTGGCGCAACCCGCACCGAAATCGTTTTCGGCGTGGGGGCGTTGACGTGTTCTGGCAATGGCTCGCCGATCGACAAGGCTGGTTGGGAACGGCTGAGATATGTTCTCGGAGCGGGTTCGGAGGTAGCCGCCAAGCAAGACGGCATCGGATCCAAGAACCACGGACTGCGCTCCGCATTCCTCATTGGAGACCGGATTCTTGTCCAATCAAACGGGCAACGAATCGATCTCACCGCGCGGGGGAGTGAAAGTCGACCAGATGATTTCTATCCTGGTGTGTGGCCCCCACTCTCGGATCCGACCGCACCAACCACAGGCGTACGGATCACCATTCCTTATCGCACGCGAGCACTCAATGTACCTGAGCGAAATCCGTTAGAGCCCATTGACCAGGCTGTGCTTACCAGTCTTTTTGAGGACTCGGTCATGCGGTCTGCGGACCGGTTTATTTGTGCATCTGAGCCCAGCCGTTCATGGCGTTATGAGCTCATGCTGGCACATGGATCGAGACGGATCACTTTCGTGTTTTCCAGTTCGCCGGTCCCTCGTATACCGCGTTTCTACCTTCGAGAATGCAAGCAATCGGACAATGGCAGTAGGGGGCGCGTTGTCGCGAGACGACTCTGCGTCCCCTTCGAAATTGTTCTCGCAGCGGATGACCACGCCAAGGTCCCCCGCCTGTTCCGAAGCGGCAAGAGAATCCTTGGCGAAATTAGCTGGAATGTCGACGGTAAGCTCGTGCCCCAGCCGGGGATTGGTGGATTGCGGTATCCCATCGCATACCCGAGAGAGCATGTGAGCAACGGCTGGGGGTTCGATGTATCCGGGCCGTTCATCTCGGGGCGTGCGAGGCATAGCCTGAGCGATGACGGTCGAAATGCACTCATTACCCAAACTGGCCGCCAGGCTTTCGTCGACCTGATGTTCAGTCGATTGGTCCCGCTGCATGGACCTCTTGCCCTGCGTCTCGCCTTTAGTTCGCAACGCAAAAATCAGACGGCAGAAGACGAGCTAGCGCGTGAGCTCGTTGAAGCGGGTGCATTCGCGGTTGCTGTGAGAGAGCGTCGGCGCGGTGCCTCGAAGACCTTTTCATGCTCAGCGCCAGAAATGCCAGTGTTGGTGGCGGCGCCAACGCATAACGAGAGTGCGCTGAACAAGGACCTTGTGGCGGTCGCCGCGCTGCACGGTCAGGCACTGCATGCTCAGACGCCTACGCAGTTTGTGGAAACTCTTTTGCGTCTGGAGGCTGCTGGTCACACCGGAATAGAACGATTCTCGGAGCAGGACGCAGCCGAAGCGGTTTTCATCCGGGCCCCAGATCCAAAACCGGCCGATTTCAAGCAGTGGCTCGAGCATTGCATGATTGCCGTTCGTGCATTGGAGATCGCAAGGCTTTCATCCACGTTGCCCGCCGAGTTTATGCGTAATCTGCGCAAAAAATCGGTTCTTCCCACTGAAGACGGACAGGCAGTAAGGTGGGACGAGGTAAGACGAAGTTTGAAGGCCGCCCCCCCAGTCGCTGGCGTAGTACCGCCTGCGCTTCTGCATAGCTCGCTAGTCAAAAGCACGATCATGAAGGAAGGGGCAGGTAAGGTCGCCGCCTTCAACATTGATGAGCATGTCTCAAACCGCAATTTCTCGAACGTGATAGCCGAGGGACGACGGCGATTTTTCGAATGGCTCCGGAAGAACTACGGCGAGCTTTCGACGCAAGCCCTCGCAGCAATTGCCAAATATCCTATCTGGCCGGCGCAAGACGGATCGTTTCATGGCCTTGATCGCTACTGCGCGCCAAAGTCCGCATTTCTTCGGCAAGTGATCGCTGAGGTTCACCCTCTACCGTCTGATGCCGTTGTGGCGTTTCCGGGACTGCGGACTGCCTCGAACGCCATCCTACGGCTACGAACAAAGCCAACGGATGAAGAGCTTTCTGCCTGGCATGCTAGGCGACAAGAGATGGCCGATGAAGCCCAGGCGCAGGGCAATGCCGTTGAGCTGCAGGCGATCGTCCACAGAACGGAAGAGGTTCTTGAGTTTCTATGGCGCAATGACTTCCCCGTAGCGCAGATAGCGGAATCACATCAGTCTCTCTCCTTGGCAGGCGAACTGAAGGAGATTGAGGATCTGCACATACAGAGCGCGCATACCTCAAGTTGCTCGCTCCTTGATGAGGATATCGTCGCCGGTCAACGAAGCGCTCTTTACCGGCGTCTCGGTGCAATGGCTGAGCCCAGTGCGTCGGCGATCCTGCGCGCTTTTCGTGAGGCTCCCGATCGGTCGGCACTGTTTAGCCGGCTGAGGGCTTACAGGGCGGCTGGGCGCGATCTTTCCGAACTCTCCGAAATAGAGATGATCGAGCTCGACGCACGACTGTACGCGCCTGGCCAGCTGTGTTTTCCAAGCACGACTGACTGGTGGGGGCGGTGGAAGACCCCTATGAAATCGGCGCCTGACGTGCCCGATCATGCTGCTTTGCTCGAACAGGCGGGCGTTGTCAGAGGCGCGTTGCGAGAGCACTTGTCAGAAGCATTCTTTGATTGGCTTGCTACCCAGCCTGTTCGCATACAGCGCGAGCACAGGCAGCAGATCGTTCGTCACTGGTATGACCGCAGGCATGGCCCCGTCAAATGGGCTCAATCGTCTCCAGAAAAACCCTGTGTACCTGTTCACGACAGGCAACGCGAATTTACGCTTCTCAGCATCAAGCGCGCGCAGAAGGCGAAGCAGGTCTTCCTCCCGGATTTTCCGGAAGTGCAGAACGACGTACTCAACGATCAGCCGCGAATGCAACTGGCGATCGTCGAGGACCCCCGGGTAGACGGCAGTATCCTCGACATACTGAGGGCTGTCGGCGTGAAGTCATTGCGGGACCTCGCGGGCCAGCCGGTAAGTCTGGTTACTGGATCCGGGACATCCTCTGACGAGTCTCTCGACCGGGAGCTAGAGCTCGTCTGCTCGAGCGAGATACTGAAGACTCTCACCAAACGTCTGCCTGTCCATGATGTGCCGAACAACGTATTGCGTTTTGGATGGCGACAATTTCTGAGAGAGATCAAGGGCGTACGAATAGCGGCGAATCTCACCGCGATATTTTCCGTGTTCGAACGCGAGTATGAGATTCCCGTGCAGAGTGGCTTTGATCAACTCACCCGAAAGATATGCATCGACGCTAGTGCGGACCGTAGACTCGCTTTCTATGCTGCCCTGGCAGACGAGATCTTTGTGGCTGGAAGTAGTTCACTGTATGAGTACGGATTGATGAAAGCGGTCCATAGCCAAGCAAGGCGTACGACCTACGACGATCTGAGCGAAATCTGGGAGGAAGAAGGCGACGCAGCAGTGTCAACGCAGATGGATGGCGTTAAAGCGGGCAGCGAAGACCCCGAAGCCGCACACCAAGGGCATGGGATTGCTGATGAGGAAAAGAGGCCAGTAGCTCCTGCCCCTGGTCCGCTTAAGCTAATAACCAACCCTACCTATCTCGATCCTCAGAAGCAGCGCCGTCGGAAGCGTTCACGGCCAGGTCAGACTGATCAGAAACGCCACAGCATTGAGGAAGATGAACAGGTCGGCCTCCTCAAGGAAAAACACTACGCGTGGCACTGCCAGGCCTGCCTGGGCGAGCGTAATGTCTTGGAGGTAGCGCCGCCGCGCAGCTACGTCTATTTGCCGCTGCATAGAAAGGGGCTGATAGAGGCGCATCACGTGGATCATCTTCAAAACAACGGGCACATAGGTGCTTCAAATCTGCTGATTCTGTGCAGGTTCCATCACCAGACGCTAGGCGATGCACTCTCGCGCAAAGTAGTCCTTCAGGCGTTGTCCTCGGCGACCCAGGTCATGCGGAACTTTCCAGTAGACGAAGACGGGAGCCAGCATCGGGAGGTAGCAGGCCTGCTCGTCGACCTGACTGCGGCTACGGATGGATGTGGCGCGAGCCTCTTCTTTACCCATTCCCATGCGGCGTCCTGGCGGGAGGTGAACTAGCATGTCGGTGCCCACACTGGCTCGCTCCGACCGACAAAAGTCGGCTACGGTCATTGGCCGTTGCGGTGGAGCGGATACTCAAGCGTCGGATCCGTCTTGAAAGCTGCTGTTCAAGCTGCAGGCGGCCAACCGACTGCAGCGGGTCGACAGTCCCCCTTGGGATAGCCGTTTTCTGGATGTGCTCGCTCCACGAGTGTACTTGCCACTCTACCTCAGGGCATTGAGCATCTGCCGTAATGAGGTTGACAACATTGGCCTGACCCGTGCGCCAAGATGGGGGGCTGTAGCATCTCCATTGCCTGGCTCCAGAGCGGAACGATGTGCTCTTTGCGCTTTTTCATGCTCACTGTACGAAAAGTATTGCTGTAGGCGTCGCAATGCACAGGGCAGAGTGGCCATCGCGGCGAAACTTATGGCCAACTTGTCTTAGCGAGGGCGGACTCTTCAGCTCTCCTTCAACCAGCTGAACATTCGCACGATGATGCTCCGCAGTTGGTGCTTATACCAGCTGGAAACAGTAGGTGCGCTCAGACAACTCTCTCAGAAGATTGTTCGGCAATTCTCTCGACAGGCGTGGCAATGTTGCTCCCCATTGCCCTGTCTGGATGGGAGAGTTCATCTAGGCATATGTTGGTTTTATTTATATAGCCAATAGACAGTATTCATCTATCAATCAATAACCACTCAGCAGGATGCTCACTACTACCTACACGGCAGCCATGACGAAGGCTTGGGATTAGGTCATCAGTTAAAAAGTACACAACCCGTATCTGGTATGCGAACAACCAACCAGGTACATCACCATGACCAAGCGCAACACCTACAGCCACCTTTCCCAATCCGATATCGCCATCCAGATCGAACGACTCGTCCAATCCATCGAGCGTCACGACACACCCGCATTTAGGATCGGGCAAACACGCTCAGGATTTGACCGGATCGAACCGACCAGACTTTCTCGGTACTTCGAGCACATCCAGCAGATGGTCGACCTGTTCGATGACCGCTACGAATACCGCTACAGCGAACACCTGCAAGCGTTCAGGGATGGCTGCCAGGAAATCGGACTGGAGCGAAACTCTGCCGGTCCTGTTTGTCTGAATGAAGGGGGTACGGCCTACCTGGACCATCACCGCAGTATGAACGTACTGGTCGCTCGGATCCGGCAGTTGACTCGAAAGCCATGGTATCGGCGCAAGAAGACTGATCGCCGTTATCAGGCTCGGCAGCAGGGGGGGAGGGTCACTGATTACGCTGACGCTGTGCTCGATCGTTACTCGCGTACCGTCGTGGTCAGGGTCAATCTTTACTACTACTCGGATGCTCAGGTCAGGCTGCGTGTCGAGCACGTATTCGACGATCTGGACAGGCTAATTGATGAGCGTGAGCGTAATCCGATCTTCGACCACCTAACCGGGTACATCTGCAGCGTCGAGCAGGGCGACGACAGGGGCTACCACATCCACGCCGCCTTCTTCTTCAACGGTGCTGGAGTGCACAAGGATGTCTATAAGGCGCAGCAGCTCGGTGAGCTGTGGGAGCGCATCACTCGGGGGCAGGGCCACTTCAACAGCTGCAATCACGCTAAGGAACAGTATGGGGACAAGCTCGGCATCGGGGTCATCCTGCGGAACGACCGAAAGATCCGCCCCCATGTTCACGAGGCGATGCGCTACCTGGTCAAGGATGATCAACAGCTTCGGTTGAAGCCCGAGGGGGCTCGAGGCGTACGGATGGGGATGCTCCCGTAAGGGGCTGTAAGCGTCAGAAGGCAGTTGTACATCGGTGCTGACTGCTACTTCTGCTACGAGTAGCAGAAGTAGCAGCTATCCGCCGGTATCTACTGTGAGCAGATGTGGCTGTGTTTGGTTTCACGCCTTTAATTGAAAGTCAATAGATGTGCTTGGGTGGCACTTAGGGCTACACAAGCACAGCTCCTGCCAAGGGGGAGTCGGTTGCATAGCATTGAAACCGTCAATTGCGATGGAGGTCATGCTATGAAAAAGATTGGTGCTGAGTGTACTGAAAGCTCTGTATCTGCCTGCGCGGATGGTGACAGGGTCATGCGTTTAAGGTCGCTGCTCAAGTGTCTAGGAGTGGGGCGGTCCACGGTATATGACCGAATTAACCCGAATTCACCGCGCTATGACGCTTCTTTCCCCAGACCCATACGACTGTCTGGTGCTGGCGGGAAAGGAGGCGCTGTCGGTTGGCTAGAGTCGGAAATATATCAGTGGCTCGCAGAACGAGTGGCTGCGAACGCTTCGCGCACTGATCGACAGAGGGCTGATCAATGAGTGGAAAGTACCCATTTGGTTATCTGCCAAGGACAAATGCTCCGTATCCTCAGCGGATTCCAGGGTCGCTTTTGCGGCAGGCTGTCGATGAGGTGGAGAACAATATCCAGGCGCCAAAACCACTGATTCTTTTTGGAGCCCTGACCGCCATCAGTGTAGCGACTCAAGGCGTTTTTGATGTGCAAAAACCAAATGGCCAGGTCGTTCCAGTTTCTCTGATGTTGTTGTCCATTGCCGATTCAGGTGAGCGCAAGTCGACAGTAGAGAACGCATTCTTAAATGCTATTCGAGAGTTTCAGTCGGCGCGAGATGCTGAGTACCAGGAGGCCTGTGCTAAGTGGTTTGTTGATATGAAGTTGTGGTCGGCGACTGAGCGGAGATTGCTCAAGCGTATAGAGAAACAAGCACTAGATGATTCGGAGTTGGATGAGGTTCGTGAGTGCCTGCTGGATCATGAAAAACATAAGCCGAAAAAGCCGCGGCAGATGAAATTGATTTATGAGGATGTCACGCCTGAATCGCTTTTTTATAACCTTCATAAAGACTTTTCAGCGGCGGGGCTGATCTCGGGGGAGGGAGGAGGTATTCTGAATGGCCCTGCCATGCGGGACATCTATAAGATGAATTCCATATGGGGTGGTGAGGCTATCGATGTTTCTCGAAAGTCTGTCGAGAGTTTTTCGCTTGAGGGGGCAAGACTAACAACAGCGATAATGGTTCAGGATGCTGTTTTTAGAAAATATCTTGATCGATCTGGGTGTATTTCGAGAGGTTCGGGGTTGTGGGCTAGGTTTTTGGTTTGTCGCCCAAATACAACGCAGGGCAAGCGGTTTATTGCAAATGGGACCATTTCATGGGTTCACCGAGAGAGCTTTAATGAGCGGTTAAGGCAGTTGCTACTTCTAAATCTAGATGCGCTCCCCGAGCGTGAGTATGAGCGAAGTGTTATTAGATTCTCGCCAGAAGCATGCGAGCGGTGGCTCAGGGTATTTAATACCATTGAAGAGGAAATTTCCGAGGGTGGACGCTTCTGTGAGATGCGGGATTATGCCTCTAAGTTGGCCGAAAATATCGCCAGGGTGGCTGCTCTAATTCATGTTTTTGAAGGGGAGGGGGAATATGTTTCGTTGAAGGTCCTGGATTTTGCCATTGATTTATGCCATTGGTGCTCAGATGAATTTTATTTAATTTTTGTGCCTCCAAAACCGTTGCCAGAAGAGGTGCAGGATGCAATTGAGTTGGATAAATGGCTTCATCGATTTCGTCATAAGAGGATTGATTGGATTCCAAAGAACTATATCAGAAAATTTGGTCCAAATAAGTTGCGCCAAAAAGCTAGGCTTGATCGTGCGTTGGAGGAGTTGTTTTTGGATGATAGGATCAGATTCTTTGAGGTAGATAAAGAGAGTCGTATTGAGTTGCTATAGTTTCTTTTTATTTTTGCGGAAAGTCTCCTGCGGCTTTCCGTCTTCTTCGATTTCGCTGATTATGAACTTTGCGGAGTCGTAAACTACCTTTCCAAAATTATTGGAGATAATGAATTCTTCTAGCATTGGGGCAAGGATGTGTGCGGTGCTTGGGATGTCTTTCCATCCGCCGGCTGGAGGGGTTTCTAAAAGTTTCACTAAATACGTGCGAATTTTTTTTAGGATTTCAGATTTTCCAAGTCCTCCGGATTTGGCTCTCGCTTTGTTTCGTTTTCGTGTTTTAACGGTTTTTGTGTGGGTGTCTAGGGCGCCAATGTGATACGCGGCGTAAACGGCGAGGCTTGCTACTTTTTGCTCGTCTCCGGCAATCTTTTTGGCGAGGGCATTGTGATAGTAGAGTGAGGCGTATGCAAAGTGTATTTTTGCAGTTTTTGAGTCTCGGGCTTCTGTTGGGTCTTTTTCGATTGTTGCGCTTTTCCAGCAAGATGAGATGTTGGTCCAGGTTATTGATTTATTGCTGCTAAGTTCTTTAAGTGCGAGGTTTAGTGAGGAGTATGATTCTTCACTCCAGAGTTCTTTTGCTATTTCGCGTAGATAGGTTTTTATCTGAGATACTATATCGGTGGTGCTGCGGTCTGCGGCCTCAGAAGGAGAGAGGAAGAGCAAGTTTTTGGTCATGGTGAGCGGTCTATAGTTTTCCGCAGGTCCTGATTGAGTTGACTGGCGGATTAATGGCATTAAAATAATTTAATTTTTGGTGCTGGTGATCAACGACTTGCAGTGCCGCGAGTCGTTAGTGGCTGCAGGTAGTCCCCAAGTTTACTCCATGCTTCAGCCATTTCGTTTGCATAGCTGTGCCGTTGGTAAATTCGTTTAACCTTATTTTCTTCCGTGTGGTTAAGGCATCGCTCTGCGACCTCGGGTAATACACCAAGCGCCGTCATCAGTGTAGCGCCTGTGCGGCGAAGATCGTGTGGCGTCCATTTGCCGCCTGGGAGCAGCAGGGCCTGAGCTTTGGAGCTTCTGTTGCTCATTATTCCTTTACCAGGCTCTCGCTGGCGATCGCCGAGCTGTTTGGTAACGGTCTTGGAGGAGACGGGGCCCGTGTCGTCCGTATTTGGATAACACCATGTGGATCCCCCATTGATCTGTTTGATGCGCTCGAACTGTTGGGCGGCAAATTGTGAGAGGGCCACCGTGTGAGGTTTCCCGTTCTTGCTGTTTTCCGCAGGAATAAGCCACGTGCCTTGCTTAAGGTCGACATGCTCCCACCGAGCACCAAGCAATTCTCCGATGCGGCAGCAGGTAGAAAGTGCGACCCAGATCGCTGCTTCTGTTGTGGGCAGCAGCCTGGCCTCAGTGAGTTTGGCTGACAGCATACGAATCTCTTCTTCGCTGAGGACGCGGTCGCGCTCGGCATCCTTGCCGCCTATTTTTGCTTTACGGATGCTGGCAGTCGGATCGTGTTCGATCAGATCTCGATCGACGGCAAAGCGGAACATCTGCCGCATCAGGCTGAAGATAAGCTTGGCCATCCGGTTGACTCCGCGGGCGAGGAGGGCATCGGTTACTTCCGTGATGTGACCTTTCTTTACGTCCGCTACAGCCATTTTGCCTAGGAGCGGCAGTACATCCTTTTCAAACATTCGACGCACTTCGGCGCCACCGTCCTTGCGATTAATCAGGTCGACCTTGGCCCAGTGCTCGAATAGCTCGGAGACGCTTTTCCTTGCTGCCTGCCGAGCTTGTTCTGCCTCTGCGGCGGACTTTTCTGCAGCGAGACGAGCTAGCTCGGCACTCCGGGCGGCCACGCGTGCCGCTTCCTCAGCTTCAAAATGTTCCCGGATATCCCGAATCCCTGCTTTGTGCAAGCCAGCAAGCTCTTTGGCTCGCTGTCCTGCCTCAGCGAGGGTCATGGTGCCTTCCAGGCCGTCGCGGCTGTATGTCCCGATGGGATAGGTGATACGTTCGCCGCTGCTGTTCGTATAGCGGAAATAGAAGAGGCGTTCTCCGCTGGGGGTGATGCGGGCGACCAAGCTGCCATGCCCCCAGATGGCGACCTCGCTCAGCCATTTATCACTAGTTCCCGGTTTGGCCGTTATCTGACGGTCAGTGATCTTGGCCATATGGTCAGCTTTCCCGTTGCCAGTTGGTTGCCAATTGAGATTCTCTGGTTGCCAATTCGTTGCCAATTGAGATTGGCTTTGATCGAATCGAATTAGCCTATTTTGGACAGGAAATCGGCTTAATGCCAGTAAAATCAAGGGGTTTACGCTGTCTGTTTGGAAACGTTAGGATGCAGTCGGATCGGTTCTTACCTGTATGGGGTGCAAGGGGTCGAGTGTTCGAATCACTCCGTCCCGACCATATTCAGAGAAAGGCCGGTTCAGAAATGAACCGGCCTTTTTCGTTTCTGAGGCGTGCGCACGCAAAACTGAGCCTGCAATTTCCGCAATATCCGGGTAGATCCCCACTTCGGTCCAAACAACTTCCGAGTGGTCTTTCTGGTAATTGTGCGCCATGTCTTTGCTGGCATGTCCAGCGATCGTAAGCGTCTGCTGATCACCCCTTGCGGTGTTGGGCGTCAGCGGACGCTACTCATTGGAAAGAAATCGCTCTGTGATCAATGCCACAGCCGCCGCCGGCGACATCAGGGCCGTGTCGACTGTAAACGGAGCCTCATCCCACGCCGCATATTCATGGCCCAATACAGACTGCCAGGTTGGTGGTGTCAGCCCAGGAATATCAATCACCCTCGTCTCTACCCGGCGCTGGTGTTCATGCTTGTCAGAGCAAACGACCTGAATATTCACCAATGGAGCATCAGCACGCTTTGCGATTTCGCTCCATGCCTTGCGGCTTTCGATTACCGGGTTCACGCAGTCGACTATGACCGTGTTGCCAAGACGGAGATTGCTCAGAGCGAGCTCATTGGCCACTATATACCCGCTCCGCCCCACGCCTCGCGCCAGAGCTTCTGAATTTCGAATCGCTTGCTCAATCGTGTCGATCCGCAGATACACCGCAGTTAATCGAGTCGCAAGGTCTCTCGCGATAGTCGTCTTTCCGGTACCTGGAAGGCCGCTGAAGACAATGAGCATTCCCTGTCCCTCGGTTGGTGAGTCAAGCCAGCAGGCGGTTGCCAGTTATGCGGTAGTAATTGCCTATTCTCAATCGCGGCTGCCAATGCAGCGAGCGAGTGAGATCGGCCAACTGCTGCCGCATCAATGGGCGCCTGCCTGAGTCACGCAAGGTGACTCAGGCAGGCGCTTATGATCAAGCAGCTCTGGATCGCAACTGCCGACTGCACATTTCAGTGCGCTGCGGCCTTCGTCGTTGGTGGGGGGCTGGATGATTTGCAGGAAGTGCTGATAACCCGGAACTCCACCTACATCTGGATTGGGTGGCGAAGCGCATTAACTATCAGGCTTTTCCTGCTCCCTGGCCTGATAGATCTGTTGTACAACAGGATCGTCCAAGCTCTCGTAGGAAACCTCAAGATCCAGCCCGTCCAGGCCATTAATTCCGCCGATCAGCTCTGGCCACTCATCCCTATCAGATATCTCGGTAACGAATGGAGCTAGGTAGCTATCCAAGTGCCCCTTGGCTGGATGCTCGATCTCCAGGCTCAAGGCCTTCAGATAGTCCAGCTTTCGAGTTTTTGCCCATTCAATGGCGAAGCCCGAGCGGTAGCAAATCTCCATATACACCAGGAGCAGAGTGCGACCGTTGCCGTCTAGGAATGGGTGAGCGAAGGCCAAATTACCCAGCACGCCACCAGGCTTCGCTCTAAATTGATTTCGGTCGGCCGCTAGTTGGAGGGCGTAATTGACGGCCCTCTCAATAGCGGCAGGGTGCTCAAAGGCTGTCCGGTGAGGATCTCCCTCACTACCCTTGAATACAGCTAGGTGCGGAACGAGCGCCGCTCGATCTTGGCCGGCCCACGGGTAAAAGTCGCCAAACAGCGTGCTGTGAACGCGAAGGATAGCCTCATAGTCGATTTCGGCTATGCCGGCGAGGTAGGCCAGTGCTTCCTCCAGGTTCGCCTCGAAAGCCATGTGCTCAAGGCGTTTTACCTGATCGAGGTCTTTTAGCTGGAGTCGGTTTCGTAAATAACCAGCAGTGTCGAAATCGCCGAAGGGGTCGAAAATCATGCAGTGGCGCTGCGCCCTGATCTGCTTGAAATAGCATGTTTGGCGTTCGACTTCGACTTCGACTTCGCTTTGGCTTTCTCGACGAGATAGCTGCTCTGGAGCTGGAGGATCTCGGACGTGCTAAGCACTCCGCTCTTTTTGAGAGAGACTAGAAGGCGTTCGATGCCATCGAGCTTTACGGAGTCGCCAGCGAGGCTGGTGATGGTCATGGCCATCAGGCCCATACGATCACGCTCGGCAGAGATCTTATTATCCCTCGCCAACTTCCTGATTCGGCTTGCTACGGTACCCATCGAAAACCTCCGAAATCCGCAGAAATTATAGCATGCAGGCGTTTCTGGTCAGCCCTCATATCTACTTTTCAGTTTCCGTACATCAGAGAGAGCAGAGGTTTAGGATCGCACGTCCATGCAGGATGCGATGTAGCTTGCAGGCGTTTGTTCTCAGGGGTGAACACCGGTGTTTCCCGGGTCAAGCTCGTGCTGGGAGATGTGCAGTGGCGTTGCCATCGCCCACATCCCGGAAAAGAGGCAAAGAAATATCAGGTAGAGGAGGCTCGCGAGTTCTTGCTGCGAGCAGGAGTTGAATCATGAACAGCATGAGTTACAAAGGTTATACGGCGCGTATCGAGTTCAATGGGCGTGATGATATTTTCGTCGGCCGTCTGTTGGGTGTGAGGGACATCATCAGCTTTCATGCCGAGTCGGTGGCGGGGCTGCGTGCGGAGTTTCAGTTGGCAGTTGATGACTACCTGGCCGACTGTGCCGAGCGTGGGGTCAGCCCGGAGAAGCCGGCGTCCGGCAAGGTAATGTTGCGTATCCGTCCAGAAGTACATGCTGCCGCCACTATCGCCGCTCAGACTGCTGGAAAAAGCCTGAACCAGTGGGCGGACGAGGTATTCGAGCGCGCTGCATATGCTGGATAGCGGGGTTTCGTGCCCGCGCGCAGGCCAGTTCCGGCTGCATGGGCTGTCCAGCCCAGCCGCGTGCGACTGATAGCCCCGATGAAATCCGGGCAAACTCCAATCCCGCCCCCGCATTTCCCAGCCTGCTCCGCGAGGCCCCTTGCAGGGAGCCTGAGGAAACTCCGGGTTCGACGGACATTGACGCTGCAATAGCGCTCGCCGGGACAACCTATCTGCCCGATACGACAAGCCTGCCGAACCATGGCCAGTTAGGCTTCAGCCCATGCAATCGGGAATCCGCAGGTGCATGCCTAGGGGTGCTACCCGATGCCCTTGCATCGGTCCTTTCTGTTCGTCCTGATGACGACCAGTGCGGATCCTCACCGTGTCGCTACGGGACAAGAACAAGAGGAAACGGCAAATGTTTGATCTGAACGAAATCGTCGAGCCCGTGCTCGGCCTTCAAGGGCTGGAAGCTGATCTGACCGAGGAAGAACGTGCCATTCAGGAGGCGGCTCACGGCTTTGCCCGAGACGTGATGCGTCCGCTCGGCGCCAGGCTGGACAAGATGACCGCCGAAGAAGTGGTCGCCCCGGGATCGCCGCTGTTCGACTACCTGCGCCAGGTGCATGAGTCGGGTCTCCTTGACCTCGCCGCCATCGCCGGCATGGACAACCAGCAGAAAGCTCGCATCATGCCGATCATCTTCGAAGAGCTTGGCTGGGGTGACTCCGGTCTGGCCATCGCCGCCCTGGCGTCTTCCTTCCCCGCATTCGCGGCGCACAACACCGGCGATGCGGAAATCATCGAGCGATTCGGCTCGCTTCCCGGCTGCTGGCTGGCGACCCAGCCCGATCGCGGCAGCGATGCCGCCGACATGGACGCCAGCATAGTCCAGCCCGGAACCCGGCAATCGCGCGGCAATCTGTATGCGCGGGTAGTCGGCGACGAAGTCATCGTGCAGGGCCAATCCTCGGCCTGGGTTTCCTATGCGCCCCTGGCGCAGACCGCGCTGGCTTACATTCCCTGCGACTATGGCCAGGGCCTGGAGCATGAGAATGGCCGAGGGCTGAACCACATCGGCATCCTGATTCCGCTCGACCTGCCGGGCGTCTCCAAGGGCAAGCCGCTGGAGAAGCTGGGCCAGCGCCCACTGCCCCAGGGGGAGCTGTTCTTCAATGAGGTGCGTGTGCCGAAGAAGTACGTGATCGCCGAGGGCGATGCGGCCATCACCAGCTTCCTCAGCGCCCTGACGTTCGGCAACATGGAAATGGCGGCGACCTTCACCGGGGTTGCTCGCGCGGCCTACGAACATGCCTTGGCCTATGTGCACGAACGCAAGCAAGGCGGAACACCGATCATCAATCACCAGAGCGTGCAGCTGCGCACCTTCGACCTGTGGCAGAAAGTCGAGCTGTCGCGCGCCATCACCCAGCGGGTGTTTGCCTACAACTACAGCGACAAGGGCCCGCACCTGGCCGCGTCGATCACCAGCAAGACCTATGTCACCGAGACCGCCTTCCAGGTGGCCAGCGAAGCGCTGCAACTCTTCGGTGGCAACGGCCTGACCCGCGAGTACCCGATCGAGAAGCTCCTGCGTGATGCACGGGCATCGATGATCGAGGACGGCGAGACCAACACCCTCAAGCTCAAGGCCATGCACTGGCTGAGCCGCGCTTACCAGCGCAACCACTGATCAGCCCTCCGATAAATCCTTCCTCGGGACCGCCAAGTGCGGCCCCGGGGAGACGGCTGCGCCGATGAAAGTCGGCCGTCGCGGCACTCTTGCACGGGAGCACAGTTGCCATGCGCATCATCGAACACTTCGATAACGCGGTCCGTTTCTATCCGAACAACCTGGCCTTCGTCGACGTCGGCAACGACGCCGGGGCTCTCACCTATGCCCAGGCGGCAACCGTGACCCAGGCCATCGCAGGCGCGATCGCCCATAACGGGTTCAACGAAGGCGGCCACGTGGGCATCCTGGCGCCCAACTGCAGCGTCGCGTTCCTCGCGCTGCTGGGCGTGTTCCGCGCCCGCTGCGTCTGGCTGCCGGTCAATCCGCGCAATACGGTGGCGGCCAATGCGGAGCTGTTCAGTGACTTCGACGGCGAACTGCTGCTGTTCCACAGCTGCTATGCCAAGGAGGCCGCGCAATTGAAAGAGGGCTGCCCCGGCCTGCGTGAACTGGTGTGTATCGATGGCGATTGCGGCGTGGGCATCTCCCTCGCGACCTGGTCGGAAGGCGCGCCGCCGAGCTACACCCCGGAACCGGGTAGCGGCAGCCTGGACGACATTTTCGCCCTCTATCCCACCGGCGGCACCACCGGGCGCTCGAAGGGCGTGATGATCACCCATCGCAACGTCCACACTTTCTTCAGCAATTTCTACGCGCATTTTTCCTATCACGACGATACCCGCCACCTGGTGGTGGCGCCGATGACGCATACGGCGGGGCTCAGCGGTTGCCTGCACTTCGCCCGTGGCGGCACCAACGTCATCATGGCCGTGGCCCAGCCCGAGGCCATTGTCGATGCGATCGAGCGCTATCGGGTGACCCATCTGTTCCTGCCGCCGACCGTGCTTTACATGCTCCTGGCGCTGCCGGAGATCCGCCAGCGCGATTTCAGCTCCCTGAAGCACTTCCTGGTGGGCGCCGCGCCGACCTCGCTGGAGAAACTGAAGGAAGCCGTGCAGGTTTTCGGCCCGGTGATGTCCGAGGCCTTCGGCCAGTCCGAAGCACCGGCAGCGATCACCGCCAAGGCGCCCTGGGACTACCTGCAGGCCGATGGCTCGATCAATGAGGCACGCCTGCAATCCATCGGCCGGCCGTGCGTGCTCAACAGCGTGGCCATCCTCGATGACGAAGGGGTGGAAGTGGCGCGCGGCGAAGCGGGGGAGGTCTGCATTCGCGGGGATCTGGTGACGCCGGGCTACTACAAGAACGCGCAGGCCACCGCCGAGGTGCGCACCCATGGCTGGCACCACACGGGGGATGTCGGGGTCATGTCCGAGGACGGCTACATCACTATCGTCGACCGCAAGAAGGACATGATCATCACCGGCGGTTTCAACGTCTATCCGAACGAGATCGAGCAGGTGCTGACCGGCCACGAGGCCGTGCAGGACTGCTCGGTGATCGGCATCCCCGATGAGAAGTGGGGCGAGGCGGTGAAGGCCATTGTCCAGCTCAAGCCCGGCAAGGTCTGTGCGGAGGATGACCTGATCGCCCTGGTCAAGGAGCGCCTTGGCAGCGTCAAGACGCCCAAGAGCGTCGACTTCATCGAACAGCTGCCGCGCAGCCCGGCCGGCAAGGTGCTGAAGACCGAGCTGCGCAAGGCGTACTGGTCGGGCAAGGCTCGCGCGGTGAATTGACCAGCCGCTCCGTCGCAGCCCCCCAGCCAAGGGGGGCTGCCTCCAGCCGCAGCTGACCTATGGTGGCGCCGACAACGCTGCGTCACCGGACCTGCTTCCCCAGCTTTCCCGGGCCCCATGCGCAGTGACTGATACTCGCACTGAGCACTGGCGGAGAGCAGCCGAATGAAAGAGGTCACGCACAACTCATCGATCATCGGCGCCTACGCCATCGCGATTGCCGAAGCCCTGGAAAACCTGGGTATCGTCGCCGAGGACATCTTCCACACCTGCGGCTTGTCATTGCCCACCACCACCGATCCCCTGGTCCGCATCGACAACCCGACTATCTCGCGACTCTACGCCGCTGCGGTGCAGGCCAGCGGCGATTCCGGTTTCGGCTTGCGAGTCGGAGAAACCATGCGTCCGGCCAATCTGCACGCCATGGGCTTCGCATTGCTGTCCAGCATCTCGATTCGAGATTTTGCCCAGCGCCTGAGTGCCTTCTACCGGGTCGTTTCGCAGAACGCCGATATCCGTTGTGAAGAACGCGGCGACCAGTTCCTGCTGATCAGTACCAGCACAAAAGGGGCAGGTACCTGTTTCGAGACGCAGGATGCCTACATTGCCCTGGTCACCAACCTGCTGCGAACCATCTCCGGCAATCGCTTCCAATTAAGGAGGCTCGAACTGACGCGGCCGCAGCCGGAAGGCCAGGCACAGAGGTATCGAGACTATTTCCAGTGCGATATCGAATTCGATCGGCCTGAGATCATCATGGTGATGGACGTCGCACAGGTGGACAAGCGGTTGCCCGGTGCCAACGAGGAGCTCGCCCTTGGCCATGATCGAACGGTGATGGAGTATCTGCAGCGGATTGACCGCAGCGACATCGTCAATCGCGTACGGTCGCTCATCAGCGAAGAGTTGCCCGTGCGGGCCCTGAACAAGGACCGGGTGGCCGAGCAGCTGCACATCAGCACCCGCAACCTGCAGTTGAAGCTGGCTGCGCGGGACACCAGCTTCCAGGAGATTCTCGATAGTACCCGCCGCACGCAGGCCCTGGCGATGATGTCGCGCAGCTCGGTTTCGGTAACCGAAGCGGCCTTCTCCCTCGGCTACACCGAAGTGAGCAATTTCACCCGCGCCTTCAAACGCTGGACAAACCAGTCGCCGCGACAGTACCGCCAAGGCCTCGGGCTGGAGCGCTGAGCCGGGTGGGCCGGGCGGCTCTGCGCTCCAGCCCGCCCCGGCAGGTCAGTACTTTTTCAGGATATGCACGAAGCCGGCGCTGCCCAGGCCGCCGTTGTGCTGCAGCGCGACCCGGGCCCCCGGCACCTGCCGTAGGCCGGCCTCACCGCGCAGCTGCCAGGTCAGCTCGGTCAGCTGGGCCAGTCCCGTCGCACCCAGCGGATGCCCCTTGGCCAGCAGGCCGCCCGAGGGGTTGATCACCCAGTCGCCGCCATAGGTGCCGCGCCCGGCTGCGACAAAAGCGTTCAGCTCGTCCTGCCGGCACAGCCCCAGCGCGACATAGGTGGCCAGCTCGTTGCTGGCGAAACAGTCGTGCAGTTCGATGACGTCGACATCTTCCGGGCCGATGCCGGCATCCTCGTAGGCTTTGTTCGCCGCATCGCGGCTCAGGGCCTGGAACATGACATCCATCACGCTGCCTTCGAAGAAACTGCTGCGGTCGCTGCTCCAGCCGCGCCCGGCCAGGCGTACGTCGGCGCGGACGCCATGGGCACGGGCGAACTCCGGGGTGCAGACGATCACTGCGGCGGCGCCGCAACTCGGCGGGCAGGCGTAGTTCTTGCGCAGCCCACGGAAGAGGGGCGGTGTGGAAAGTATCTCTTCGACCGTCAGTGGCGTGCGGAAGATGGCGTTTTCATTATGGGCGGCGTGCCTGCGGGAATTGACGCAAACCGCCGCCAGGGTCTGCTCGGTCACGCCCATTCCGAGCATGGCATCGACCTGTGCGCCGAACATGCCGACCGCCGGCGGCACGGCGCGCTCCTCGGGGCTCATGTCCATCATCCTGAAGATGGCCTGCTCATGCCGCGCGATCGGGCTTGGCTTGTCGGGGAAGAGCATGTTGATCGCCCCCGGCGCCATCTGCTCGAAGCCCAGCGCCAGCGCGCACTCCACCTGCTGCCCCTGGACTGCCTGGACAGCCAGGGCGAAGGCCGACGAGCCGCTGGCGCAGTTGTTGTTCACGTTGAAGATCGGGATGCCGCTGATATCCACCCGGTAGAGCGCCGCCTGCCCCGCGCAACTGTCGCCGTAGACGTAGCCGCAGAAGGCCTGCTCGACCAGTGCGTAGTCGATGCCGGCGTCCTTGAGCGCCGCGCGTGCGGCCTGTTCGCCCATGACGTCGTAGCTTTCCGATTGACCCGGCTTGCGGAAGGGCACCATGCCCACTCCGGCGATAACGATTTCGGTACTCATAGTGACCTCCTGGCTGTTCGTGGACGCTGGTTCTGCCTGCGTGCAACCGAGTATCCACAAAGCCCCGCGCCTTGGAGCCCGCGCGTGTCGAGCTGATAACAAGTCAGGCCTCCAGGGACAAATCCGTCTGCCGGGCGCCCGCAATCCGCTCGTTTCGGGATAAGCGTTCTGCTTGGAAGGACAAGTCCGGGGGCCGGGCGCGGGATTAACGTCAGGGCCAACAAGAACGCCAATGTGGCCTGTGTGAGGAGAATCAACGTGGATTTCACTGGAAAGGTTGTCATCGTGACCGGCGCGGCCGGCGGCATCGGCCGTGCTTCGGCGATCCGGTTTGCGCGCCTCGGCGCCAAGGTGGTGCTGGCGGATGTCAATGAACGAGGCCTTCAGGAAACCCTGGAGCTGATCGGCGGCGAAGCCCTGGTGGTGCTTACCGACGTGGCCGATGAGGCGGCCTGCCAGGCCATGGTCGACAGCGCCATGAACACCTTCGGGCGCGTTGACGTGCTGTTCAGCAATGCCGGCATCTCCGGTGTGCGCGGGCGGACCGCCGAGTTGTCCCCGGCACAGTGGCGCCGGGTCATCGACATCAATCTCAACGGTGTCTTCTACTGCGCACATGCGGCGATTCCGGCCATGCTCGCCGGTGGCGGCGGCGTGATCATCAACACCGCCTCCGTCGACGGTCTGGTGGGCATGTCCACCCTGTCGCATTACACCGCGGCGAAACACGGTGTGATCGGTCTGACCAAGGCCTGCGCGCTGGAGTATGGCAAGCGGAACATCCGCAGCGTCGCCATCGCGCCCGGCTTCATCCAGACCTCGATGACCACCGACAACCTCAGCGAGAGCGAGCGTGCGCTGTTCGCCTCGCTGGCCTCCCACGTGAGCCGCGCGGGTCAGCCGGAAGACGTGGCCAACCTGGTGACCTGGCTGGCTTCGGACCAGGCGGCTTATGTGAATGGTTCGGTCCACACGGTGGATTCGGGCCTGATCGCCGGATTCGCCCTGCCGGAATGACTCCGCGCGGCCGCTGCCCGTCCCCTGGTGGGCGGCGGCCGTTTCTGCTTCGCATACTCCTCGCCGCTGGGGGGACAGATGTGCGGAGCTGCTTTATTCTCGTGCGGCTAGCCCCTGGAGAAGGGCCCACGCACATCAGGCTGTCGCAATGCCCGGAGACCTTTCCCGCCAGGAGACAGCCTGGATGAAGTGGCGGGCCGGCGCATCGCGTGCCACGCTGAACGGCGGTGCAAGATCGCAAAGTGCCCAGAGCATGACCTTCTCCCCATAACAAGAAGATGCCCAGGCATTGGAGTCGTCGGCCATCGCTGGCCCGGCCCGATCACCCAGTGCACGGGACCGCAGAGAGGCATCGCCAACGTGTATCGGATAGAGCCCGAACTGGTTCTCAAGACAACGCCGCCGCGCAATCAGAAGGGTACGCAGATGCGCGAGCGGCTCAGCATCGATTCGCCCGATCTGGCCGACCGCCTGGCCATTTCGGTGCACGCTCCGGCCGGTTTCGGCAAGACCCTGCTGCTGGCGCAATGGCGCCGCGAGTTCCTCTCCCGCGGTGCGGTGGTCGCCTGGCTGACCCTCGATGCCCATGACGATGGCAGCCGCTTCGTCCATGGCCTGGCCGTCGCCATGACGCTGGGCAGCGGGCGGCAGTCTTTTGCGGTGAACGCCGGGCGGACGATGCCCCCTGCCAGGGACGGGCTCGACGGCCTGACCGACTGGCTGGCGGAAGTCGCCGACCTCGGAGTGGAAACCGTGCTGATCCTCGATGAGGCCGATACGCTGCCCGAAACCACCACCCGTCATTCGTTGACCTATCTCCTGCACAATGCACCGGCCAACCTGCGCGTGATCATGGCTTCGCGCAGTCGTCTGAAGCTGCAGGTGGCGGATTTGCTGGCGCGCGGACTGTATGTCGGCATCGCGGCCGATGCCCTGCGTTTCCGCGTCGAGGAGACCGTGGCGATACTCGCCAGCCGCTTTGGATCGCGCATCGATCCGGACGGCTGCGTGCATCTGCACGAGATCACTGAAGGTTGGCCGTTGGGCCTGCAACTGGCGGTTGCCGCCATTGAGAAGAGCAGCAATCTGATAGCCGCCATTGACGAGCTTTCGGCCTGTTCGGGCGATATCCAGCGTTACTTCGTCGATAGCCTGGTCGCCCAGTTGCCGGCCGAGCAGGTGGAGTTCCTTACCTGCATTTCGCTGCTGGACATGGTCCATCCATCGCTGTGCGCGGCGCTCACCGGCGATGAGCGCGCGGATCAGCTGTTGCGCGGCTTGTGCGCGTCGACGCCGATTTTCGCCGAAGGGCTCGACAGCGACTGGGTGCGTATTCATCCCCTGGCGCGGGAGTTTCTCCAGGCACGCTTTGCCGGTCTGTCGGCCGAGCACCGCCAGTTGCTGCATGAGCGGGCGGCCAGCTGGCTCGAGGAACACGGATTCTTTGAGGAGGCTGCGCGCCAGTCCCTGCAGGCCGGCCAGGCAGAGCAGGCCTATCGCAACATCGAACGCTGCCTGTACGAGATCACGATACGTGGCCAGTTCGGCCGGGTTAAGGACTGGCTCGACGAGCTTCCCGCCGAGGAGGTGGAGTCGCGTCCGAGGATGTGTGTGGCCGCCGCGTGGGTTCTTGCGTTGAGCGAGCGGCATCTGGAGGCGCTGCGCCTGGTGGACCGTATCCAGCAGGACCCGGCCGCCGACGAGGACATGCGCAGGGAAGCAACGGCCATCGCCGCCGCGGCCTATTACTTTGCCGACCGCCCGGACGAGTCGTTGCGAATCGCCGCGCCGTGGATGGACAAGCTGCCGGCCGGCTCGATCAAGCTGCAAGCCATGCTCGCCAACCAGGTCGCCGTGCTCCTGCTGCTCCAGGGGCAGCCCGAGAAGGCGCGGCGGGTCTACCAGCGGACCCCCAACTACGTCTGGACGCCACAGCTCGATGCCATCCGTGGATTCGGTAAATGGGTGTTCGGCATGTCGTATCTGTGCGAGGGGCGCATCCTGCAGGCCGAAGCCGCGTTTCGCGATAGCCTGGCGCACGCCGAAAAGGACATCGGGCGGCGCAGTTCGGTGGCGGTGATCCTGGCCTGCGGCCTGGCCACGGCGTTGCTCGAACGTGGTGAGGTTCAGGAAGCGACCACGGTGCTGGCCAACCGGCTGGATGTGATCGAGCGCCTCGCGTCGCCGGATGCGATCTCAATGGGTTTTCTCACCGCGGCGCGGCTGGCCGCGTTGCAAGGGCAGCCGCATCGTGGCCACGACCTGCTGGAAGCCTTGTCGGCCCTGGGCGAGGAGCGCGGCATCCCGCGCTTCTGCATAGTCGCCCTCGGCGAGCAGATCCGCCTGAACGCATTGCATGGCCGGGGCGACACCTGCCAGGCACTGTGGCGACGATTGGAGAAATGGATACCCGAAGCTGTGCGCCAGGGGCATGGGCTGCTCGGATCGGAGCTGGGCATCTCGGTCGGCCTGGCCAGGGTCTATGTCCACCTTGCGGCGCGGGACTGGCCGGCCATGCTGGTGGAGCTGAACATGACCAACGAGATCGCCGAGCGCTTGCGTCGTGGCCGCGAAGTGGTCCAGTTGAAGCTGCTCAAGGCGTTGGCCCTCAAGGAATCCCGGCAGGACGGGCTGCCTAGCCTGAAGGAGGCGATCAGCCTCGCCGATGAATACGGCTTGCGACGCATCGTCCAGGACAGCCACCCCGACCTGGTCCGCTGGGCGGAGCAGATCCGCCGCGACGGCACCCCTGCACCGGCGGAGAACTTTCCTCCAGCGGCACAGTCGGCGCGTCCGGAGGCGGCCCCCATGGCCGTGTCGCCCAGCCGACTGCTCACCCCCAAGGAGCGCGAGGTTCTTCAGCTGCTGGCGCGCAACCTGTCGAACAAGCAGATCGCCCAGGCGCTGAATGTCGGCGAGGAAACCGTGAAGTGGCACCTGAAGAACCTCTTCGGCAAGTTCCAGGCCGGCACCCGCAAGCATGTGGTCGATCGCGCCTACATGCTGGGCATTCTCGAATCGGTGGGTTGAGCTGGCCACTGTGGGAGCGACTTCAGTCGCGATGCGGGCCTGACGCGACGATTCGCGAGTAAACATCCACGTTCGTAGAACGTGGACTTGCGATAGCCCCCTGGAAGGGGGCGAATCCTCCCCGTGCACAAGGCCACCCCTTTCGCCTGGCCTGGACCCTAGGGTGCGCTGTGCGCACCGATTCCGGGTTCGGCTTCGGCACCACGTCAAACCGCCGGTGCGCACGGCGCACCCTACAACAGCGCTCGGTGGCCCGGATGCCATCCGGGGAAATCCAACCGCCGCTGCTGGATTTCATCCGGGCTGCTGTTCTCTCCTACCTCCTGCACAAGCCCCCGCAATCCATGCCCCCCAGGCACCACCCATACCCCCTGCCGTTGGGGGTGGCGACAGGGGGAACTACCCATAGTCTGACTCGCAAGTCGAGGCACTGCTCCCCAAAGGCGGGCGGGGTGCCTCATGCATCGGGTCGGCGAACGACCTTCCGCTGAATGCGGGTAATCGAGGGGTAGGGTCATGGCAGATAGCGTGCTGGTCGCAGGGGTGGGGATGACGCCGTTCGTTCCGCTCGGCACTCGCGACAGCGCCGCTGCGCTGGCAGGCCGGGCGATTCGCGCGGCGCTCGAAGATGCCCGCATCGACTACGACCTGGTCGACCAGGTGTTCACCTCGTGCGTGCAGGGCAAGGCAGGAAGCGGCGAGCGGGTTCTCGCCCACGTTGGCCTGACCGGCGTGCCGATCTTCAACGTCAGCGATGGCTGCGCGTCGGGCAGCAGCGCCCTGCAGTTGGCGCGCAACGCGGTGCTCTGCGGCGAAGCCGAATGTGTCCTGGTCCTGGGCTACGAATGCATGCCGGTGGGCGTGACCAACCGCGCATTCTTCGGCATGGATGAATACCCCAGCGTGGAGTGGGACAGCCTGCACCATCGCAGCGACCCCTTGGCATCCCTTCACCGCCGGCAGCATCCGGCGGCGCTGTTCGCCGCCCAGACCAACTGGCTGCTGACCCGCATGGGGATTGCCGAAAGCAGTTTCGAGCAGGTGCTCAGCCATGCCCGAGGCCAGGCCGGGATCAATCCCTATGCCGTGCTGAATCGCTCGTCCTGCCTCGACGGCTGGCTCGCTCGCTACCTCTGCCCGCCGGCCTGCGGAGCTGCGGCGGTGCTGCTCTGTTCTCGGAGCTTCGCGGCCCGCTACGGCGCCCGTCGCGACGTGGCCCTGCTGAGCTGCGCCCGCAGCAGCGACACGACCTCGGAACTGGAGTCTGCCAGCGTGCTCGACGTGCTCGGGCGCGCCGCCACCCGCCGGGTGGCGCAAAAGGCCTACGAGCAGTCCGGTATCGGGCCCGACGAGATCGAGGTGGTGGAACTCCATGACCAGAGCGTCGGCGACTTCATGGTCAACAGCGCCGCCCTGGGTTTTTGCCGTGAGGAGGAGCTGGACCAGTTCGTCCGGCAGAACTTCAGCACGCGTGGCCGCCAGGTCGCGGTCTGTCCCTCGGGCGGCCTGCTGGGACGCGGCCACGCGCCCGGCGCCACGGGGCTGGCGCAGATCACCGAGCTGGTCTGGCAACTGCGCGGCCAAGCCGAGGGCCGCCAGGTCGCCGGCGCGCGTACCGCGCTGCAACACAGTTCGGCATTGGGCCGATCGGTATCGGTAACCGTCCTGCAACGCACATCGGGCTGAGCGGGTATGGGACGCGTGAATGTCGTTTGGTGAAACAACAGAGAAGGTGAGCAAGCTAGATGAACAACAACAATAAGATCTGTCACACGAATCTGCACCGGGGCCTGCTGGCGACCGCGATCACGGCGGGGCTCGGACTCTCGCCGGTGCACGCGTTCCAGTTCGACACCGGGAGCGAAGACTGGGCCGTGCGTTTCGACAACACCCTCAAGCTGAACTACGCGCAGCGGGTGGAGAGCGCCAACTCCAAGCTGGCCAATTCCTTCAACAACAACGACGGCAACCGCAACTTCTCCGCCGGCAGCGCGGTGTCCCAGCGCATCGACCTGCTCACCGAACTGGACGTGGTCTACAAGGAGCGGATGGGCTTCCGGGTCAGCAGCAACAGCTGGTACGACCACGCCTATGACAAGGTCGGCAGCGCCAACGCCGCGACCAACCAGCTCAATGACGGCCGTCCGGATTCGCGGACCATCAGCGGCTATGCCGACCGTTACTACAACGGCCCGTCCGCCGAGATTCTCGACGCCTTCGTCTTCGGTAGCGTGGAATTCGGCGAGCAATCCCTGCTCAGCGCCAAGCTCGGCAGCCATACCCAGTACTGGGGCGAAGCCATCCTCGCCTTCGCCCACGGCAACAGTTACGGCCAGTCGGGCCTGGATATCTCCAAGGCGCTGGCGGTGCCCGGCACCGAGGCCAAGGAGCTGTTCATCCCGCGCAACCAGCTGTCCGCCAACCTGACGGTGACGCCGGAATTCAGCGTGGGCGCGCAGTACTTCCTCGATTGGGACCCGTCGCGCCTGCCGGAATCCGGTACCTACCTAGGCTTCAACGACGGCATCCAGCACGGCGGCGACGACCTCTCGCTGATCGGCGGCGTCAACCCGTTCTTCGGCGCACCGGGGCCGATCGGCGCCAACCAGTTCCTGCGCCTGACCAATGGCCACGCTTTCACCCCGGACAAGCGCGGCGACTTCGGCCTGATGGCCAAGTGGAGCCCGGAGTGGCTCGACGGCACCCTGGGCGTCTACTACCGCAATACCTCCGATGTGCTGCCGAACCTGGCCTTGCAGCCTGTTGCCGTCGGGCCTGCCCAACTGGTCTCCGGCAACATCGGTACCTACAACCAGTTCTACGTCGACGACATCGACATCTACGGCATCAGCCTGTCGAAAAGCATCGCCGGGGTCAGCGTCGGCTTCGACCTGAACTACCGCGAGAACATGCCGCTGGCCAGCGTGCCCGCCACTGTCAGTCCGGCGGGTGCGGCGGCCGGGCTGCCCGGGTTCATTGCCAGCTTCGACGGCGACAACGCCGTGGCCCGGGGCAACACGCTGCACGCGGTGGTCAACGGCCTGGCCACCTTCGGCGACACGCCGGTCTGGGACTCCGCGTCGCTCCTGGTGGAACTGGCCTACAGCCGCTGGCTGGACGTGACCGAGAACGAGCAGCTGTTCAAGGGCGAGAGCTGGTACCGCGGCGTCGACAAGGTGACCAAGGACAACTACGTCCTGGGCATCAACTTCAACCCGACCTGGTACCAGGTCTTCCCCGGCATCGATATGTACCTGCCGGTCAACTACAACGTCGGCCTCAAGGGACATTCCGCCGTGCAACTGGGCGGCAACGAGGATGCCGGCAGCTACTCGGTCGGGGTTGGCATGGATGTGCGCAACCAGTACCGCTTCGACCTGAAGTACGTGGACAACTTCGGGCCCTTCGACACCTGCGACGCGGCCGGAACCGCCCCCGCAGGCGGCATCCAGGGTGAGGGCGCCACCCCCGGCGCCAACGGCATGTACAACTGCACGGTGGGGCAGCCCACGGCATTCGCCGGCGTTCCGTCGCAGCTCAAGGATCGCGGCATGGTCACCCTGACCTTCAAAACGACCTTCTGATCGAACCACTGCCTGATCGCAGGAGAATACCGATGAAACTCGTCAATACACTGCTGGCCGCCAGCCTTGCGGTTGCCTTTGCCAGCGTCGCCCACGCGGCGGTATCCCCGGAAGTCGCCGCGAAGCTCGGCACCACCCTGACGCCGGTCGGCGCGGAGAAAGCGGGCAACGCCGATGGCAGCATCCCCGAGTACCAGGGTGGCCTGAGCACTCCGCCGCCCAGCTACCAGCAAGGCAGTACCATGCGCCCCGATCCCTTCGCCGGCGAATCGCCGAAGCTGGTGATCGATGGCAAGAACGCTGCCGAGCAAGCGAGCAAGCTGACTGCGACGACCCTGGAACTGCTCAAGCGCTTCCCCAGCTTCCGTGTCGACGTCTTCCCGACCCACCGCACCGTGGGCCTGCCGCAGAAGCTGCTCGACAACACGGCGAAGAATGCCGTCGGCACCCGCATCGCCGAAGGTGGCCTGGCCCTGGAGAATGCCCTGCCAGGCGTGCCGTTCCCGATTCCCAACGACGGCAATGAAGCCATGTGGAACCACCTGCTGCGCTACCAGGGGCATGCCACCAGCCTCAAGTACGACTCCTGGAACGTCGATTCCTCCGGTCACGCGACCTTGGCGACCACCGGCAACGTCTTCATCGAGTACCCGCTGTACGACCCGAGCCGCAACGAACCGGCGAAGGCCAGCGATCTCTTCTTCAGGACCAAGATCAGCTACACCGGCCCGGCCCGTCGTGCCGGCGAGGCGATCCTGGTGCAGGATGCGGTCAACCCGCTCAAGCAACCCCGTCGCGGCTGGCAATACCTGCCAGGGCAGCGCCGGGTGAAGCTGGCGCCGGATATCGCCTACGACACGCCGAACCCCGGTTCCTCCGGTAGCTCCACCTATGACGATGCCTGGGTGTTCAACGGTGCGCTGGATCGCTACGACTTCAAGCTGCTGGGCAAGAAGGAGATGTACGTCCCCTACAACACCTACAAGCTGAACTACCACGAGAAGGCGGCCGATATCACCACGCCGAACCACGTCAATCCCGACCTGGTGCGCTGGGAGCTGCACCGCGTGTGGGTGGTCGAGGCGACGCTGAAACCCGGCAAGCGCCACATCTACAGCAAGCGCACCTTCTACCTCGACGAGGACAGCTGGATCGCCCTGGCGTCCGACGAGTATGACGCCAACGGCCAGCTCTACCGCGGCTCCTTCGCCCACCTGGCGTTCAGCTACGACGTGCAGGCGCCCAACTCGGACAACCACATGATCTACGACCTGGTCTCCGGCAGTTACAACATCACCGGCATCTACGGCCCCCATGGCGGCCTGAAGTACATCCAGCCCTTGTCGAAGGCGCAATGGTCGCCTGAATCCCTGGCCGGCACGGGCATCCGCTGATGCGACACCTTTGAGCGTGGTTTTCGTCACCGTGGGGCGCGCCCCCGGTGGCGCATTTTTTTGAGATGCAGTCGATGAATATCTACAAGTGGATGGTGCTTGCCGCGCTGGCCCTGGCAGTGGCGCTGCCTTTCACCCGGCAGGTGGTGGCAGGGGAGTTCGCCGATACGCTGGACACCCCCGCGCTGCACAGCGACCTGGCCGCCCAGGGCCCGCTGACCGGGCTGGCGAGTGCGGGTGAGCGTCTGGTGGTGGTTGGCCAGCGCGGGCACATTCTTTATTCCGATGACGCCGGGCGGCGTTGGCAGCAGGCCGAGGTGCCGGTCAGCTCCGACCTGGTAGCGGTGCACTTTCCCAGCGCCAGCCAGGGCTGGGCGGTCGGCCACGATGGCGTGGTCCTGCACAGCGCCGACGCCGGCACCACCTGGACCCGGCAGTTCGACGGCCGCCAGGTCGGCCCGCGCATGCTCGCGCATTACCAGGCCATGGCCGCGGCCGAGCCGCAGAACGAGGCCATCGCCGCGCTGGTCGCCGAAGCGCAGCGGATGACGGAGGAGGGCGCGGACAAACCCTTCCTCGATGTCTGGTTCGAGAACGAGCGGGTCGGCTATGTGGTCGGCGCCTTCAACCTGATCTTCCGTACCGATGACGGCGGCCGCAGCTGGACGCCCTGGATGGAGCGCACCGAGAACCCCGGCGCGTTGAACCTCTATGGGCTGCGTGCGGTGGGCGATGACCTCTACATCGTCGGCGAGCAGGGCCTGGTGCTGAAGCTGGACGCAGCTGGTGGGCGGTTCAAGGCCGTGGTGACGCCCTACGAGGGCTCCTATTTCGGCGTCATCGGCAAGCCGGGGATGGCCCTGGTCTACGGCCTGCGCGGCAACCTCTATCGGAGCCTCGACCGTGGCGCCAACTGGCACAAGGTCGAGCTCGGCCTGCCGGTCAGCATCGTCGCCGCCACCCTCGATCCCGCTGGACGGGTCGTCCTGCTCAGCCAGGCCGGCCATGTGCTGGTCAGCACCGACGACGGTGCCAGCTTCGCCGTGCAGCCGCAGGATGCCCTCGCCCCGGTTTCGGCAGCGTTAGCCAGCGGCGACTCGCTGGTGCTGGCGGGGACCCGTGGCGTGCGCCTGCTGCCCCTCCAATGAGCCAACCCGACTTTCAGAGAGCCGCCAACCATGGGCAACTACGAACTCGACACCATGCCGGTGATCCAGGAGCTGAAGGGCTTCGATGCGCGCTCGGGCAATCTGCTGGAGCGCCTGATCTTCAACAACCGGCTGCTGGTGGTGCTGGCGTGCCTGCTCGCCACCCTGACGCTGGGCTACTACGCCGCCACGCGCCTGACCCTCAGCGCCAGCTTCGAAAAAATGCTTCCGCAGAGTCATCCTTTCATCAAGAACTACCTGGATAACCGCCAGTCCCTGCGGGGGCTGGGCAACTCGGTGCGGGTGGTGGTGGAGAATAGCGGCGGCGATATCTTCGACCCGCGCTATCTGCAGGTGCTCAAGGAGGTCAACGACGAGCTGTTCGTCACCCCCGGCGTGGACCGCGCCTGGATGAAGTCGCTGTGGACGCCGGCCGTGCGCTGGACCGAAGTGACCGAGGAGGGCTTTCGCGGTGGCCCGGTGATGCCGGACTCCTACGATGGTTCGGCGCAAGGCGTCGAGCAGTTGCGCATGAACATCGCCCGCTCGGGCATCGTCGGCAGCCTGGTGGGGAACAACTTCAAGTCGAGCATGATCTTCGTGCCGCTGCTGGAGACCGACCCGGTCACCGGCAAGGCCATCGACTACCAGGCGTTTTCCCGCACCCTGGAAGAGCAGTTGCGCAGCAAGTACGAATTCGGCGGCGACCAGGCGCGGGCCGCGGGGGAGGAGGGCAAGGGCCCGATCAAGATCCGCGTGATCGGTTTCGCCAAGCTGATTGGCGACCTGCTCGACGGCCTGGTGCAGGTGATGATGTATTTCGGCGCCGCTGCCCTGATCGCCACCATCATCATCTACTTCTACACCCGTTGCGTGCGCAGCACCGTTCTGGTGGTCCTCTGCTCGGTGATCGCCGTGGCCTGGCAACTGGGCCTGGTGGCGCTATTGGGCTACAACCTCGATCCCTTCTCGATCCTCGTGCCCTTCCTGGTCTTCGCCATCGGCGTCTCCCACGGCGCGCAGAAAATGAACGGCATCATGCAGGACGTCGGGCGTGGCACCCACCAGTTGGTAGCCGCGCGCTACACCTTCCGCCGGCTGTTCCTTGCCGGCCTCACGGCGCTGCTGGCCGATGCCGTGGGCTTCGCCGTGCTGATGCTGATCGACATTCCGGTGATCCAGGACCTGGCCATCACCGCCAGCATCGGTGTGGCGGTGCTGATCTTCACCAACCTGGTGCTGCTGCCGGTGCTGCTGTCCTACTTCGGCGTCAGCCGCCAGGCCGCCGAGCGCAGCCTGCGTGGCGAGAACGACGAGCTGCGCGGCAAGGGCCTGGGTGCCCTGTGGAGCTTGCTCGATCGCTTCACCGAGCAACGTTGGGCCACCGCCGCCCTGGTGGTGGCGGGCCTGCTCGCGGTGCTCGGCTTCGTGGTCAGCCTGCAGTTGAAGATCGGCGACCTCGACCCCGGTGCGCCGGAGTTGCGCCCGGACTCGCGCTACAACCGCGACAACGCCTACATCACCTCCAACTATTCGCTGTCCAGTGATCTCTTCGCGGTGATGCTGAAGACCCCCACGGAGGGGTGCCTGAAATACGAAAGCCTGGTGGAGGCTGACCGCCTCGGTTGGCTGCTGCAACAGCAGCCGGGTGTGCAGACCACGGTGTCGCTGGTGAACGCCGTGCGCCAGATCACCGCCGGCTCCTACGAGGGCAACCCGAAGTGGCTGACCATCGCGCGTAACCAGAACGTCCTCAACTACGGCGCCCAGCAAGCTTCGGTGAACAACCCGGAACTGTTCAACAACGACTGCTCGATGATGCCGGTGGTGGCCTACCTGACCGACCACAAGGCCGAAACCCTCGACCATGTGGTGAAGGTGGCCGAAGGCTTTGCCCGCGAGCACAGCACCGAGGACCGCCAGTTCATGCTCGCCGCCGGCAGCGCCGGGATCGAGGCGGCGACCAACATCGTCGTGCGCGAGGCCAACCGCACCATGCTGCTCTATGTGTACGGCGCGGTGATCCTGCTCTGCTTCATCACCTTCCGCAGCTGGCGCGCGGTGGTGGTGGCGGTGGTGCCGCTGATGCTCACCTCGATCCTCTGCGAAGCCCTGATGGTCTGGCTGGGCATGGGGGTGAAGGTGGCCACGTTGCCGGTGATCGCGCTGGGGGTGGGCATCGGTGTCGACTATGCCCTGTACCTGCTCAGCGTCCAACTGGCCCAGCAGCGCGCCGGCCTTTCTCTGGGCGTGGCGTACCGCAACGCGGTGGCCTTCACCGGCAAGGTGGTGGCGCTGGTGGGTATCACCCTGGCCGCCGGGGTGGTCACCTGGGCCTGGTCGCCGATCAAGTTCCAGGCCGACATGGGCATCCTGCTGACCTTCATGTTCATCTGGAACATGGTCGGCGCTCTGGTGCTGATCCCGGCGCTCTCTCACTTCCTTCTGCGCAAGGTTCGCTAAGGAGGCGAAAAAGCCCGGCACGCAAGCGCGTGCCGGTTTTTTTTGATGGGCTTCGCTTCGCTCTAGCGGGAGCGCCGTAGCGTGGGCTTTGTGTAGGAGCGAGCTTGCTCGCGAATGGTCTCGCTCGGATCGTTCGCGAGCAAGCTCACTCCTACAGCTACTGCAAACCTGGCGATTCTCAGCCTTTCGTCCCCAGCGGCACCAGCAGCGGTCCCGAAATCGCCTGCATGATCAGCGAGGCTGGTTGGCCGTGGCTGACCAGCTTGGCCATGGCGTTCATGTAGGGCGTCAGGTGGCGGAAGTACTTCTTGTACCCCGGGCACAGGTAGTTCAGGCCGGGTTCACCGTCCGGCGCGGTCATGAAACGATTCTTCGGGCACTCGCCATGGCAGGCGAAGCGGTAGTCGCAGTCGCGGCAATAAGCCGGCAACGCCTCTTCCTTGGCCGCGCCGAAGGCCTGCTGCGCGGGGGAGGCGAGGAGAGTGGCGGGATCGTCGGTCTGGATGTTGCCGAGGCGGTACTCCGGATACATGTAGTGATCGCAGGAGTAGAGGCTGCCGTCGTGCTCGACGATTGCCGCCTTGCCGCAACGCGGGGCGAACAGGCAGACCGAAGGCGGCAGCTGGCACCAGGAGGCCAGCGCCCATTCGAAGTTCATCACGTGGACCTGGCCGACGTCCTGGCGCACCCATTCGTCGAATACGGAGATGAGAAAGTCGCCAAAGCGCTCGGGTTCGACCGTCTGCGCCGTCACCGGCGCGGAATCGGGCAGGGCGCGCAGGCGCAGCTCCGGCGGCGTGGCGAAATGCAGGCCACGTTCACGCTCGGTTTCGGCGGGCTGTCGTTCCACCACCGGGTTGAACTGGATGTGCCGCACTCCCTCAGCCTTGAGGAAGCGATAGACCTCCAGCGGGTAGAGGGCGACCTCGCGGGCCACTGTAACCAGCACGTTGAATTCGACCCCGTACCTTTGCAGCACATGGAGACCTCGCATCACCTGGTCGAAGCTGGAGCGGCCGCGCTTGTCCGGACGATGGAGGTCATGCACCTCCCGTGGGCCATCCAGGCTGAGACCGACCAGGAACCCCTCGCGGGCGAGGAAGGCGCCCCAATCGTCATCGAGCAGGGTGCCATTGGTTTGCAGGGTATTGCGGATGGCCTTGCCGCCGGCGAAGCGGCGCTGGTAGTCCACCGCGCGCTGGAAGAACTCCAGGCCGAGCAGGGTCGGCTCGCCGCCCTGCCAGGTGAATTCCACTTCGGGGCCGGATTGCGCCGCGATGTAGCGCTGCACGTAGTCGCGCAGCACCTTGTCGTCCATGCGGAAGCGCTCGCGGGGCGGGAACTGCTGCTCCTTCTCCAGGTAGAAGCAGTAGCTGCAATCGAGGTTGCAGATCGGCCCGACCGGCTTGGCCATGAGGTGCAGGCCCTGGGGCGTGGCTTCGGGATTGTGCATCGCTGGTCACCGCTGTGCCGACCGCCTGGCGATCTGCCGCGGTCCGATGCAAAGACTAAGCGGCAGCTGCGCCAAGGCCACCCCCCATGGCCGGGGGTATTGGCGAGCAGTAACCGCCCCGGCCAGGCCGGGACGGTTGATGGGGCGTCAGGGCATGTAGGCGACGCTTACCCGGTTCACCTTGCCGTTGAAGGGGAAGGGCGCACGTTCGAAGTAATCCAGGGTCACCGGCGATCCGAGGTCCGTGGCCACGTCGAAGGTTTCGCTGGCGGTGAAGGTGAAGGGCGGGGTGAAGAGGGTGGTGCCCTTGGCCACTTCGCGGCCATCCAGCAGCAGACTGAGGTTGGCCGCCGCGCCTGGCTTGGGCGCAGCCATGCGGGTGAGCACTTCGATGCTGGCCTTGCCGGCCGGCAGCCGCTCTGCCGAACGCAGCACGGTGCGGGAGATCGCCAGCGAGTTGTACTCGTACACCAGGTAGCCGTCGTCCAGATACAGGCTGACGCCACCACCAATGCCGCCCATGGCGTAGAGCACCCCGCTGGCCTTGTCCGGCAGCTCGGCTTCCACCAGCACCCGGTTGTCCTGGCTGCGCAGGTTGGGGGCGGCGAACTCCGGAAGGCGCGTGACCCGGTCGCTGAAGGTCCATTCCCGCTGGTTGGGGGCGATCTTTTCGCTCGGATGGAGGAAGGGATAGAGCCCCGCACCTATGGGGTATACCTTGTTGGACCTGGCCTGGGCGTCGAACTCCGCCTTCAGTTCGGCCAGCTTCTGCGGGTTGCTGGCAGCCACGTCGGTGGCTTGCGAGTAGTCCTTGCGCAGGTCATAGAGCGCCCACTGGTCATTTGCCGGATTCCAGCCCATCACCTGGGAGAAGCCCTGCACCCAGGGTTTGCGCGGACCGAATACCGAGGCCATCCAGCCGTCCTTGTAGATGCCGCGGCTGCCGAGCACTTCGAAGTACTGCGCCGGCTTGCGCGACTTGGCCTCGGCGTCGGCGAAGCTGTAACGCATGCTGACACCGTCCAGCGGGTCCTGGGCGATGCCGTTGACCTGCTTGGGCGGGGTGATGGCGAGGATGTCGTAGACGGTCGGGGCGATGTCGTTGACATGGTGGAACTGGCCGCGGACATTCGCGTCTGCCTTGATCGCCTTCGGCCAGGACACCGCCAGCGGCGTGCGGGTGCCGCCGAAGTAGCCGGCCACCAGCTTGGTGCCGGGGAAGGGACCGGAACCGGCCCAGGCCCAGGCGGCGTTGTACATGTTCTCCAGCTTCGGTCCGCCGAGGGCGGGGAGGCCGCCGTACATGCCGTCGAGCACCTTCAACTGCTGTTCCTTGGGCACCGGGATGCCGTTCTGCGCCAGCAGTTCGTTGATGGTGCCTTCCATGCCTTCGGCCGAGGCGCCGTTGTCGCCCAGCACGTAGAAGATCAGGGTGTTGTCGCGCTGGCCGGAGCGCTCCAGCTCGTCGATGATCTTGCCGGCCTGGGTGTCGGTGTGTTCGAGGAAACCGGCGAACACCTCCATCAGGCGCGCCTGGTAGCGCTGCTGCTCGGGGCTCAGGCTGTCCCAGGCCGGCAGTTCGGCGGGGCGCGGGGTGAGCTTGGCGTCGGCCGGAATGAAGCCGAGGGCCTTCTGGCGGACGAAGGTCTGCTCGCGATAGACATCCCAGCCGGCGTCGAACTTGCCCTTGTATCTGTCCGCCCATTCGGCGTTCACCTGGTGCGGGCCATGCACGGCGCCGGGCGCCCAGTACATGAAGAAGGGTTTGTCCGGCGCGTAGGTCTGGTGATCCTGCAGCCAGTCCACCGCCTGTGCGGCGAGATCCTCGCTGAGGTGGTAGCGCGGATCACGGGGCGGCTCGATCGGCGTGGTATTGCGGTACAGACGCGGTTCGTACTGAGAGGTTTCGCCGGCCAGGAAGCCATAGAAATGCTCGAAGCCGTAACCGGTCGGCCAGGTATCGAAGGGGCCGGCGGCGGTGGTGTGCAGTGGCGGTGTGTTGTGCCATTTGCCGAAGGCGGCGGTGTTGTAACCATACTGCTTGAGCACCTCGGCCATGGTCGCGGAGCTCTTGGGAATCTCACCGGTGTAACCGTCCCAGTCGGTGGCCAGTTCGGCGATCACGCCGTTGCCGACCCGGTGATGGTTGCGCCCGGTGAGCAGCGCGGCGCGGGTGGCCGAGCTGATCGCCGAGGTATGGAAGGCGTTGTAGCGCACGCCGCTGTCGGCGATGCGGCTCAGGGTCGGCGTATGGATACCGCCGCCGACGGTATCGGCCTGGGCGAAGCCGACATCGTCGAGCATGATCACCAGGATGTTCGGCGCATCGGCCGGCAGATGCGACTGTTGCTCGCGCTTCTGGTGCCGGGAATCCTGCAGCGTCGGCTTGGCGTCGCTGGCCGAAGGCGTCGGCGGGAATGGCAAGGTGTCCTGGGCGCCAGCGATGGAGCTGATGGAGCTGGCTAGCAGCAGGCTCAGCTTCAGGCTGAAGTGCCCGGGCAGTGGCAGCTTCTGGGGCATGGGCGGGTCCGTTCTTGTTGTGTTTGGCTATGGTGTGGGGGCTGCGCGATGGGCGCAGCCGCCACGACGGTCAGATCGAGAAACTGGTGATATCCCTGGCTTCGATGCCGTTGGCCGCGCAGAAGGCGCGGTAGCGTTCGACCCCGGATTTCCAGTTCTCGATGGCGAAGAGGTTGTCGTTGTCGTCGAAGTACAGCAGGTCGCCCTGGGTGATGTTCAGGGTGATGATCTCGTCGCCGTACTCGGGCAGCGTGGTGGGGGTGTGGCTGGTGCCGGCGGTTTCGAACACCACGCCGCCCTCGCGGGAAACCCAGTCGTGTTCCAGATACTTCCAGCCGCCCTTGATGGTGTAGACGATCACCGTACCCGAGTGGTGGTGCCGGGGCAGGGTAGTGCCGGCGGGCGCCTTGAGCAGGGTGATGGTTTCGCCGCGAACCGGGTCGCACTTGATGTACTTGACGAACACCTCGTTGCTGTAGGGTGCGAACGGTACCCAGGGCAGGTCTTCGTCGTTGATGGCGGCGGTATCGATGCTTTCGTACAGCATTTTTGTCGTTCCTCGGGATGGGTTGGAATCGGTCGCCCGCCTGGGCGATTACCCGGACATGCTGGGCGTACCCTCCAGGCATCACCCCCCCAACGAAGAGTAGGGTGGGCGGCGCCGGGCTCCAGGTGTGGTGCGTGTGGGGTTCAGGTCCTGCCGTGCAGTAGCGGTGCCGGCAGGGCGGTGCGCTGGTAGTAGCGCCAGAACAGCAGCGCATAGACGATGTCGCCGATTGCCAGCGCGGCCAGGGGCCAGTCGAGGTTTCCCGCCAGCCAGTGGCCGTGGATGACCAGGACGACGAGCAGCTTCAGCACTATCCCCAGCGGGATGTAGGGGCGGTAGCGCAGCGGGTCGCGGGCGATCATCCAGTAGGCCAGGGCGAACACGAGCACGACTCCCATGCTGATCTGGATGAACAGTGTGGAGGTGGGTGTTATCTCCAACCCCATAACCCCGGCGACAGAGCGCATGGCCACCAGTAGGGGCAGCCCGGCCAACAGGTTGAACCAGGCGGCGGAAAGAAACAGCCAACGAACATGACCGTCGGACATGGGGTATTCCTTGGCAGGAGACAGCGGCGGGGCTCGCCGCCGTCAGGTCGGCGAGATCAGAGCTTGCTGACGGTGGCGCGGGCCAGGCCGCGCTCTTCGCAGAAGCCCAGCAGATAGCGGTGGCCGAAGGCCTTGGAACCGGAGGCGAAGCCGACCCTGGCGACCTCGCCGTCGAGCAGCTTGATAACGCCTGCGGTCTGCAGCGCACCGGTGGCGATGTAGGGCGTGGTGCCGAACACCTCGGCGCGCACGGCAGAGAGCTGGCCACGGCCGATGGCGGTATCGACGGTGCGCGTCAGGGTGGTGCGCTCACGCGGCGGCATGCTCGGGGTGGTCGCCTCGACAATGCCCTTGAGCACCTGGTCCTGGGCTTCGATTGGCAGGTGCTTGTACTCGGCCTCCCACTTTTCGCCGAGCGCATGGACCATCTTCATCGCATCGTTGTCGTAGAAGCCGACGCAGGAGACGCAGGAACGCACGCGCGGATCGTTCTCCAGGTAGATCGGCAGCGAAGTGCCGCCCCAGGGCAGAGCGAATACCGGTTGCATGAAGTGCGGCGAGTGGATCTGGAACGAAGCGCCGACCGGGTGCGGTACCAGTTTCTTCTCCCAGAGGTAGCAAGGCTCGGCGCGGTACATCTCGAATATCGACGCAGTGGAACCCACGGTCACCCCGGCGCCCACACCGCGAGGGCCACGGCACAGGGCCGAGGTTTCCAGGGCGTCGATACCGGGCTGTTCCAGCGCGAGTTCGGCGGCGATTTCCGAAAAGGTGTTCATGTACGCAAGCGAAGGGGAGACCAGCAGCCCGGCCTGGCGGTAGAGCTCGCCGAATTGATCGCGGACTTGCCGCACATAGGCTTGCTCGCCCGTGGTGTCGAGGTGGTGGCAGCCAGCCTTGAGTGCGGCTTCCACTGCGGTCAGGCCGAATCTGGAGAAGGGGCCGACGGTGTTGCAGACGACCTTGGCACCCTTGAACGCCTCGACCAGCGATTCGACATTGTGCTCGGCCTCGATGATCTCGTAGGTGGCCGACTCCAGGCGTACCACGCGTTGCGCCATCATTTCGCGCACCCGCCCGGTGTTGCGCGCCACGGCGGTGAAGGGGATGTTCTGGTCGATCAGCCAATCCATGGTCAGCATGCCGGTGTAGCCACTGGCGCCGTAGACAACGACGGGGTACTTAGCCATTTCGTGTGTTCTCTTGTTCTTGCTGCTGTTGAAGGAATACGGGGCAGGGGAGCGATGCAGGTTTCAGTGAAGGGACGCGAAACTCACTGCGGGTGGGAAGCAGGCAATTCGGTTCGCCTGGCATTCATTCGCGGCAATTTGCCGGGACGGTATCCAAGCGGCGCCGAGGAAGGTGGCGATCACGACCAGTGAGGCGACGGCCGATAGCACGATTGTCGTTTTCATCTTCTTCACCTGCTGTTCGAGCAATGTCTGAGCTCAGCAGGTGCGGCTCGCCGCGCCGGGTGGAGTCGAATCCAGCACCTGTTGACTGGACTCAAAGATAGAGAGCGGGTGTTTTTTGAACCCCCCCACGCCGAGGGGGACCATGGACGCACGCATCCGGCGCGCGAGTGCCGCCGGAGATGTTTCCGCAAGCGCAGATTTCAGTTCTTCTCGAACGCAGAGTGGGGCTTAGCGCGCAGCTTGCCCAGTTGGGGTTGTCGAGCTCCATGCGGACTTCACCGTACTCGACGGAAGTTCACCGAACGCTCTGCGATAGTCCATTGCGAAATTGCCAAGATTGCCGAATCCGCACTTATAGGCGACCGCCGCTACGGTCGTCCCCGGTTGGCCGCCGAGTAGCATCTGGCGTGCGTGGCGAAGGCGCACCTGCTTCACGAAGCCCATAGGAGAGTAACCGCGATTCTTCTTGAAGGAATGAAACAAGCTGCGCACGCTGACACTGGTAAGCTGCGCCAGGCGTTCCACCGTGATGGGCTGGTCCCAGTGAGCCTCGATGTACTCTTCCGCAAGCCGGACTGTTCTGGGTGCGACATCGCGGTGCTGGCCATTCAACAAGTGGCTGAGACTATGGCGGCTGGCCTTGAGGAACATGACGATCAGCGCCTGCTCGATCTCACTCAACGAGGTCAGCGGAATACCGGCCTCGCACGCCTCGGCCTCCCCGATGAGAAAGCACAACAGCCGCCACCATTGTCGGCCGACCGGATTTTCGAAGTCGAAGGCCGGGTCGAAGATGACCCCCCCGTTGACTTCGGCTCCGACCAGGCAGGCGAGCTTCCGCTCTACTACAGAGGCGTCCAGTAGGACTGCGATCTCCTCGAAGTCGGGACCGGAGTGCAACTCGGCCCGCTCACCCGGTGATGCAATCAAGCCTTGTCGTCCGGCAAGACTCACCTTCTTGCCCCGCGTTTTGCCCCAGCCGGTTCCGGCAATGGCAATCGGTACGGCGTAGCTGGCCGAAATGTCAGGGTAATAGGCCTGATCCACTGCGCTCCCAAAGCTCACATAGGAGATTGCCATATCGTTGAGCTGGCAATGGTTGGCGTGGGCGCGAAAGTCTCTGTAGTCATCGGCGACGGAAAAATACAGCTCACCGTAAAATGGGGTGGCCGCCACTCTCATCTCTTCGACGTCGTCGGTCCGGATGACCGCAAATCGATCGAGTGGTTTCCTTTCTATCTGAGTATCCATTGGTGTCCCCAGCGACCTGACGCTGTCGTCTGCAACCGGATGGCAACCTCCGGCGCGAATCACGTGTTACGCAAACCCTTTCACAATTCGGGCAAAGTTTGCACTCGAATGGTAGACGGGGTCTTTTCCCCGGCGAAAGAATATGGCGGCTAGTTGCCATATGCACGGCACCCCTCGAATCAGGACGGAACGTGCTTTTGACCAGCCCCAGGAACAGGCGGTTGCTACGATAACGGCTCAGTTGCACTACGCTGGCAGTGGGGTACGCACTGTCCCCATATTTCAAAAAATGGGAGTTCATACGAGTGACGGGGCTACGGGTAGCGCAGAAGGGGCAGTTGCGCACGCCGAATCGGACTGGAGCCTCACTCACAGGAAGCCCGGTTTGTTCAACGCCGGATTTCTGACCGGCTTTATACCTGTCTTGCGTCTCTTCAACCCGCTATAGGCTTACTTCGACAAGCCCTGGCCACCAGGTGACATCGAGTTGGTGAAGCAGGAGAGCCGCATGGCTGCACGTATCGCAAACAAGGATAAAAGGATGACTCCACGTCTTTACATGGCAGTTTCAGCCGCCCTCATGGTGTTGCCCGGCCAATTGCTGGCGGGAGGCCTGATGCTCTATGAGATCGGCACGGATAACGTGGGGCTGGCCAATGCGGGAGCCGCAGCCAGAGCCCAGGGACCCGCCACCCTCGCCAGCAACGTGGCTGGAATGGCTTGGTTGCCCGGTACGCAGATCACCGCTGGCGCCCAGGTGCTGCACGGCAACCTGGACTTCGAGTTGGACGAAAACACCAACGTCGCAGGGGGCGGCAGCGGCAACGCGATGGAGTGGTCCCCTGGCGGAAGCTTGTTCGTGACCCGGGAAATCGGCGATGGCTGGTCGGTCGGGTTTGCCAGCTACGGTGACTTCGGCCTCAATCTCGATTATGAGAATGACTGGAGCGGCCGCTACTTCCTGCAGAACGGCGAACTGCTCGGTATGTCGCTCATGCCGGCACTGGCCTATCGCCTCAACGAGCAGTGGGCATTCGGGGTCGGTCTGCGTGCTTTCTATGCCACGCTGGATAGCCAGTTGGCCGTGAACAACGATCCGCTGGGACTGCTCCAGCGCCCGGACGGCCAGTTGAAATACCAGGATCATGACTGGGGCTATGGCGGCAATCTGGGGGTTATCTATGCCCCTGCTCCCGGGACGCGATTGGGCCTGAGCTATACGAGCGAGATCGACATCGAGTTCGAGGATGGCCTGGACCTTCAGGGTGTCGGCCCCGTGACGACGCGTTTGCTGCGCGATCGCGGGCTGCTCGATGCCGCCACCCGCATCGATATGCATGTGCCACAAACCCTGACCTTCAGCCTCTACCACCAGCTCGATGAGCAGTGGGCACTCCTGGCCAGTGCCAATTGGCAAGACTGGTCCAGGTTTGGTGAGGTGGGCGTCGATCTGGACAGCAATCAGCCTCGCTCGGCAACGCTTGAGGCGAATTATCGCGATACCTGGCACCTCTCTGTCGGCACCCAGTACCGGTTCGATCCACGGTGGATGTGGAGTTTCGGCGTGGGCTACGACAGCTCACCGGTGGATGACGAGGATCGCACGCTCACGGTGCCGATGGCCGAAACCTGGCGCATCGGCACGGGCCTGACCTATGCATTGGATGCCCAGACCGAGATGAACCTGAGCTATGAAATGGTCTGGCTCGGGGACATGGAGATCAGCCAGGAGAAGTCGCTTCCCGTTAATGACCCCCAGCGGGTTTCCGGCGAATTCGACAATGCCTGGATCCAGGCGCTCAGTGCCAGCGCTACCTGGCGCTTCTGAGTGTTGTGAATGGTGGTCCGTGACGCGGTTGGATGCACAACGCATGCATGTACAGGGACTCATAGAACCTAATGTCCAACAAGGAGAGAGCACGATCATGATGAAGACCAGGACCCTGATGGCAGGCAGCCTCGTGGCTGCCGCAGTACTACTGAATGGCTGCACCAGCAAAACGGTGAGCCAGGAGCAGTATTCAGGGTTTCTTCCCAGCTACGACGGGTTGAAAACCGTCGAAACCGCCAGCGGCCAGAAGGCCCTGCGCTGGGTGGATCCCGCGTTCAATGTGGCCAACTACGACAAGCTGATCTTTCAGCCGCTGCGCTTTTATCCCACCCCGCAAACGACAGATCGCATTGGGCAGCAGACCTACGACGAACTGTTGAAGTACGCCAACGCGCGCCTGGGCGAGGCGCTTTCCAGCAGGTTCCAGCTGGTGGGCTTCTCCACCGGACCTCGCACCCTGGAATTTCGCGGGGCCATTACCGGCGTCAGTGCCAACACCGAGGGGCTCAAGCCCTATGAGGTCATCCCCATCGCTCTGGTGGTGGCCGGCACCATGGCAGCCACCGGCGAGCGCGACCAGGATACCGAGCTGTACCTGGAAGGGGAGCTGATCGACACCAGCACTGGCAAGGCCGTGCTGCGCGTCGTGCGCAAGGGCTTTGGGAAAACGTTGAGCAATGACCGGCAGGCCGTTGGATTTGCCGATCTCAAGCCCGTTATCGATGAGCTCACCACCGACGTTTTGAAGTTCCGTTAGCCCTGCAGGGGACTGTGCGCGAGTAAGTGATTCGATACCCAGACCGCCGCGCTGTGTCCCTGTGCGCAAAACCGTCTCATAGCCAAGGAGAATGCATATGAGAATTGCATCTACAGCCATGCTGGCTGCCGCTATCAGCCAGGGGCTGGCCGGCCATGCATCGGCTGCCGATCAGGACGAACTCCTGCAGATTGCCAAGGACGCCTACGTCTACGGCTATTCGTTGATGACTACCGAGGTCACCCGTGTGCAGATGACCAACGTAGACAAGGTGGACAACGAACATGCCCCCATGGGGCAGTTCTTCAACGTCAAGCGTTATCCGCCGGCGGAGTACCGCGGCGTGTCGGCACCGAATGCCGACACGCTCTACTCGATTGCTTGGGCGGATCTGAGCGAGCCGCAGGTATTCAGTCAGCCCGACATGGGCGATCGTTATTACCTGATGCCGATGTACAACCTGTGGATGACCATCTTCGACTCGCCTGGGGCGCGCACCGCGGGCGGCGCTGCGGCCAACTATCTGCTGACCGGGCCGGGCTGGGAGGGCAAGGTGCCCGAGGGTATGAAGCAGATCAAATCCGCCACACGCAAGATGTTGATTCTGGGGCGCACCTACGCCAATGGCACCGACAAGGATTACGCGACCGTCAATGCCTTGCAGGCGCAATTGAAGCTCACCCCGCTGTCGGCCTGGGGTAAACCGTATACACCCAAGGCTCCAGCAGTGGATCCGAATCCGGGCTTCAGCATGACGGCCAAACCGCAGGAAGTCATTCTCGGCATGAGTACCGAGACCTATTTCAACAAACTCGCCGAACTGATGTGTGAAGAGGCGCCTCCCGCCGCTGCGGACGGCGCTATCCTGGTCCGCATGGCCAAGCTTGGCATCGAACCCTGCAAGCCGTTCAAGCTCGGCAACCTGGACTCGGCGCTGCAAGCGAAGTTGAGCGACCTGCCGGCGGTCGCCCTGAAGGATATTGGTGCTGGTCAATCGACCTTGGGTCGCAAGGTCAACGGCTGGACCTACACCAAGGGGCTTGGTGTATACGGCACTGACTATATGAAGCGTGCCGTAGTCGCAGCCTTCGGCTGGCCCGCAAACGTGGAGAGGGACGCGGTGTATCCCTATACCGAGGTGGACAGCGACGGACAGAAACTCAATGGCGCAAACAAGTACACCCTGACTTTCCCCAAGGGGCAGACGCCCCCGGCGAACGGCTTCTGGTCCATCACCATGTATGAGATCGACAAAGGTTGGTGGTTCGTGCCGAACCCGCTCAACAAGTTCACCGTCAGCGCGCGCAACGATCTGCAATACAACGCCGACGGCTCGCTGACGCTGTACTTCCAACACCAGTCTCCCGGCAAGGACAAGGAGGCCAACTGGCTGCCGGCACCTCAAGGTGATTTCCTGCCAATGATGCGAATGTACTGGCCGAAGGAGGGTACCCCCTCGATCCTGGATGGTAGCTGGACTCCGCCGCAGATCGTCCGCGTCAATTAACTGCCTTGGTGAGATGCCCCAATGCAGTTGGCATTGGGGCCCATTGGGCTACTCGTTGTTCGCAAGCCTGATTCGGAGGGGGCGGTAATCTCCTTGTCTCACCTTCGGCACTCCCAGATACCTCGCGGCCGCGTATGTCATGGCCTCATCCTAGTACAGCATCGGCGCCCCGAGGCCTGAGCTCTGGCTGCTTTCCCGTCTTGCTCAACGTCATGCCCCCTCGTTGCTGGGGGTGGAACCTGAGCCATGGCTTTTTATGTTCTGCAGAATGCTGTCGCGCTTTGCTAGTGGCCGCCACTAGTGAGCGCGACCAGGATACCGAGCTGTACCTGGAACCGATTGTGTGCCCCCCATATAACGTAGAGCCGCTGAGTCGTCTCAGCGTGTCCTGTCAGATAGCCAAGAGAATGAAAGGGAGTAAGTTCCAATGACGCCCAAATACAGGATGTGCCTGGCCGCGTTGGCCATGCTGAGTTGCGGATCAGTTGCCGCAGCACAGGACAAGACACCGGGTTACAACTATCGGATTCCCGACAAGGTCATGACCCCGGACTCTGTCGAAACCCGACTGGGCACATTGCGTTTCTTCGACGGAATGCCGGACGCGGCGACGGTCGAGGCGCTGTACGACAACCTCGACCTCATGCGCGGCGTGGAGACCTTCCTCAATGGTATCCCCGCCACCTCCATCGAAGGGCTGCGCCTGGGGCACCTCAGCATGGGGGTGGATGCCTCGAACAAGGCACTCATCATGGACAAGTTGCTGGATTCGGCTCCGCTGATGCTGACCGGCAACACCGACACGGTCTATTTGTCGGTGTTCCTGAATCTCGAGAAGGACGGCGCAACCGTTGTCGAGATTCCGCCAGGGTCAGGCCCCGGCACCGTCAACGACGCGTACTTCCGCTTCGTAACGGACATGGGCGCCCCCGGCCCTGACCGCGGCAAGGGAGGTAAGTACCTGATCCTGCCACCGGACTACAAGGGGGATCTGGATCCGCCAGTGGGCGGCATGGAAGCTGTCGTCGAAGGTGAGAAATACTTCGTTTCCAAGTCGACCAGTTATGTCAACTGGTTGATCCTGCGCGGCTTCCTGGTGGACGGCAAACCCGATGCCGCAACCAGGATGTTCGAGAGCGGGGTAAAGGTCTATCCGCTGTCCAGCAAGGGCAATCCTCCGAAGATGGAGTTTGTCAGCGCCTCGCGGAAATTCTTCAACACCATCCACGCCAACAACTTCAAGTTCTACGAAGAGCTGCATACCGTGATCGATCGCGAGCCGGTGTCGATGCTTGACCCGGAGCTCCGTGGGCTTTTCGCCGCTATCGGCATCGAGAAGGGCAAACCCTTCGCGCCGGACGCGCGGATGCAGAAGATCCTCACCGAGGCGGTCGCCATCGGCAACGCGACCGCCCGGGCAATCAGCTTCCGGCCGCGTTTTGAAGACGCCCCTCTCTATCCGGGTAGTGCATGGACTCATGCATTCATCGGAGGCGATTATCAGTGGCTATCAGACAAAGGCATGGGCGGCCGTAATCTGGATGCGCGGACATTGTTCTTCTACCAGGCCACGGTCAATACCCCGGCCATGGTGTTGAAGATGGTCGGGGCGGGCTCGCAGTATGCCTATGCGGCGACTGACAGGAAGGGTGCCTATCTGGACGGCAGCAAAACCTACAGGCTGAACATCCCCGCCAACGCACCCGCCAAGAATTTCTGGTCCATAGTGGTCTACGACCCGCAAACCCGGTCCGAGCTGCAAACAGGCCAGACATTTCCCAGCAAGAACAACAAGCGCGATGACCTGATCGCCAACGCAGACGGCTCCATCGACCTGTATTTCGGCCCGCAGGCGCCGGAAGGCAAGGAAGCGAACTGGATCCAGACAGTACCTGGAAAGGCCTGGTACACGCTGTTCCGGCTTTACGGCCCGCTTGAGCCCTGGTTCGACCGGACCTGGCGCCCCGGTGAAATCGAAGAGGTGAAATAGCGACGCCAATAGCCGTTTACCTGAATACGCAGGACCGGGGGCTCCTCATCGTTTGGCTTTTCCCTTGTGCCTGCGGTTCTGGTGGAGCCGCGGTAGTGCTCGACAGCACTCCAGCGGGGCGTCATCCAGGCCAATATGCTGATTGGATTTCATTTGAACTTGGGAAACCACGTCCTGAGGACGTGGTCATGAGTCACCGGCTCTGCCCGTGACGATCGAAATGGCCAACTAGCAGGATGAAGTGCGTAGGATGAAATCCGGGGAAAGTCCGACCCTGACTTTGAAAACCAAAGGAAAAAGCAGCATTGCCAGGAATTTCCATGCGACCTGTGCAATAGCAGCGTGCGTTTGACACGTTGGCATCGTGCTGGCCGCGAGCGTACGAACGATCAAATCACCAATTCGAAGCTCGATAGCAGCCTCTCAGTCTGGGTTAGCTCCTGCTAAAGCAGTTTTGGCATTGCCCAGCGGGGTGCCAGGGACGTCGTGGATGCTGACCTGTCCGACTACTTCAACACCATTCCCCACGGCCGCCTGATGCGCTGTGTTGCGCGTCGTGTCGCGGATGGAATGGTACTGGCGGTGATTCGCCAATGGCTTGCGGCCCCGGTGATCGAACGTATACGAAAGGGTGGAGAAATCCGCACGACCGTGGCGCGCGACACGCGTCGGGGTATTGGACCCGCGGCACCACGTACGGCACGCCGCGTAGCTACATGCTGACCTTGCGTGGGGATTTCTGACAGGACGCCCGGAAAAACCAAACCCCTTTCAAGCGTGAGCCTCAAGGGGTTTGCTGGTGCTGCAGATTACCGCGCCTCAGCTGTGGGTAACGCGGCTGAGGAAGTCTCTCATACGTTCATTGGTTGGGTTGCCGAGGATCTCGGCAGATGGCCCCTGAGCAACGATATTACCCCCCTCCAGAAACAGGGTGCGATCGGAAACGGCGCGTGCAAAGCCCATTTCATGAGTGACGACGACCATGGTCATCCCTTGCTGGGCGAGGCTCTTCATCACACTTGACACCTCGTCGACAAGCTCCGGATCAAGCGCAGACGTGGGCTCATCGAAGAGGATGGCTTTCGGATCCATGGCCAGGGAGCGGGCGATAGCCACACGCTGTTGCTGGCCCCCTGAAGGTTGAACAGGGTAGGCATCGTATTTCGTCGCAAGGCCAACCCGATTCAGCAAATCCTTGCCACAACGCTCCTGGGGCAGATGAGAGGGCTACTTCAGGTTGCCACGGAGGAACTGTTGCAGGCGTTCGCTTTTCGGGTTGCCTAATACATCCTCAGGCGCGCCTTGCTCTTCGACCCGCCCTTGGTGCAGAAACAGCACCTGGTTCGACACTTTCCGTGCAAACCCCATTTCATGGGTGACCATGATCATGGTGCGCCCCTCTTCGGCCAGCCCCTGAATAACCTTGAGCACCTCGCCCACCAGTTCCGGGTCCAGGGCCGAGGTCGGTTCGTCGAACAGCATGATTTCCGGTTCCATGTTCAGGGCTCGGGCGATGGCGACGCGCTGTTGCTGGCCTCCGGAGAGAAACGCCGGGTACTGATCGGCGACGCGTGCTGGCAAGCCCACCTTGTCAAGATAGTGCCGGCCTCGCTCCTGGGCATCCTTCCTGCTGATGCCCAATACCCGACGCGGGGCCATGGTGATGTTGTCCAGCACGGTCATGTGGCTCCACAGGTTGAAGTGCTGGAACACCATGGCGAGTCGGGTGCGCAAGCGTTGAAGCTCATCGGCGTCGGCCACGCGCATGCCATGCCTGTCATGGATCATGCGGATCGGCTGGTTGTCCAGGCTCATGGCGCCGTCGTTGGGTGTTTCCAGGAAATTGATACAGCGCAGAAACGTGCTCTTGCCCGAGCCACTGGCGCCGATCAGGCTTATCACATCACCGGACTTGGCGTTAAGGGAAACGCCTTTGAGGACTTCATGATTACCGTAACTTTTTTTCAGGTTTTCAATGGTCAGTTTGTACATGTGCAAATATCCGGAATTAATGACTTGGCCCAAGGAACGCCAGCCAACGGCGTTCAGCGAGGCGGAACAGGCCGACGAGAGAAAAAGTGATCGCCAGGTAGATCGCCGCGGCGATACCGAAGGACTGGAAGGTCAGGAAGGTGGCCGAGTTGGCATCCCGTGCAATCTTGAGGATATCCGGCACGGTGGCAGTGAAGGCCAGGGTGGTTGAGTGCAGCATTAAAATCACCTCGTTGCTGTAGTAAGGCAACGATCGGCGCAAGGCTGACGGTATGATGATGTATGCACAGAGTTTCCAGCCCCGTAAGCCATAGGCTTTTGCGGCCTCGACTTCGCCGTGGTGCATGTTGCGGATCGCACCGGCGAAAATCTCCGTGGTGTAGGCGCATGTATTCAGGCTGAAGGCCAGGATGGTGCAGTTCATGGCATCACGAAAGAAGCTATCGAGGAGCGGCTGCTCCCGTACTGCGGCAATGCTGTAGATCCCGGTGTAGCAAATCAGCAACTGGATATACAGGGGAGTACCCCGGAACAGGTAGGTGTAGAACTGGACCGGCCAGCGCACCCAGGCATGGGGTGAAACCCGAATGATCGACAGCGGGATCGATAGGATGAAACCAAAGAAGAGCGAAGCGCTGAGCAGCCACAGTGTCATGGCCAGGCCGGTGAATTGACGACCGTCGTGGTAAAGGAAGGGCTGCCAATATTCCTGCAAGAGTTCGATCATCGTGCGGCCTCCCGAGCGCCAGCCGAATAGAAGGTTTCCAGGCGTTTGAGGACATGGTTTGAGAGCGTGGTGATCAACAGGTAGATCAACGCCGCCACCAGCAGAAAGTAGAAGGGTTGATAGGTGCTCTTGCCTGCCTCCTGGGCCGCCTTGACCAGGTCGGCCAAGCCGATGATCGAGACCAGTGCCGTGGCCTTGAGGACCACCATCCAATTGTTGCCGATGCCCGGCAGGGCGAAGCGCATCATTTGCGGAAACACCACAACGAAAAAGCACTGGGTGCGGCTTAGGCCATAGGCAATTGCAGCTTCCTTTTGCCCACGGGGCACGGCGAGAATCGCGCCGCGAAACGTCTCGGTGAAATAGGCACCGTAAATGAAACCTAGAGTAATGACCCCCGCGCTGAAGGGGTCTATCTCGATATGGTCCCATCCCAGCAGGGTGGTGAGGTCGCTTAGCCAGGTTTGTAGGCTATAGAAGATCAGCAACATGAGTACCAGGTCCGGCACCCCACGAATCAGCGTGGTGTAAGCCTGGGCGGGTATACGCAAAAGCACGGACTTGGACAGCTTGGCACTGGCGCCGAACAGGCCCAGTACAACACTCACCAACAAGCACAAAAAGGACAATTTGACCGTCATCCAGGTCCCTTGGAGCAACAGCGGGCCAAAACCTTCAAGGCTTGAACCAGAGAGCCCTGGCGTTTGTAATAGGTTTTCCAACATCGAACACCCCTATGCCAATCGAGAAAGCGCCCATCACGCATCCAGCGATGGGCGCAAGGCCATTAGTTGCCGCTGTATATGTTCAGATCGCCAAAGTGCTTCCGCTGGAGCGCGCTATAGATACCTTTGTCGTGCAACGCCTGGATCCCTTTGTCCAGCAAAGCCTTGAGTTCTGCGTTGCCCTTGCGGATGCCCACCGCCGTTTTCGCTGGCAGCAACTCGCTCTCGACTGGCTGGCTGACGTCGAAGCCGGCGCCTCGTGGGGATTTCAGGAAGCCCAGCCTGGCTTGCAGCATGTCTTGGAGAGAGGCGTCGAGACGGCCGGAGATCAGGTCGGCGTAGACCTGGTCCTGGTTTGCGTAAGCCCGGATCTCGGCGCCGGCCTTGTCCAGTACGGCCTTGGCATAGGCTTCCTGGATGGTGCCTTGTTCGTAACCGACTCTCTTGCCCGCCAGAGAGGCCGGGTCGTTGTTGATGGCCGCACCCTTCTTGAAGACCAGCCCCGTCGGGCCAGAGAAAAGCTCATTGGAGAAATCGATGACTTTCTCACGGGTGGGGGTAACGCTCATGGCAGAGATGACGCCATCGAACTTGTTGGCCTTGAGACCGGGAATCATGCCATCGAAGTCGCTTTCGACCCATTTGCACTTGGTGTTCAATTCGGCACAGATTGCATTGCCGAGGTCGATATCGAAACCGACCAGGCTGCCATCGGCTGCTTTGGACTCGAATGGCGGATAGGAGGGGTCGACGCCAAAGCGCAGTTCTTTGTACTCCTTGGCCAAAGCGGAACCAGCTGCGACACAAAGCGCCACCGCAGAAAGGGACAGAAGGGTTTTTTTCATTGTTTTATTCCTATTGAGCGCTTGTAGCGCCTGAATACTGCGACTGGAAGTGCATGACGCAAAGTAGCGAAACCGAATGTTTATCTTGTGGTTATGGCTATCACCTCGCTCGGCATTGCTGGAATCATCGTCAGGCACATAGCAGCGAGCCCGAACGTAATGGTTCGTGTCCGGCGACAAAGGTCAGCTCGGTGTTGCTTTCGGTGAAGCGCTCGATGACCCGCGCATAGAAAACGCCAGTGACATTGCTATAGAGGGTGGTGACCTGGCCGCTGATGGGATCGATGACATCGGCCAGTGCGCAGCCCGGCTCGACCTTGCTGCCAAGCGGTGCGCGGTATGCGACCACGCCGGAGTGGGGGGCATTGAGTATCTCCACCCCGGCCAGAGGCGTCGGGTCGCACAAGGGGGTTGGCACCTTGACCTGCGCATCGGCGATCAGCCCCACGTGCATCAGATAGGCCAACAGCGCGTCGGCATCGTGCATCGCCTGCTCCTGGCTGACATCATGCCGTCCGCGCAGCTCCAGCGTGGCGGAAAAGGTAGCCAGCGGAATCGGAAAATCCGGGAACTGCCGTTGCAGCCTGTCCCAGAGGGTGGTGAAGGACTCGTCGAAACAATAAGTCCTGGCGTCCGGGCCTCCTTGCTCGGTGGTATGCAGAACCGCATGTGCGCCGGTGAAACCTGCCAGGACTCGTGCTTGCTCTTGCTGTTCGCTGTGTACATAAAGATGCACCATGGCCTCGCTGTCACAGTGCAAATCGATGACGTAGTCGGCATCGCCGGCCAGTCGCAACAGCGTGTGTCGCAAGGATTCAAGCTCGGTGCCTGGCTTGAGGGCGTCAAGGCGTTTGCGGATACAGCGACGGATCAGCGCGACATTGGCATCAGGATCGCTGCCCAGAGCATTGGCGATCTCCTCGCGTACCAGGGCGGCGAGATCCAGATAGTTGCGGTTGAAGTTCTCTCGGCCGGACAGCTCGAAGCGCCCTAGTTGGCGGCCGAATACATAATTGCCAAGGCCGATCGGGTTGGCGATGGGTACCAGTACCACTTCGCCTGTCAGGCGGCCGGCAGCCTCGAGTTCAAGGAGGTGATGTTTCAGGTGATGCAAAGCCAGCATGCCGGGATGCTCGTCGGCGTGCAGGCCGGCCTGCAAGTAAACTTTCTTGCCTTGTCGCTGGGGGCCGAAATGGAAACTGATGATCTCACGCTGTGTGCCAAGGGTCTGCGTGAGAAGCGCATGTCGTTGTTGTTGCACGGCAGATATCCAGGTAGGAGGTTCAGACGAGTAATTGGCAAAGAAGCGAGCATTGCCCAGTTGATATTCGTGAGCGGTGTCAGCTTGCTTTGTAGAGCACGGTTGCTGAGTGCCAAGCTACCCGATATGCGCTTTCATTCCATACACAGCGGCTTCTAAAATGAGCGCACCTGTATTGGTCGAAAAGGCTACACACTTCAATGAGTTCGCCTCGAAAAATGTCGCGCATCGGTCAACTGGTAGAGCACTTCTCCCAGTTGATCGAGCAGGCCAAGTTGGCCCAGGGCGCGCGTTTGCCTTCCATTCGCGCTGCCGCCAAGGAATTCAAGGTCAGTACCTTTAGCGTGGTGCAGGCATACGATCGTCTGGTCGCGTTGGGTTATGTCGAGGTGCGCCGAGGGAACGGGTTCTTTGTCGCCCAGACCTCGCCCAGTATCGAGCAGCAGCGCAGCGCAGCGCCGTTGAGGGACGTCTATTGGCTGCTCGATGATGGGTTCAACCCGGATGAGGATGCCCTGCAACCGGGTAGCGGCGGTGTGCCGGAGGCATGGCTGGATGAGCCCGGACTGCGACTGGCCATGCGAAGCCTTGGGCGTGGCTCGGGGCTGATTGCCGAGTACGGCAAGTCTCATGGCGTGCTGGCGTTACGGCAATGGCTACAGCGTCACTTGGGGGAACGAGGGGTGCCCGCGCAATGCGAACACATTGTGCTCACCCATGGCGCCAGCCAAGCCCTCAATATGGTGATCAATACCTTGCTGCAACCCGGTGATTGCGTGTTGGTAGATGACCCGGGCTATATCAACCTGCTGGCCAATCTGCGCGATCAGAAGGTCAAGATCATCGGGGTGCCCTGGACGCCGCAGGGGCCGGATGTGGTGAAGCTTGGCGAACTGCTGGCGTGTCATCGCCCCAAGGCCTTTTTCACCAACCCGTGGTTGCAGAACCCGACCGGGGCCAGCTACGGCCCGGCGGTGACTCATCGTGTACTGCAACTGGCCGATGCCCATGATTGCTGGATTGTCGAGAATGACGTGCATGGCCAGCTCGCGGAAAACAATCAGCCACCGCTGGCGGCCCTCGACAACCTGCAGCGGGTGATTTACATCGGCAGCGTTTCTAAAGACATGGCGCCTTCGCTGCGAGTTGGCTTCGTCACTGCCGAACCCGCGGTGGCCGAAGCCTTGTTGCACTACAAGATGACCACTGGGCTTTACAGCTCGCAGGTTTGCGAACAGCTGGCGTTGCAGATGCTGACCGATGGTACTCACCGCAAACGTTGCCAGAAACTGCGTGATCGGCTGCTGCAAGCCCAGGTGTTCGCCCGCCAGCAATTGCAGCAGATCGGCTGGCAATGCTGGGCGCCCATCGCACCGGCGCCGTACCTGTGGATTGGTAGCGGGCAGGAAGGCTTTGATCCTGTGGCGCTGACCCGGGCAGGGCTCAAGCAGAATATCCTGCTGTCGCCCGGCTGCATCTTCCGGCCGGACCTGGAGGCCTCACCCTGGCTGCGTTTCAACGCGGCTTTAGGGGAGGACCCGGCAGTCTGGCGCTTTCTCGCCGAAAGTCAGGAACATATGCTGAAGTAGCGCTTGCTGGAAAAGAAAAACCCCTTGCGGATGCTGTTGAAATCGGTAGTGCGGAAAACGAAGCTACCCAGCGGATCCTCGTCGCCAATGAGCACGTTCAGTCGTTCGTAAGGCTTGCAGGCGCCTCCCTTGGCCAGCGGGCAGGCATCCGGTGAAGGGCAGGGCAGGGCAGGGATTGCCTGCCATCCGGGGTGACACGCTTACAGGATTCGCCATTGCCGACACACAGTGGTCGTCCAGATAGCCGGTCGAACAAGGTGTAGTCAGCACGAAAATTCAGCTCTGGTTCGTTGAACAGCAGGCCTACCGGGATGCTGCGTAGCTTGTCTTCCTTGCCCTGGCGCAACTCGTCGTTGAGCGGATGCAACAGCCAGCCATCTTTGCTCTGTACTTGGGAGGTGATGGTGAACTGGTCATCCTTCTCCGGCAGGCGCTTACCGTTTCTCTCGATGACCTTGCCGATGGAAATGCGACCGAGCGCTGGTGGGATGAGTGCGAGACCTTTCAACATGGTGGTTCTCCTGGAAATGAAAAAGGCCATCCCCACAGCGCGAGCCGCAGAGATGGCCAAGGGGGAAGGGGATGAAAAGAGGGACGAATCAGCCGACTAGGAAGCGCCGGGCGCCGGGTTTCAGCAGCGGGTACTTGGCCTGCAGGTATGGCTTGTCCTTGAGAAGCTGGGCGACATCGAGACAGACGCTGTCCTTGGCCTTGCGCCAACTGACATAACCGCTGGAGAAGGTCGCCCGACTGGCGTTGCCCATGGCCTGCTGCAACATTTGCTTGAGTTCGGCTTCGCGCTTTTCCTTGTCGGCAATCGACTGCCGCATCGCCTTCAGCTCGATGTACCTGGAAGGCCGCTGAAGACAATGAGCATTCCCTACCCCACGAGTCATGAGTCAAGCCAGCAGGCGGTGGCCAGTTATGCGGTAGTAATTGCGTAGTCTCAATAGCCCGCTACGTTCGCAGCCGCGTGAGCACATCCTTCAAATAGACATATGGATCGTGCCCATTCATCCGCGCCGGCTGAATCAGGCTCATGATCGCTGCCGCCCGCTTGCCACTGCGCAGCGACCCGGCGAACGGCCAGTTTGAGCGCCCCAGTGCCCACGGCCGGATAGTTGTTGTCGATGGGCACCGCGCCGTCATCCAGGTAGCGCGTCAGCGCTACCCAGCGTTTCAAGTTGTAGTCCAGCACCTTTCAGGCACCAAGTCGCGCTGGGCCAGCCTCCAGGTATGCAGTGTTTCGAGGATGGGAGCTGCGTTCTCCTGCCGTATTCGCCGGCGCTCTTCATCGCTCTAGTCGCACGCTTGCCATTCGATTTCGTACAGGTCGGTAATTGCGTGCAGTGCCTGCTCGACCAGTTGGCTTTTGTTCGCCACGTGCAGGTCGAAGAACTTGCGCCGGGCGTGCCTTTGTCGATCGCCTGGGCCGGTACCAGCGCATGGATCTGCATCTCTCCGGGCACCGTGGGCCGGATAAGCAGCGCGTCTGGGTGCGCATTTTGTTTGCATGAATTGCAAATGTTATTGCAGAAAATTGCAATTTACTTAAATTTAGCCCACTCCTAGACTCGGGCCACTTCAATAAGACGGCCCAGTACTTTTTTATGATCAAAGAATCAGTGCCTTCAGCTATTACCAAGCCGCTGGTAGTAATTGCTTCTGATCGGGTGGAACGCTATGGCCATCCAGCTCATTCTCTTCTTCACGGATATGTTGACGCGGTAGCGCATGTTGCGGATGCGCTACCGCTGGCGTTGCCTGCTGCCCCACTGGAAATCGACATTGCGAGTTTGATCGCGAATGTCGATGGAGTGGTACTGACAGGGAGTCCTTCGAATGTTTCACCCTGTCACTACGGAGAAGTGCCAAGCCCAAATGACGAGCTCTTGGATCCGGCGCGCGACGCTATTGTCTTGCCTCTTGTGAAGAGCCTGGTTGCGGCAGGTATACCGCTATTGGGGATTTGTCGCGGATTTCAAGAAATGAATGTTGCTTGGGGCGGAACATTGGATGTCGCTGTCCATGAACGCCCCGGCGCTATCGATCATCGGGAGGGAGACCGGTCCAGGCCGATCCTGGAGTGGTATCAGGACAGTCATTCGGTAGATATCACCCCAGATGGTGTTCTCGCTCAAATTCATTCTGAGAGTAACGCTCAAGTAAATTCTCTTCATCATCAAGGAGTGGCCAGGTTAGGCCTGGGTTTGAAGGTTGAGGCCGTAGCCGGGGATGGACTCATCGAAGCGTTCTCGGTTGAGGGGGCGACAAGTTTCGCCTTGGCCGTTCAATGGCATCCTGAAATGCGAGTCAATGATAGCGTTCTGGCTCGTGAAATATTCAAAGCCTTTGGCGATGCATGTCGAAGACGTTCGCTTGTTCGCTTGGGTCTTGGAAGTGAAAGCTGAAGCGGGACTTCAATGAAAAAGAAAAACATATCTGAAATATTCAGCAAGACTTATGCAGAGTCGCGGGAGAAGTTCCTGGCTTCAGCGCAGGCAAAAGGATTTCTTGTTGATAGCTATGAACTGGATCTGCAAGGCGCGGAAGGTGAAGCACTTGCCTGCGATGTGGCAATAGATGGTCCACTGGATGCATCAAAGCTCCTCGTCATTATCAGCGGTGTGCATGGCGTAGAAGGGTTTGCAGGTTCGGCGGTGCAGACAGGCTTGATTCGGGCCGATTATTCCAGGCCGGCCGAAACAGCGATTTTATACGTTCACGCCATAAATCCTCATGGGTTTTCGCATCTGCGAAGAGTGACTCAGGAAAATGTCGACCTGAACAGGAATTTCGTGGATTTTGTATCCGCACTACCTGAGAACCCAGGTTATGCGGAGCTTCATGATGCTCTGCTGCCAGAAAATTGGCCTCCCCGCAGCGACGAAGCACTACATGACTATCGCTTGAAAAATGGCGAAAAGGCCCTGCAGCATGCGATCTCCATGGGGCAATATCAGTTTCCCGATGGGATGTGGTTCGGTGGAAAGGAACCTGTCTGGAGTAATTCTACGGTAAGGGCGGTTTTTAGAAAGTACGCATCGAAAGCGAAAGTGCTTGCGTCAATAGACATCCATACTGGCCTAGGTCCTTATGGCTATGGTGAAAAGATATTCGCCAGCTTTGATGAGTGCGCTCTGGATCTTGCCGAGAAATGGTGGGGAGAGATTACCAACGTAAATGCCGGAACATCTACCAGCGTGCCAATGAGTGGGCCCGTGCAAGTGGCTTTGACTGAAGAGTGCAGCAAAGCAAAGCACGTCGGGATTTGCCTTGAGTATGGTACTTACCCACTGGAGAAGATCATCAGTGCACTCCGGGCAGATCATTGCTTGTACCGGTACGGTAATTATTCCATTCCACAAGCTATGGAAGTCAGGAGTCGCCTCAAGGAAGCCTTCTACCCAAATGAGCCCGAGTGGAATGCCAAGGTCTGGGAACAGGCTGAGGTGGTGTTCACTCAAGCTCTAAAAGGGCTTGAGGGCGAGACGTGTGGCTATCCTGAATAGGATTCTTGAGTGGCTTGATGATTTGATCGCCAGGAGATCGTGGCATGGTTAACTTAGCAGTATCTTCATCTACAGACGGCGGGCAGGATGTGTCTGAAGCAGACCTTGGCCGTGCAGTTATCAGCAAGAGGGCGGTTGCGGCCGCGGTGGCTGGAAATGCGCTCGAATTTTATGACTTCGTTATTTATGCGTATTTCGCAGTTTATATCGGAAAGGCATTTTTCCCGATTGCCGGAGAGTACGGCAGCCTCATGGCCGCTGTAGCGACCTTTGGCGTTGGCTTCTTTGCACGCCCCCTGGGAGGGATTCTGATCGGGGCATATGCCGACCGGGCAGGTCGTAAGCCTGCGATGATCCTCACTGTGGCACTTATCACGATTGGCACGATTGGCCTGGCTGCAACGCCCAGTTATCAGGCTATCGGTATTGCCGCCCCGCTCATAGTAGTAATTTGTCGCTTGATTCAGGGTTTGGCCCTTGGAGGGGAAATCGGTCCGGCCACTGCGCTGTTAATCGAGGCGGCTCCGCCGGCGCGCCGAGGCTTTTATTCAAGTTGGCAAATCGCAAGCCAAGGGCTTGCTGTTGCGGTAGGTGGTCTATTTGGTGTCGCCCTGTCAATGAACTTGAGCCAGGAACAACTGGAAAGCTGGGGTTGGCGGGTTCCGTTCTTTCTGAGTCTCGTCCTGATTCCTATCGCCATCTACATTCGTAGAACCTTGCCGGAAACCCATGAAGGTCCTCAAGGTAGAACCAGCACTCAAGTTGTTGGAAGTGTGATCAAGGATCATAAGAAAGTTCTTATCCTGGGTGTTCTGCTTTTTGCGTCCATTGGCGTCGCGTCCCAGATTGGTAACTACATGGTCAGCTATGCCGTTCAGGTTTTGAAACTGCCGGCTGTAGTTGCGCAAGGTAGTGTTCTGTTGGGAGGGCTCGTTACATTTGTTTTTGCCCTTATTGGAGGAGCGCTTTGCGATAGATATGGGCGCAGGATCGTCAATGCGGTTCCCAGGATTGCACTGACTCTGCTCATCGTTCCGCTCTTCTTGTGGATGGTGAATGCACCGGGGCTGCCTGCGCTATTTGTTGTCAATACGATGATTGCGGCCTTGAGCGCGATGTTTGCTACCGCTGGACTTGTACAGGTTCCGGAGTTGCTTCCAGCATCGGTTCGTAGTACTGGCTTGTCGATGGTTTACGCTTTTGGTACGGCAATATTCGGTGGTACTACCCAATTCATTGTCACTTGGTTGATCTCTACCACCGGCAGCCCTCTGGCACCTGCATGGTATTTTGTCGGCATGAGCATCATTAGCCTTCTTGCCATGCGTTTGCTGCCTGAGTCCAAGAATGTCGATGTGCATTCTAATTAATGGTTGATGGGCAGTACTTGCTGAAGAATTGCGGGTGGTGAGTGCTGTCATAAAATTCTCCAAGTGATTTTCAGAAGAAGGTTCGCTTCGCAAGCTGAAAGCGGGCCTCCCATTTAGTTTGTCGTTAATCCAGTTGGCTCGTCACAAAATAACGAATCGCCGAGCGGATCTCGCTTGGGCGCAACGGGGCTTTGTGTAGAAGAAGAATAATAGGCAAATAAATTTCTGCCTGTTCATGATAATTAATAATTACAAAGGGTGTATTTATGAATAGGGTTGGCTTGTTCGGCTGTGCATGTGTGATTTCGGCGGTGGCTGCACCGGCATTTGCGCAACAGGACGAGATGAAGAGCAATCAGGCCCGGGCCAAGGGCTTTTTCGAAGAAGACAGCCTGTCGCTCACTACTCGCAACTGGTATGCGCGGGAAGTCGCCAAGGGCAGCAGTACTTTCGTCATCAAGAAAGATGGCTGGCTGGAGCCAACCCATGATCGCAATACCTGGGTGCAGGGCTCGATTTTCAAGTACAGCTCCGGATATACCCAGGGGACAGTCGGCTTCGGCCTGGACGTGGCTGGTTTCAATGCCCTGGCGCTGGAAAGTGGCAAGGGGGCTGTGGCCGGCGGGCGCAACCGCACGCTGACTGAAGACGACGGCGATGTAGTGGCCAACTGGGGAAAGCTGGGTGTCGCGAACCTGCGCTTTCGGGTTGCCAATACCGAACTCAAGGCGGGTCGCTTCAACGTCAAGAATCCAGTCATGGGATTCTCTGACTCTCGTGCCCTGCCGTCGACCTACGAGGGGTTCGCGCTTACCAGCGAAGACTTCCGCAATCTGTACATCCAGGCCGGCACCTTTGATCGCGCCAGTCCGCGCGTAGGGGCGGGCAGTGAGAAACTCAGAACCCAATACACCCTGGCCGACATCCCTAGCGATCGGGTGTCGTTCGCCGGTTTCGACTACAAGCCCTGGGCCGGTGGCCAGTACTCGCTCTGGTACGAGAATCTGGATGACATCTGGGATCGCTATTACCTGGGGGCGAGCCAAGGGTTCGGCGACGGCGCATTGCGTCACCGCTTGGCAGCCAACTATTACTTCACTGAAGACTCAGGTAGCGCCAAGGGCGGCCCCATCGACAACCACGCCTACAGTCTGGCTTATACCAGTCAGTACAAGAGTCACTCGCTCACCCTGGCTTGGCAGCAGATCGATGGAGACGAGTACTTTGACTATGTGCGCGACTCCGGTGCGATCAACTTGGCCAACGCCCTGGTCTCCGAATACAACGGGCCGAACGAGAAGTCGCTCCGCCTGACGTACGGTTTCGATTGGGCCGCCCAAGGCATCCCCGGGCTGACCACTTCGATCTGGTACGTCAAGGGTTGGGACATCGACGGTAGCCATTATCGTGGCGGCGCGGGTGGCCTGTATGGCATCGGCCTGCTGCAGAAGGATCTGGATCATCATGAAGTAGCTGGCATGTTGAACTACGTGGTGCAGTCGGGGCCGATCAAGGGCGCCAACTTCATGGCCGCTTATGCCCAGCACCGCGCAAGCCAGAGGCACGCCGACGGCAGTTTCAACGAGTTGCGCATCGTTTCGACCTTTCCCTTCTCCCTGTTCTGAGCCGGGTTGATTTGACCTTGGGAAAGTGGTCATGAGTTACAGGCCCTGCCTGTGACGATCGAAATACCCCGAGTAGCAGGATAAAGTCGGAGTCTCTGTTGGAGTGAGCTTGCTCGCGAAAGATCATGCGCGGACCGTTCGCGAACAAGTTCGCTCCTACACGCCGGTAGCCTGCCCCGAGGTGCCCCCCTTATAGGGGACTAAAAGAAAGTCCACGTTCTACGAACGTGGACTTTTATTCGTGATGCCGCCCAATAGCCGATGATCAAAAGGTATGAACCGTCCTCTGATGAATGGGCCTAGTCTTCCGCCCGGGCGGTTAGCTGAAGACTCAATTCGATAAAATATATTGCGATATTTCGCCTTCAATGTTTGAAAAATAGTTCCTTATGATTTCAAACGCCTGATGGGAGGACGGCACAAGCGTGCGAAGTGCCAGTCTGATAATGCCCAGCTTCATGTCGAGGTTCAGCGCCGGAGTAACATCGAGGGGCGCAACGGACTTGACCCTCAGCGGTTGGAGCATCGCCACGTAAGTAGAAGGGGCGATCATGTCCGTGGACGCAATCAGTTTGTGGAGGGCCTCAACATTATTTATGTTCACGGAGAAGTTTTTCTCCAGCGGAAGCTCCAGGCCATAAAGCGAGGCCATGCTGTATGCCAGGATGTCACTGGCATAACCTGATCCTATAATGGGATACATCTTCAATTGATCGATTGTAATGCCCTGCTTACCTGCAAGTGGATGGTCGGGCCTTGCGAACCACCCGAACGTACACTGATGCAACGGCTCTGAATGGAGATCTGTCGAACTAGCCGCCGAGCTGACGTCGCCAATAAAGAAGTCCAACTTCTCTCTACGTAGAAAATCCAGCAGGACGTCAGTGCTTTGAACCTGGGCCTGAATTCTCAATGTCGGGCCGCTTGAGATCAATTGCTGGATCAAAGGAGCAAGCAGGTCATTCGCTATGGATGACCCGAGCCCGAAGGCAAGCGGTCCATAGGCACCGTTCTTCATCAAGCCAAGAGCCCGGGCTCCTTCCCGCTCATCAAAAACGATACGGCGAGCTCGTTCCACATACACCCAAGCGTAAGGGGTGGGGCGCAAGCGACGATTGGTTCGGTCAAAAAGAGATACCCGGAGCTCCTCTTCCAAGGTCTTGAGGCTTCTGGAAAGTGCGGGAATGCTCAAGTGGACTGCTTCGGCAGCAGCGCTCAGCGAACCCGTATCCATAACGGCCAGGAAATGTTGAAGCTGCCTGATGTTCATTTTTGCATCCTACTTTTGTCTTGGCAGTCATAGGCGCGGCTCTTGATCGTTCCTCAGGACGCGAGCCTCTCCATAGTTAACGCAAGTGACTGCCGGTCCGTGGCTTCTGGCGTCGGAAACTACTATGTCAAGACTTGTATCGAGCTATGCCGGATGCTCGTCCAGTAGCGGATCCGGGAGCGCGTGGCTTGTTGATGTTCGAGCATACTTTGACCAAAGGAAGGTTGGAGTTGCCGTTATTTTATCGCTGATGATAAGTCGATACTGCTGCAATATTCGATGAAATATTTTTACGCATCGAACGAGTTACCTCAGAGTTGGCAACATCCTCGATGTCGCGCCGGCTGCAGATCATGCAGGCCATCGCTGCGGATTGCCGGCGAATAGCGATTCCGCTCGTACAGCGCCTGGCGCCCGGAGGGGAAAACAACTTGCGCATTGCCATCGATTTTCTCCATCAAGGGGCCGAAGCGGCCCCGGTTTCAACGATGGAGCGAGGTTGAGGCGGTACCTTGGGTGGATAAACGAGCAACCCCGGCCATCACTTTTTTTAAATTCCAAACAATTCCCGAGTCACCGGAGCGTCAATGGACCGTTTCGATGCAATGCAGGCATTTGCGCGTGTGGTGGAAACCGGCAGTTTCACCAAGGCTGCCGAAACGCTGCACATGAGCAGGACCAGCGTGACGCAACTGGTTCAGCAGTTGGAGGCGCGGCTGCGCGTCAGGCTGATCAACCGCACTACGCGCAAGCTGAATGTGACCGCCGAGGGCGCCGTCTACTACGATCGCGTGGTCCGCTTGCTGGTCTCCCTGCTCGATGACTGGCAACTCGACCCCATGCCGTTGCACCTGGCGTTCCCGCCGAACCGGCACGTGAGCACCAAGCTGCGTGTATTCATCGAATGGATGGTGGAGCTGATGGCCAGGCACGCGCCCGCTGCCACACCACCGGTGTGACTCCGTAGCGAGAGCATGGCGACGCGCCCATTGGCTTGGGCTAGCGCAGGGCACTCGTTACTCGGAGACCGCTCCGGACCGGCATCGGCAGGCAGCGAACGGCTGCCATCGACCGCTTTCGTTGGAAAAGGCGGTTTGCGGCGGCCGCCGGGCCTTCGACCCAAGGCGAGCCTCCAAACGAGCAGCTTGACTGTCGCAAAGCCAACGGCTTCCCTTGATGTAGATCAAATGGCACAACGCTGCGGGCGCTAGCGTTGAGCTTGATTTTTCGGCGGGCTGAACAGATGTCCTGGTTCCGGATCCATCAACGCACGTTACTCCGCATGGCCCTGGTGCTGTGGTTGCTGGCGTTCGGGCTCGCTGCAAGCCATGGCTGCCTTTCCTACCCTCCGCATGATCCCGTGTTCACTCATGCGGAGGTGTTGGCCAGCACGCATGATCAATCGCACCAGCTTCATGCCAGCGGCTGTCTGCAATTCTGCGAGGATGGTGCGTCCACGTTGAACCTGTCGCCGGGCAATGTTTCCTTCGACCTGGGCTCCTGGGTTCTCCTGATACTTCCGGCATTCCTCCTGTCTGCCGTCATCCCCCCGCGCTTCGGCGCGCGAGCCATCCATCTGCCTGCACCACCTCGACCGCCGGCGCGCCTGAGTTTCGTCCGCTTCGACGATTGACCTGTCTTCCGTGCGCCCGGTCCTCCGGGCGCGCAGTCTCGCTGCGCCTGTACGACAAGGCGTGGCCGTGCTCCATTCCACTCGTTCAAATATCCGGAGATCGTCATGCACACGACCATCAGATCGCTTGTCGCCGCCCTGTTGATCAGCAGCCCACTGTTTGCCGCGGCTGCCGATGAACATCACCCCGACCAGGTTCCGGCGAAAGCCGAAAGCAAGTCGGTACCGGACCAGGGCCAGGAAAAGGCCATGGCTGAGCAGATGGAGAAGATGCAAGCCATTCACGACAGGATCGCTGCCGCCAAGACCCCGGAGGAGCGGCAGGCGGCGATGCACGACGGCATGCTGGCAATGAAGGACGGCCTCGGCATGATGCAGAACGGCTGCGCCGGCAAGGACATGGAGCGGCACATGAAGATGATGGAAATGATGATGCGGATGATGGATCAGCAGGCCGGCATGATGGGGCAGTCGGGCATGAACGACATGCCCATGCATCACTCCATGGAGCAGCCGACCCGGACGCCCGTCCAGTAATCGCACGGCGTGGCCCCAGTCATGGCCTGGTGGCGGAGGCATCCCCAGGCCAAGGCGGGGCACACCGCATCCGCCCCTGGAGAATGCTCATGAACGCTTCCCCTCCATCCCATCGGCCTCGGCCTTCCTTCTGGCGCAGCAAGCCCGGCATCGCCCTGGGCATGTTGCTGATCATCGCCTTGTTCTACCTGGCCCGTGAGCACTATGGCCACATCTCTCTGCTGTTGCCGTACGCGATCCTGTTGCTGTGCCCCCTGATGCATCTGTTCGGCCATCACCACGGCGGCCACGGCCATCGGAGTGGAACGGACAACGCCCCCAGGGACGACGAAAGAGGCTGACTCATGCACGATCACGAACACCCATTACCCGGGAACGGCACCGCCCTCGGCGAAGTGAAAGACCCGGTCTGCGGGATGGCAGTCAAAACAGACAGTTCCCACCACCTGCAGTACGCCGGGAGGACCTACCGGTTCTGCAGCGAAAAGTGCCTGTCGAAGTTCAAGGCAGCACGGGAGCTCTATGGCGCCGCCGCACGCGAGGAGGTGGCCAACCCCCCGCCGGTTGCGAGCGGCACCTGGTACACCTGCCCTATGCATCCTGAAGTGCGCCAGCAGGGACCTGGGAACTGTCCCAAGTGCGGCATGACCCTGGAACCGATGTTTCCGGAACTGGGGCAGGAAGAGAACCCCGAACTCAGGGACTTCTCCCGGCGCTTCTGGTGGACCCTACCGCTGACGATCATCGTCACGCTGCTGGCCATGGGCGGACATGCCCTGGGCCTGTTCCATGGCGCCACGCAGAACTGGGTCGAGCTGGCGATCGCCACCCCGGTCGTGCTCTGGGCGGGTTGGCCTTTCTACGTTCGCGGGGTGCGCTCGGTGTTCCAGCGCAGTCCCAACAAGTGGACCCTGATCGGCCTCGGTACTTCCGCTGCCTATCTCTACAGCGTCGTGGCCACCCTGGCGCCGGCGGCCTTCCCGGCGAACTTCATGATGGAGGGGCGCATCGGCGTCTACTTCGAGGCCGCTGCCGTCATCATCTCGCTCACCCTGCTGGGGCAGATGCTCGAACTCAAGGCACGCTCGCAGACCTCTGCGGCCATCAAGTCCCTGCTCGGTCTGGCGCCCAGGACGGCGCGGCGGGTCAACGCCGACGGCATCAACGATGCGCCCGCCCTGGCACGCGCCGATGTCGGTATCGCCATGGGCACTGGCACCGATGTGGCGATGAACAGCGCGCAGGTCACCCTGGTCAAGGGCGATCTGCTCGGCATCCTTCGCGCCCGCAGCCTGCCCATGGCGACTGTCCGCAACATGCACCAGAACCTCACTTTCGCCTTCGCCTTCGCCTACAACGCCATGGGCTTCCGTTGGCGGCCGGGCTGTTCTACCCGCTGACCGGACATCTGCTGTCGCCGATGGTGGCGGCGCTGGCCATGAGCGTGAGTTCGGCATCGGTCGTCTTCAATGCTCTGCGTCTGCGCAAGGCTTCGCTCGACGGCGAGGTTCGGCTGGCTTGACCTTCCCGCCGTGGCAAGGTCGAGGATGGTTTCAGGGCCCGGGCTGCGCTGCGGGCAGAAAGGGTTTTCTTGCTCAGGAGTTACCACGATGAAAAGCGTCGAACTGCAAGTTGAAGGTATGAGCTGCGCTTCCTGTGTCCGCCACGTGAGTGCCGCGTTGGCGCCAATCGCCGGGGTGGCAGAAGTGTCGGTCGATCTCGCTGCAGGCCGGGTGCGCGTCAGCGGTCACGCGGATGTCCAGGCGCTGCTGGCTGCACTGCAGGACGCCGGTTATCCCGCCAAGGTAGAAGCCTCGGCCCGGGCTCCGGAAGCTGGCAAGGCCGGCGGCTGCGGCGGCAGTTCCTGCTGCTGTCACTGAGAGGGGAGCATCATGCGCAAGGCACTTCGCTTGACTGCCCTGGCCGTGCTGTTCATGGCCTCCATCGCCCACTACCTTCGGCGTCTACCGCGACCCCTGCTACGGTAAGGGCTGGATCAGGTATCTGGAGGCCAACGGCTTCAGCGTGAACGACCACGTCGGGCCGAATATGAGCACGCTCAAGCAGTGCCCGGGCTTAGTACCGCACCTGTTCTCCTGCCACACCGCAGTGATCAATGGAAATTCGTCGAGGGGCACGTCTCGGTGGCGCAGCTCCGTGAGCTGGAAAAGCATCCGGAACTGCTCGGCATCGCGGTTCCGGGCATGCCCCCGGCTCGCCTGGCATGGAAATGCGCCAGGCGCAGTGGGGCTGGCGGAGCGGTAGATGATGGTGTTGGCCTTGGTCACCCGCGATATTTCTCGGGTGAAGGGGCGCCATGCGCCGCGTAGTGGTTTGCCGGTTGGGCAGTGGTATTGGTTGGTCTCCTGATTTCAGTGAAAATCGCTTCTGGAGAAGTTATCGTGCTTGTGCTCGGTCTTGTCCCACACAGTTGGCAGCGGCGATCAGTGCAGTGCGCGAGACCTGGCTACGGATAGGTGCTACCAGCCCTGAACCCCGCTCATGTCCGGCAGCCGATGGGCGATCCCCTTGTGGCAGTCGATGCAGGTGGCCTTGCCGCCGGCCAATGCCGTCGAGTGCATCTGCCGTGCCCTGACGCTCTGCCGGGTGAAGTCCATGAACTCGAAGTTGTGGCAGTTGCGGCACTCCAGCGAGTCGTTGGCCTTCAACCGTGCCCATTCGTGCTCCGCCAGTTCACGCCGTTTTTCGAGGAATTTGTCGCGGCTGTTGATGGTGCCGAAGATCTTTCCCCAGACCTCCTTGGACGCCTGCATCTTGCGGGCGATCTTGTCGGTCCACTGATGCGGCACATGGCAGTCCGGGCAGGTGGCGCGCACACCGGAGCGATTGCTGTAGTGGATGGTGTCCTTCAGCTCGACGAAGACGTTTTCCCGCATTTCATGGCAGGAAATGCAGAAGGTCTCAGTATTGGTCGCCTCCAGGGCGGTGTTGAAGCCACCCCAGAAAACGATGCCCGCGATGAAACCTCCCAGGGTGAGAAAACCCAGGCTGTAATGCACGCTCGGTCGGCGCAGGACGGTCCAGTATTGGCGAAGCAGGGCTGACAAGGCTTTCATGCACACCTCACGGCGTTTGCCCGGCGCGCTGCACTTCGTCCTGCAGCACTTGGTCGATGGTGCGGAACCGGTTCTCCACCAGCGGCTTTACGTCCGTCTGGGGCACATGGCACTGGTTGCAGAAGTAGCGGCGCGGGGAAACCGCAGCCAATGCCTGGCCGTCACGGTCCATGTAATGGGTGATGCTGATCATTGGTGCCTGGCTGCGCGGGGCGTTGGCGCGGCTGTGGCAGGACAGGCACTTGTTGCTGTTCTTGTCCACCTGGTAGCTGCTGATGGAGTGGGGAATGGTCGGCGGTTGATCCGGGTAGATACGCTCGCGCTTGATGTCCTTGTTTTCTTCGGCGGCCAAGGGCGGCGCCGGTTGCGTCCGGGTCAGTGTGCCGCCGGGGCGACGACCGTCCGGGGCGGGGGCATCCAGCGGATAATCGGCGGCCTGTACGCCGGCAACCAACAGGACAAGCAGCAGAGGCAGGATCTTCATGGTCGTGCTCCTTACGCCAGGCTGACCAGTTCGATGCGCACAGCGCATTTCTTGAAGTCGGTCTGCTTGGAGATCGGGTCGGTCGCATCCAGAGTGACCTTGTTGATCAGCTTGTTTGCGTCGAAGAACGGCACGAACACCATGCCGCGTGGCGGCTTGTTGCGCCCACGGGTTTCCACCCGGGCGCGGATTTCACCGCGCCGGCTGACCAGCTTGATCTCGCTACCCCGGCGCGCCTTCAGATCACGGGCATCGTCCGGGTGCATGTACACCAGGGCATCTGGCACGGCCCTGTGCAGTTCGTCGACACGCTGGGTCATGCTCCCGGTGTGCCAGTGTTCGAGGACGCGGCCCGTGCTGAGCCAGAACGGATAGTCCTTGTCGGGCACTTCGGCTGGCGGCTCATAGGGCAGCGCGAAAATGATCGCTTTCTTGTCGGGGTAGCCGTAGAACTGGACGCCGCTACCCTTCTCCACGTAAGGGTCGTGACCCTCGCGGTAGCGCCAGCGTGTTTCCCGGCCATCAACCACCGGCCAGCGCAGGCCACGCTCCGCGTGATAGGCATCGAAGGGCGCCAGGTCGTGGCCATGCCCCCGGCCAAATGCGGCGTACTCTTCGAACAACCCTTTCTGCACGTAGAAGCCGAAGGCCTTTGCCTCATCGTTGGCATAGCCCTCGGTTATTTCGCTGAGGGGGAAGCGATCGACCTGACCATTCTTGAACAGCACCTCGAACAGGTTCTTGCCCTTCAGCTCTGGAGCCTTGGCCAGCAACTCGGCAGGCCACACCTCGTCGGTGTTGAGCCGTTTGGAAAACTCCATCAGTTGCCACAGGTCGGACCTGGCATCACCCGGAGCCTTGACCAGTTGGTGCCAGAACTGCGTACGCCGCTCGGCGTTGCCGTAAGCCCCTTCCTTCTCCACCCACATGGCGCTGGGCAGGATCAGGTCGGCGGCCTGGGCCGAAACGGTGGGATAGACGTCGGATACGATCACGAACGCATCCGGGTTGCGCCAGCCGGGAAGAATCTCCTGCATCAGGTTGGGCCCGGCCTGCATGTTGTTGCTGACCTGCGTCCAGTACACCTTGAGCACGCCGTCCTTGAGCTTGCGGCTCTGCTCCACGGCGTGAAAGCCGGGTTTCTCCTGGATGGTGCCTTCCGGCAACTTCCAGATTTTCTCGGCAGTGGCGCGGTGCTTGGGATTGGCCACCAGCATGTCGGCCGGTAGACGGTGGGAGAAGGTGCCCACTTCCCGCGCGGTTCCGCAGGCCGAAGGCTGGCCGGTAAGCGAGAACGGACTATTGCCTGGCTCGCTGATCTTTCCGGTGAGCAGATGGATGTTGTAGATCAGGTTGTTGGCCCAGACCCCACGGGTGTGCTGGTTGAAGCCCATGGTCCAGAACGACACCACCTTGCGCTTGGGATCGGCATACAGCTCGGCGAGCGCCTTGAGGCGCTCGGCCGGCACCCCCGACTCCTTGGAGGCTCGTTCCAGGCTGTAGGGTTTGACGAACTCGGCAAACTGCTCGAAGGAAATGTCGCTCCAGGTATTGGCCTTGTCAGCGTTTTTCGCCTTCTGCTCCAGCGGGTCGGTAGAGCGCAGGCCGTAGCCGATGTCGTCGACACCCTTGGCGAAGCGGGTGTGCTTGCTCACGAACTCCTGATTGACCGCGCCGCTCTGGATGATGTGGTTGGCGATGTAGTTGAGGATGATCAGGTCGGTCTGCGGGCTGAACACCATGGGAATATCGGCCAGCTCGAAACTGCGATGCTCGAAGGTCGACAGCACCGCGACCTTGACGTGGGGATAGCTCAGACGGCGGTCGGTGACCCGGGTCCAGAGGATCGGGTGCATCTCGGCCATGTTCGAGCCCCACAGCACGAAAGCGTCGGTGGCCTCGATATCGTCGTAGCAGCCCATGGGCTCATCCATGCCGAAGGTGCGCATGAAACCCATCACCGCCGAAGCCATGCAATGGCGGGCATTGGGGTCGATGTTGTTGGATCGCAGGCCGGCCTTCATCAGCTTGTTGGCGGCATAGCCTTCCCACACCGTCCATTGCCCGGAGCCGAACATACCCACCGACTCGGGACCGTGCTCCCGGATCGCCGCCTTGTACTTCTCGGCCATGATGGCGAAGGCCTGGTCCCAGGAAACAGGCTGGAACTCGCCTTGCTTGTGGTAGGTACCATCCTTCATGCGCAGGAGCGGCTGGGTCAGGCGGTCACTGCCGTACATCACCTTCGACAGGAAGTAACCCTTCACGCAGTTGAGGCCCCGGTTCACCTCGGCCTTGACGTCGCCGTGGGTGGCCACCACACGGCCGTCCCGGGTCGCCACCATGACACTGCATCCGGTGCCGCAGAACCGGCACGGCGCCTTGTTCCAATCCAGCTTCGTATTCTCGGCGTCGGTGATCAGGTTGCTGGCGGTGGTGGCAATCGGCAGGCCGGCGGCAGCGACGGCGATGGCCGCGGCCTGTGCCTTGGCGAATTCACGGCGAGTCATGCTCATGGGGTGTCTCCTTCTGCGCTGAGGAGCTCGTGATAGACCAGTGCGGCGTTGAGTACGCCGGGCAGTCGCTGGATCTGATCGATGCAGTCCAGGATTTGCCGCTCATGCTCGACCTCGAGGACTACCACCAGCTTTCCCTCCGGGGAGTGGCGGTGAACCTCCACACCCGGCAACCGGGCGAGATTAGGCAGCAGAGCGGGCATCAGCTCGGGGCGGCAGTGAACCAGCAGGCTGGCGATATGCAGGGTGCCGGGCATAAGGACATCTACTCCCTTCAAGCCGGCGGACCGGGCGGTCCCATGATCAGCTGCAGCATCCATACGACAAAGCCGTAGCCGCCCACGAGGGCGACCGACAGCAGCGGAAACAGCAGGATGACCAGAAAGAGGAAAAGGCGGGTTTCGTGTCGCTTGTCCAGGCTGGATCTGTCCGTATCTGCCATCGTGGCAAGCCTCTCGCAATTGTCCCTTGCAAGCCTAGCAGCTCGTTGAAATTCGCCCACGTCATGTCGGAGCTGAGCCTCCACAATGACTCGGATTCCGATCTCGGCCGCGCACTTCCGTGAGCAAGAATTCCCAAGGGCTGTTCCTGCTTTGCTACGGGTGAATCGCCCCGGCTTTCCTGGACACTCTCCAGGCTATGTCAGCGGCGGATAATCCCTGGCGTTAGCCGAGGCGTTCGCGGATCTCGTCGAATGCTCGTTGAATCACTTTCTGTTGCTCGGAGTCGATCTTCAGTTCACGGCATCGAGGGTCTGCTCGATGGTAGATATCCGGGTTTAGGTAGCGGAAGGGCGCGCAAACCTGTTTCAGCTTCTTGCGGGTGGCCAGGCCGGTACCGTTGAAAGAGGTTGTGTGCTCATCCGCATATCCCCGGACAGGGGCATAGGTCAGGTCAATATCATCCTTGTCGGTGGTGCGCTCGATGACTGGGCGATACTCCAATGCCCCCATGCCTCTGTCGGCCATGTAAGCCAGCTGAATGCGTTGGACCCGTTTGGGCCGAGTGTATTGACCCCGCGTGAGTGTCAGGTCGCCCGCTTGGCATTGCAGGGGTACACCTGGCGCGAATGCCGGGTTGTCGGGCGTCAGGCCGGGGACGGTGAAGATGCACCGCCAGAACCTCTACGAGAAGCTCGGGGTTGGCAATCAGGCGGAGCTGCTGGCGGTGTTTATCAGGGAGCTCAAGGGCGGGGTGTTCGCGTCAATAGGCAGATGGATTGGCGACCTGCAATAGCCCCGTACCAAACGGGGCTTTACCAGGTAGCACGATCACGCACATCTCGTCCTGTTGTTCAGCCTTTCGCACTCATCATGCGCCAGGGCTTGTTCTGCATGCCTTCCACCGACGAAGTCGCCAGTTGCTCGGTCGATGATCCGGTACCAGCAGGCATCCAGCGCGTTTGCTCCGTGATCCTCACCCTTCTTGATCCCTCTGACGCCTACGCGTGGGACCCGTTTCACCGAAAAGCGTGCACTCATGGCGGACCTCCTGATTTGGGGTGATGAACCGAACAATTCTGATAGCTGCGAATAGCCGACGTCGCGAACATGAAGTTGAAACCGATCGTTTCCGAACCGTCGAAGTCGCCTTCGTGTATGCACATGGAGCATGTCATGGTTCTGCGAGGTGTCCATTGCGACCAGGTGTCGCATCTATGACAAAGCTCGCTGATCTCGGCGCGCGCAAGCTCCCGGTAGTCATCCAACTGCCTGGAGCTGTCCACTTATCCCGCCACGCTGCTGCGTGATGACCTCGCCGGCAGGGCAGGGGCCTGCATCGAGCTTGCGCACTTTCTCCCATTGGGTTGTCCAAAACCTCATCCGCTATAATTGCGTCCTCGAATGCGAGAGAGGCCCGCCGATGCCAACCCCGTCCCTGCAGGCCAAGAAGGCCTACTACGCCAAGGCACGCCAATCCAATTACGTGGCCAGCCTGCGACTGGAGGGCTTTGATGTGACGCCGGCCGATGCCGAGCGCAAGCTGCCTTCCCGTGAGTCCGTGCTGAGTACGTACCGCGCCAGGCAGGACTGATGGCCGACAAGCACGGTACAGGCCAGGACCCGTACTGCTACCCCGGTACGATGGTCCTTCGCAATCGCCTGGGCCTGCTGGATGACCAGGCGCTCAATGAAGCGGAGCGCAGCCTTTCTGAAATCGCTGCCAGCGAAATCGAATTCTCCCCACCTCCCTACGATCTGCCCGCGCTCCAGCGCATTCACCGCCAGTTGTTCGGGGACCTGTATGACTGGGCGGGGGAGTTGCGCAGCGTGGATATCTCCAAGGGCGGCACTCACTTCTGCCATGTGACCCGAGTCGAGGCCGAGGCCAACAAGATCTTTCTGTCCTTGGCCGATGCCAATTGGCTCGAAGGGCTCGACCGTGGCGACCTGGTTGCCGCAGCCGCGGAGCACTTTGGCGACCTGAACATGATCCACCCTTTCCGGGATGGTAACGGCCGGGCCCAGCGCATTCTGTTCGAGCATCTCATTATCAATGCGGGCTACGAGATCAGTTGGTGGCCGGTGGAGGAGGGCGAGTGGCTGAGCGCCAACATTGATGCGGTGTTCTGTGATTACGGGGCGTTGGTGCGCATCTTTGAGCGGTGTATTGGGCGGCCGATTGGGTGAGTAGTTTGCAGTTACCCCTTGTTGAGGTCGTTGCTTTGGCTTGAATGCCCGGAGCGGTTGGCTACCGCATGGGTATCGCTTTGCTACACCCATCCTACGGAACTAGCGCTGCGCGTGCCTCGGGGTTTCACTTCGCTCTGGCGGAACGCTTCCCGCATTAGCCTAGGCATCTCCACTGGTCCCGGGAACACCGACCTTTGGCTGGGCGATAAACCACGGATTGATGCGCTAGCCTTCTCCGGACTCAAGGGAGGGGGTGTTCATGCGTGTCGTCGTACTGGTTGTGTTGCTGTGCCTGGCGGGCTGCGCCAAGGATCTCACCGGGACTGAGCCTACGACTTGGTCGGTCGGGCTGGCGGAGCCGAAGATCACCTATCTCGGTGTGGGCGGCTGGCTGTTGCACTGGAAGGGTGAGGCGCTGTTGTTCGCGCCGTCTTTCAGCAATCCGGCCTTTCCGCCTGTCTTCGTATCGGCCGACCCCGAGCGGATCGACCGCTACATGCCTCATGTGCCCGACGCGACGGTACTGCTGATCGGCCACGCCCACTACGACCATCTGCTCGATGTCCCCTTGATCCTGCAGAAATATGCGCCGAAGGCGGTGGCCTACGGCTCCGCCACCGCCGGCCACATCCTGGCGGGCGCCAAGCCGCCGCCCAGGTTCGTGAACATGGAGCCGAAGATGGTTCCCGTCATGTGCGGCGGCCGCGCCTGCCCGCAGGTGAATCCCGAACAGAAGTGGGAGCGGGCCGGTCACTTTCGTTTCATGGCCATCGAGAGCCAGCACGCGCCGCACATCGCCGGTATCGACCTGCTGCCGGGCCGCTACGGCAGGGACCTGGATTCGCTACCGACCTACGTGCGTGCCTGGCGCGAGGGCACGACCCTGGCCTGGCTGGTGGACCTGCTGGATGACCAGGGCGAGCCGGTATATCGCATTCACTACCAGGATTCGGCGAGCAACCCGCCCTATGGCTTTCCGCCGATCCTGCAGGATGGCAAGGGCGTGGATGTGGCGATCATCTGCGCTGCTTCCACCGACCAGGTGGCGCAATACCCGGATGCCTTGCTGAAGGTCCTCGAGCCACGGCTGCTGCTGGTCGGCCACTGGGAAGATTTTTTCGGCAACGACCCGGAGACTCCGCAGCTGATTCGCCTCCAGGGCCGGCAGCAGGTCGAGCTGGTCGACCGGCTGCGCAAGGCCTACCCCAATACGGTGATGCCGTATCCCCTCACCGAGGTGGCACTGCCGCCGCCGGAGACTGGAAATGCAGAGAGGCGGTGAGGTGGTACCGGGGTTCGCCGGGTCTGGCAGCCCTCCAGGTCGACTTCTCCGACCGGGGGCGCTATGGGGGCGTTGCGCTTGGTCACGCATGGCGGGGTATGATCGGATATTACCCGATACCCGGTAATCACCACTTGGAGGGTGCAGGCATGGTCATCAAGCAATCCAAAGAGTTCGAAGATGTTGTCCGCGCGGTCTTTGGCCGCCTGCTGGAGAGTTTCCCGGTTCCTGTGCGTCTCGATGCCTCAGTGGCGGGCTACGAGGTCGCCGCGAACGAACCCGTCGAATGCAGTGGCTTGTCCGAAAGCGCAGAGCACAAACCGAGCAGCGAGGAATTCCTGTTCGCTTACAGCGTGCGCTGGCTGGCTGCCGAGGGCTACATCCGGATCAACCAGGAGTACTACACCTGCTTCGACGGCGTGACCCTGACGGAGAAAGGCCTGGCGGTACTGAGCGCCACCCCGCCTTGCCTTGGCAAAGCCTTCTACGCCTGATTTCTGAGGCCGCTGAAGCCAGCGGTCTCTCAGTTTTCTACCGGCGTCATCGCCCTGATGACGTTCAGGGCGTCGCTGATACCAGGCCCGGCCCGGATTGCATCCGGCCCCCAGCTCTCCGACGTTTGGCAGGATCTACCCAAGCCCAATCGCAGCCTGGGTTGCCTCGTCACTGCCGACGGTCAAGGCTCCAGGCGCCACCACCGGCGGCAGCCAGGTACAGAAATATGAAGCAGAACAGGATCGCCGGCTCACCGCCATTCAGCAGTGGGATCACCCCCTTGGGGGCATGTCCGATGAAATAGGCAAAAGCCATTTCGCCGGACAGGATAAAGGCCACCGGGCGCGTGAATAGGCCGAGCAGCAACAGCAGTCCGCCGACCACCTCCAGCAGTCCCGCGAAGCCGATCAGGGAAAACAGGCTCAACTCATCGAAAAACGCGACATGCGGGAATCCGAACAACTTGGCGGTGCCATGCTGGAGGAACAGGAAGGCCGTGATGATCCGTAGCACACTGAGCAGGCGCGGGGACCAAAGCGTATCGAGCTGGGCAATGAGGGCAGACATCAACTGATCTCCTGAGCGAGGTTGAGCGCTGGACGCCACTCAGGAAAGCCGTAGCGCACTGCGCAGGAGCAATTGTAGTCGCCCAGCGGTGGATGCAGCTTGCTCTGCGAACGGGCACGCCCCTGGGGCGAAACTCCTGCACTTGCCCAACCGTAGGGTGCGCCATGCGCACCGATCGCGGGGTCAGCCGCTGCGCCTCGCTCAACCCTTGGTGCGCACGGCGCACCTTACCTGATCAGCTCCGTCGCTCCAGCCAGACAACTTGAGTCGTAATTTGCGTTGGCAGCAAGCCAAAAAAGTTGGAATGGAATTCGGGTTGGGCGGGTCCATTGAACAAATGAGGCTCGCGCCAGCGAGATCATGAAGGCGCGGGAGTTCGAAAGCCGTTCCGGCCAGCGTGGGACGGCCGGTGTCAGGCGAACGACAGGTTTTTCCCGCTTCAAGCGTTTCAGGATCAATTGTCAGTGGAGATGAGTATGGCTAATTGGACCATCCACTACTGCAAGAACAACAACACCAACGCGCTGGACATGAAGGCCGATCACAAACCGAGCATGGAGGAGGTGGTGCGGCATCTGCTGCACTGGGCTCGCGGCCATCTGAAAAAAGGCGAATTCGGTGACAGCCAGGACAAGCTCAGCAACGAGCCGGCGGTACTGTTGTTGCGCCAGTACGGCATTACCGTTACCGGTATCGTGAAGGCCTGAACGCAGGCTTGATGCCCGTTCGAATCGCCGCGAAGTCCTGCGGCTATCTGATCGTTGCCCTGACGTCACTCTCTATCGCGGTCAGCGCCCGCCGGCACCGCTGCGCGAGCGCTCGGAGTTCTCCACCAGTACCGCTTCGGCCAGTTGGTTCAGGCGTTGCCAAAGGGCTGGGGAAATCTCCATTCCATGCTCCAGGGCCTGCTCATGAGTCCGGCCGATGTTCCGCACAAGCAATCCGCGTTGGCAGATGCCGGGTGCTCTGAGGGCACTTCTCATTAATCGGGGCGCACCGGCCAGTTGATCTGATAACGGGTACTACGACCACCTCCAGGCATGCGCGTCAGGCAGCCCTTGGCAAGCAGGTCGCCCAGGTGTCGGGTAGCAGTGGCTTTGGAGACCTGGGCCACCGCCTGGTATTGAGCGGCGCTGATACCCTCTTCGAAACCGCGCTCGCCACCATCGAGCAAACGGTTGAGTACCTTGATCTGCTCCGCTGACAGCTGGCTTTCCCGATGGCATTGCCAGAAGCGCGTCTTGGCCAAGACACGGTCGATATGAATCGAGGCCTGTTCCAGGCTGCGCAGCAGGGTCTGCAGGAACCATTCGAGCCAGGCAGTGATGTCCAGTCCGCTTTTCTGACTGCTTTCCAGGATGCGGTAATAGCCTGCGCGGTCCTTGAGGATGCTGGCGGACATGGCGTGGAAGCGAATGGACTGCCGGTCGCCCTGGGCGAGCGCGAGGTCCGTGATGGCGCGGGCCAGCCGGCCATTGCCATCGTCGAAGGGGTGCAGGGTGACGAACCAGAAATGGGCGATTCCGGCCCGTAGCAGCGGATCGAAACTGACATCCTGGTGGTAGGCGTTGAACCATTGCAGAAAAGCGGCGAGTTGCTGTTCCAGCCCTTCCCGTGGTGGCGCTTCGAAGTGCACGGTGGGCCGATCGAGTCGGCCCGATACCACCTGCATCGGCTCTTCGCCACGCAACTGCCCCACGTGGATGCGATTCACTAGCGCCGCCTCCTCGACGGGAAACAGCCAGCGATGCCAGGCGAAGAGGCGTTCCATGCTGAGCGACTGGTCAAGGTTGCGGGTGGCATCGAGCTGTAGTTCGGCGAGCCCTTCGCTGCGTGCACTGGGGCGGCCTTCAGCGACCAGGCCGAGGCGACGGGCGAGGGAAGAGCGTACGGAGCCGACATTGAGCTGTTCGCCCTCGATCGCCGAAGAGGTCACGATGTTCTGCAGCAGGGCGTCCAGGCTGTTCTGGGCTTCGGTATCGGCGTCCACCGCGACGGTCATGCCGATCAGGCGGCCCTGCGCTTGGGAGCAAGCGCGCAGCAAAGGTGCCACACGCTCGGTATCCCAGCGAAAGCCTGGCCAGTCGGGTTGCTGCCAGATCCAGAATGCGTCTTGCATGGTCGTCTCAACTGGCGGTGAGCCGAATAACTCATTTATTCGGCTCATATGATGAGCCGATTATGCCGGCTAATCGGCTCATCAGCCAGTTACGCCGACTCCATTGCCATCACTTTTTCTTCTGCACTCTCGGCGCGAACATGCGTTTTCTCAAGAATCATGTCACTGGCCTTCTCCCCGATCATGATCGCTGGCGCATTGGTATTGCCGGTGATCAGCGTCGGCATGATCGACGCATCCGCCACCCTCAGCCCGTCGATGCCATGAACCCGCAGTTGGTCATCCACCACCGCCAGCGGGTCGTGGCCCATCTTGCAGGTGCCTACCGGGTGGTAGACGGTGCCGAGGTTGTGGCGAATCCATTGTTCGATCTGCGCCTGGCTGCTTACTTGTGCTCCTGGTACCAATTCGCCCTTCAGGCGTCGGCGGAAGGCAGCGGTGCTGGCCAGTCGTCGCACCAGGCGCACGCCTTCCACCAGTTTGCGCAGGTCTTCCGGGTGGCTGAGGAAGTTGGGGTGCAGCTGCGGCTTGTCGCGCGGGTCCGGTGAGTTGAGGCGGATTTCGCCACGGCTCTGCGGGTGCATCACCGCCACGTGCAGGCTGACGCCGTGGCCAAAGGGGATCAGTCGTTGGGCCTGGTTTTTCAGGGCGGGGGCGACGATCAGTCCGAGCTCGGGGGTGGGGGCATCGGGCGCCAGGCGCAGGAAGCCGCCGGCTTCCACGGTGTTGGAGGTCAGCGGGCCGCGCCGGCCGAAGCAGTATTGCAAGGGCGAGCGTGCCAACGGCCAGAGGCCCTTGGGGGAGAGGCCGTAACCAAGTTTGGCTTCGCTTCGGTACATCAGCACCACGTCCTGGTGGTCCTGCAGGTTCTGGCCGACGCCGGGCAGGTCGTGATGCAGGGCGATGCCGTTGTGGGCCAGTTCGCTGGCTGGGCCTATGCCGGAGAGCATCAGCAGTTGCGGCGAGTTGATGCTGCCTGCGCTGAGGATCACTTCGCGCTCGGCATGCAGGCGCAGTACCTCGCCGCCCTGGCTGACTTCCACGCCCACTGCGCGCTGGCCTTCCAGCAGTACGCGGTGGGTCAGGGTGTTGCTCAATACGCAGAGGGTGGGCCGGTCGAGGATGGGATGGAGAAAGGCCCGCGCGGCGCTGCAGCGTTCGCCATTGACCTGGGTGACGTGGAAGGGGCCGATGCCTTCCTGGTCGGTGCCGTTGAAATCCGCGTTGTAGTGCCAGCCCAGTTCATCGGCGGCCTGGTAGAAGACATGGTTGACCGGGCTGGGACTGCGCAGCTCAGCGACGTTGAGTTCACCGCCACGGCCGTGCCATGGCGACTCGCCGGGCTCGAAGTGCTCGGAGCGGCGGAAGTAGGGCAGCACCTCCTCGTAGCTCCAGCCGCGGTTGCCCAGGGCGGCCCAGTGGTCGTAGTCGTGGCGGCTGCCGCGGATGTAGATCATTCCGTTGATGGCGCTGGAGCCGCCCCAGACTCGCCCCCGTGGGCAGGGAATGTCCGGTTCGCCGCTGTCGGCCGCACGGCTGAAACGGTGCATCCAGTTCCATTTGGGGTTGGCGATCAGGCGAATGATGCCGGCCGGGGTGCGGATGTAGCTGCCGGGGAACAGATTTCGGTCGCTGGGGCCGGCCTCGATCAGGCAGACGGAGATGTCCGGATTGGCGGACAACCGATTGGCGAGAACGCAGCCGGCCGAACCGGCGCCGACGATGATGTAGTCGAAGCGCTGAGTGCGAGTGGTCATGGAATGGCTCCTTGTGAGGTCAGAGGCCTAGCAGCGATCCCACGTCCAGAGTTACCTGCAGCCCGACTACGAAACCGTCGCCGCTGATCGCCGTGGCGCCGGGGTTGTAGTAGTTGTCCGGGTTGAAGATGTACTGGACGCTGGGCTCCAGGGCGAGGTGGTGGGTAAGGGCGAAGTGGGCGTTGGTTTCCAGTGCATACACATCGCGGGCGCCCAGGCGTGGGTCGCCACCGGCGGCGATGCGGCTCTGGCGCTGGAACTCCAGTTGGTGGGAGTTGAGGCGCAGATGGCTGGCCTTGAGGTTGAGCTTGTCGCGGGGGCGGTCGAAGGGGGCGAAGAATGTGATGCCCGCTTCGGCGAAGTGGCGAAAGGGCTGCTTGTCGTCGGCGGCCGCCGAGAGCGAGCCGAAGAGTTGCATGGCTTGTGGCGCGTCCCCCAGGCCCTGATCGGCGCGCCAGAGGGTCTGCTGGAACTTGAAGAAGGCACCGCTGGTGCCGTGCTCACTGGTACCTGTGAGCGGGTCGGTCTGCCGTGCGGTGTTGTGGTAGCCGTTGAGTTCGTAGTGGGAACTGTACGGATTCTGTTCGCGGCCCGCGCGCCGGCCCACACCGAAGAGCAGGCTGGTGCCGCTGGCGTCGGTGGTGCTGAAGTCGAGGCCGTGGCGTTTTTTCAGGTAGTCCACGGGGTTTGATTCGAAGGTGCCAGCGTGCAGGTAGGTGGTGGGCGTCATGCCGTACTTGAAGTAGCCGCCCCAGGTGCCATAGGGCGGCGGCAGGACGCCGGTGGAGGCATCGATCACCGGGTCGTTGCAGGTGAACTGGCTCTCGCAGTTGTAGATGAGGAAGTAGTGGCGGGCGTTGGTGCGCCCCAGGTGCGTGTCCAGGCGGCGATCGAGCCATTGTTGTTGCCAGGTCAGCAGGCTCAGCTGGCTGGCGCCGATGTCGTTGTGGATCGGCGCGCCACCAAAGTAGCTGCCGACGGCGCCTTGCCAGGCGCGTGACGTGGGCTGCCCCGTGTTGCGGTCGAGGATGAACAGGGTTTCTTCAATATGCAGGGAGGTGCCTTCGAGGCCAGACATTTTCTCCAGGTCCAGGTCGGCGCCAAGGAAGAGGTCGCCGCTATTGCCGAAGCTGTGCGGGCGTGGGCCGGTGTCGAGGTTCTTCAATGCCAGGCTGAGAAAGGTGGCGTGGGTCTTGATCCCGTGTTCGGCAAGTTGTGCGCCGAGCTCCGCAAGAGGACCGGACGACTCTTCAGCGATACCTGGCAGCGGCAATAGGGCTAGGCCCAGAAGCAGGGTGGTCAGTGGGTATTTGCGGATCATGGTGAGCGTCCTTTCTTGTTGTAGTGATTGCGGCCAGCAGGAGGCCGTCCGGGGCTGGAGGCTCCGGCAGCGGTGGGTGGCTGGTTCAGGCCTGGGCGAGGTCAGGATTGGGATTGACCAGTACCTTGATCTGCGCCTTGTCGCCCAGCAGCGCCTCGAAGCCGTCGCTGACGGCCTGTTCCAGTGGCACGCAGCGGGTGATCGCGCGGCGGAGGTCGAGCTTGCCGCTGGCCAGCAGTTCGATCAGCTCGGGGTAGACGTCGTGATAGCCGACGCTGCTGATCAGGCGCAGTTCGTTGTTGACCAGGTGGAAGGCGTCGAAGCGCGCTTCGCCCATCAGCCCCACCAGCACGGCTTCGCCGCCCTTGCGCAGACTGTGCAGCGCCGCATTCAGGCTGGCCTGGCTTCCTGCCGCCTCGAACGCGCAATCGATGCCGCCTTGTGCTTGCAGGCGTTGTGTGATGTCGCCTTCGCGGGCATCCAGCACTTCGCTGGCGCCGAACTCATGGGCCAGGCGCAAGCGTTCGGGGGCAATGTCCACGGCGGTGATCCGCTCGATGCCGCGCAACCGCGCAAGCATGATCAGCAGTAGCCCGATAGGGCCCAGGCCGAACACTGCGCAGCTGTCGCCCGGCTTGAGGCTGCTTTGGCGCAGCGCATGCTGGGCCACGGCGGCAGGCTCCAGCAGGGCTGCCTGGCGCAGGCTTACCGAGTCCGGCAGGCGGTGCAGCATGTAGGCCGGCACCCGGGCCCGTTCAGCGAAGCCGCCGTCACCCATCAGGCCGATAAAGCCCATGGTGGTGCAGAGGTTGTACTGGCCATGCTGGCAGTAGCGACAGCCGCCGCAGCGGTAAATGGGCTCCACTGCCACCCGGTCGCCGACCTCGACGCCTTCCACGCCGTCGCCCAGTATGCTGACCACGCCGCTGAATTCGTGGCCGAGGGTGAGTGGGGCGCGGCAACCGGAAATCGGGTGAGCTTCGTGGGTCGGGATCGAGTGTGGTCCGCTCTGGTACTCGTGCAGGTCGCTGCCGCAGATGCCGCAGTAGGCCACACGGACTTCCACTTCGCCGGGCCTGGGGGCGGTCGCCTCCAGTTCGGTGAGGCGCAGGTCGCGGGTGCCATGCCAGCGTAGAGCTTTCATCAGGAGTTTCCTTGCAGTCGAACGGCAGAGGACGTGGCCCGGCCGGCCTTGCGGGCGAGCACGGCAGGTGCGGTTTCCTGGAGGAAAAGCGAGAAGAGGGCTGCCAGCAGTGCACCGCTGCAGGACATCCACATGACGATGGAGAGGCCATAGCGGTCGGCGGCGAAGCCGGCGATGGTGGGGGCGACGAAGCCGCCGACCAGTTCGCCGATGCCCATGATCATGCCCAGCGCAGTGGCGATGACGGTGCGGGGGACCGTCTCCGCCGGGATGGTGGCCATGAACAGGGTGAAGCAGCCGAGCCCGGTGTAAGTCAGCAGCAACAGCGCGCCGAGGCTGGTGGGTGTCGGCGCGTAGAGCAGCGCCAGGGGGCAGAAGGCAGCGATCAGGGAGAACAGCACCAGGGTCGGCCGGTGGCCGATCCGGTCGGAGATCGCCGCCACCGCGAAACCCCAGAATACCCAGGCCAGGCCCAGACAGCTCATGATCCCGGCCATGCTCGCGGGGCTGTAGCCGCGCTGGGTGACGAGAAAGGTCGGGGTGAAGGAGATCAGCACGATGAACCAGCTGACGAAGGCGCAGCTGATCAGGGTGCAGAGCAGGATATTGCGGCTTTTCAGCAGCGCCAGGCGGCTGCCCTTGACCGCGTTCGCACCAGGATCGCGGACAGTCACCTTCTGCGAGCGGTCATCGCTGCGTACATATCTCCAGATCAACCAGGCGATCACCAGGCCGGGCACCAGCGAAATGATGAAGGCGTGACGCCAGCCGAAAGCTTCGGCCAGGGCAATGATCACCGGTGGGCCAACTACCGCGCCGAGCAGGCCGGCGGCCGATCCCTGCGCCAGGCCCATGTTCAGGCCGCGCCTGTAGGGCGAGGAGGCTTCCACCATCAGAGACTGCGAGAGTGGCAGGATCGGCCCTTCGGCCAGACCCATGACGGCGCGGAACAGCAGCAGGCTGAGGAAGCCACCCACCAGCCCGGACAGGGCCGAGCACAGAGAGAAGAGGATCACCGCGACTATCAGCAGTGGCTTGCGCCGGCCCGTGCGATCCGACCAGGCACCTACCAGGGTGCCGGACACCGCCCAGGCCAGGGCCAGTACCGAGGAGAGCATGCCCAGGTGGCTGTTGCTGAGCTGCAGCTCGTCCGCCATGTAGGGGAACAGGAAGGACAGCGCCAGACGGTCGAAGAACACGAATCCGAAGGTGAGGAACAGCACGCCAAGCAGGACGTTCTCGTATCTGGCGTTGGAATTGTTATGCGCCATGTCGTTCTCCTCCCGGGCACTGCGACGGGCGCCCGGGGTGTAGGTCAGCGGAACAGGGTGTCGATATGGGCGGCGCCAAGGCCGATCTTTTCGTAGTGCTCGCGGCACATGGCGATGTAGTCGTGCACATCGAAGTAGCCGTCTGGCTGGCCGTGCTCGTCGAGCCAGATCAGCGGGCCCTTGACGATGAAAAAGGCGCGCATCGGCTCCTCGTGCTCGTAGGCCACCAGGGTGTGGCCTTCGCCCGGCGTCTCGTAGACGAAGTCGCCGGCGCTGGCGGTCCAATCATGTTCGAGGTAGCCCCACTTTCCGGAAATCGTGTAGGCGAACACCTCATGGGGGTGGTAGTGGCGGTTCACCAGGCCGGCGTTGCGGGCCATGAGGATGTCGCACCAGCGGTTCTCGCTGGGGGAGATCCACAGCGGGCGGGATGACACCGTCTCAGTGAAGGGCACGTAGAGGCGCAGGTCGTCACAGGCCGCGTCGGGCAAGTACACCTCGGGCTGGGCATCGGGCTTGAAGCAGTCGGGGATGGGTCGCAGGTCCTTCCAGAATTCGCTGCGGGCGGGTTCAGGCATGTCGGAGTCTCTTGTTGTTGTGGCTGAGACCCACTCTAGGGATGGCGGCGGCAGCGGGTTTGACCGGGGCGGACCTGTTGTTTGCGTTTTTCGGACAGCCCCGATCGAGGCTTGGGCAAGGTTGACGACGGATACTGTTCAGATGTTAATGATCTGGCGTTGCAAGTCGGTCAGCCGGGGCCAGCAGCTGGAAGCGGTTGTCGCGCTCCTTGTGACGAAGCTCCCCGGGAGCTGCCGAGCCTCACCCGGGGGATCGATTCGCAGCGATCTCATGAGAACCATAAAAATGACTTCATGCGCATTGCTCGAAACCCGGCGAGCCAGTACCCACGACATACCCCTTGAGCAGCGGCTCAGCTTCTGGGAGCAGTACAACGCCTCCTGTCTCGTTGGCCTCAAATGTTCCTCCTACTCCAGCAGCGGCCTGGCGGCATCCCAGTCGAACCTCGAACTGGAAGGGATAAGCATCGCCCAGGTGCAGGGCAACGAGCACGTGGTGGAGCGCGACTCCTCGATGGTTCGCGCCATTCCCAAGGAGTCCGTGTTCGTTTCCCTGGTGCAGGGGAGCCGCTCGTTCTTCTACCAGGGTGATGACTGCACCTTGCTGGCGCCGGGCGAACTGGTCATTTACCGCACCGACAGGCCTTACCTGTTCGGTTTCTCCGGCTCGATGCGCCAGTTCATCTTCGACATCCCGCAGGAGTTGTTCGTCGAGCGCTGTCTTGGCCGGCTCGACGGCGCGCTCAAGGTTGGCGCCGAGACTCGACTGCAGCGCCTGCTGATCCGCACGCTGGCCGATCGTACCCAGGACTTCTTCGAGCGCCCGCACTACGGCGAAGCGGGGCAATTCCAGGAAAGCACTTTCGAGTTGCTCGCTGGCATCATCGCCGGCCAGGCAGGCGAACACCGCATCAGCGCCCACGGCGCTTCCTATCTGCTGGCGGCCAAGCGGATGATTGCCGAGCACCTGGGCGACCCGGAATTGGATTGCGAACGCGTGGCCCAGGCGGTTGGTATTTCGGTGCGCCATTTGGCGCGGCTCTTCACGCTGGAGGGCGGTTCGGTCAGCCGCTATATCCGCGACAGGCGCCTGGAGCAGGCCCACCGCATGCTCAGCAGTCCGCACGCCGGCGGCCTGGACATAAGCGAAGTCGCCTACCGCCATGGCTACTCCAGCCAGGCGCACTTCGCCCGCAGCTTCAAGGCACGGTATGGGTGCACGCCGAGCGATGCACGCAAGGCCCCGTCTTGTGAGCAGCCTGAGTGCAAGTAAGAGCGGAGTAGGGGGCGTACTCTGTCTGCTGAGCTGGAGTTCGTCCTGGAGGACGGAAGAGGGGGTAGCCTGATGCGCAGCCCGAATGCCAAGGCGCTTCTTGTAGCGCTGATCGTTGCCGTGGTGGTTTTCCTGGCGGCACAGGCATTTTCCGAACGCCTTTTCCTACTGTTTCTGCCGCTGGTTTTCATCGGCGGCGCATGGTGGAAATGGCCGACCAAACGGGGTTGAGCAGAAGCGTCGGCGGGCGACTAACGAACGATCCAACGCTGGCATCAGGGGCCGGGCCGCTTGATCTGATAACGGAGGCTGCGGCCATCTCCAGATAGGTGGATCGGTAGATGGTGAGCCGAATAAGCAGCTCGTGGTAGATGACTTCAAGATGGCAGGATTCAAGCGACTCTTTCTCGGCTGCTCGACCGCCCGCCGTCCGCTCCTATGGCTTCTATCGCCATCTGGGCTGGGCCTCTACCGGGGAACTGGACGATGCCGGCGATAAAGTCCTGGAGATCCACTTGGGGTGAGGCGCGCCGCTACGTACATCCGCGTCGTTGGCGCTACTGAAGTGCAGGCGCCCTGATGGAGGGGAGGGTGCAGGCGCCGGGCGCTTCCCCGGATGCATCTGGTCTGGCCGCGCGTACCCCACGATTCGCCTGCATAACAGTGTCAGGTCGGCTGACGCGCGCAGCTCTCCCAATCGCGCACCGCAATTGCCTTGGGAGCTGTGATGCCCAGAACGGCCTTGTTGCCTGTGGCTGCCATGACCCGGATGGTGACGTTGTCGCTGATATGGATGGATTCGCCGACACGACGGGTGAGAATCAGCATATCGATCTCCTTTTCGCTGATCGGGTGGGAGCCAGCTAGCGCCGCGCGTTCCCCGCCCTGGGTGCAACCTTGCAGCGCTGGTGTCCCTTGGCTCCAGACCGCGTTGCGCGGCGCCAGCCTCCGTACGGTTGATCCTGCAGGTGGTGTGGTAGTTCCAGTGTCAAACCGCCATTAGTCGCGACCAGATGAGGAGGCTATCTCGAGAGGTGGCAGTTCGCGTCTTTCTATATAGAAAGGCTAGGGTGTGCGCACTACCGGGGCGGGATGACAAAAAGATTTCAATTAATGGTTGACGGCAGCTTTTGCATCCCTATAATGCGCACCACTTCCGGCGCAGTCGCCAAACAAAACTCCTTGAGAATCAACGAGTTAAGTGATTGGTGAGGGTGTCGGAAGGTTCTGCTTCGAAGTGTTTGCTTCTGGCGAATGAGGTGGAAAAAGAGGTGTTGACAGCGGGTTTGAACGCTGTAGAATTCGCCTCCCGCTGACGAGAAGAGTGAATCGGATCGGAAGCGCAAGCGGTTGAGTAGAAAAGAAAATTTCGAAAAACAGCTTGACAGCAAGAAGGGCTGCGGTAGAATGCGCGGCCTCGGTTGAGACGAAAGACTTGATCGAAACGCTCTTTAACAACTGAATCAAGCAATTCGTGTGGGTGCTTGTGAGGTAAGTCTGGTAGTCGACTGATTATCAGCATCACAAGTAACACTCGTGAATTCGAGAGTTTATTTACGATTGCTGAGCCAAGTTTAGGGTTTTCTCAAAACCCAAGCAGTATTGAACTGAAGAGTTTGATCATGGCTCAGATTGAACGCTGGCGGCAGGCCTAACACATG
>NZ_JBHSOU010000065.1:0-1197 GCF_042656385.1 Pseudomonas sp. GCM10022186
TGGGTGCGCCAGGCATGGCGCGTAGCGCCGTGACTGGCGCTGTTCGGTTCACTGTGGTGGTGAACTGGACGACTTGGAGGTGAAAGTCCTCTGCACGCCCGGCAAGGGGAAGTGCTAGCGGAAGGCAAGGGTGTCGCGGGTGACTGCGAATCTGAAGGAAGCCGGAAGCAAATTGCTGGCCTGACGAACAGGAAGCGGATGGAGGCGGCGTAGCGGGGTGAGGCGGCCCAAATCGTCAAAGCCCGGTACTTGCACGGCACGCTACGACGTAGATCCGCCAGGCATAAGCAGGAAGGTCGCGCGAATTACCCTGGGAGATCTGTGCGCTTGCCGCTGTGCTACCGGGCGCCGAGAGGCGACGGGATGAGCGTGCAGAAGTCAGCCGAGGCCGTAGTAAGTGGCGCCAACCACGCCACCAAGGGCCGAACAGGTCATACCGCCGGTAGGCGTTGGAGTCTCATGGGATGTCGAACCGCAGAAGCTTCCCCCCAGGGGAAGGCTGTTCCCCCGGCATGGCGGACGGAATCCGCGCATGACGGCTGACAGTGCGCAGACACCGATGGCGTCTGTAACGTGGACGAAAGCGGAGCCGAACACGCTGATGGAGCGGGTGCTGTCACCGCCCAACCTGAGGCGTGCGTATCGACGGGTAGTGAGCAACCAGGGCGCACCGGGGGCCGATGGCCTGTCGGTGAGCGAGCTGGCGGGCTACCTGAAACAGTATTGGCCGCGCCTGCGGGAGCGGCTGTTGGCGGGTAAATACCAGCCGCACGGCGTCCGGGCGGTGAACATTCCCAAGCCCCAGGGCGGGGTCAGAACGCTGGGGATACCCAGCGTGGTGGATCGCCTGATCCAGCAGGCCCTGCTGCAGCAATTGACGCCGCTCTTCGAACCGCTGTTCTCGGACTTCAGCTACGGCTTTCGTCCGGGGCGCAGCGCGCACCAGGCCATCGAGATGGCCCGTGCCCACGTGGCGGCGGGCTATCGCTGGAGCGTGGAACTGGACCTGGAGAAATTCTTCGACCGGGTCAACCACGATCGGCTGATGGACTTGCTGGCACGTCGGGTCGAAGACCCGCATGTGCTGCGCCTGATCCGTCGCTACCTGGAGGCTGGGGTCATGGAGGGCGGGCTCGTGAGCCCGCGCCGAGAGGGTACGCCGCAAGGCGGACCCCTCTCGCCCTTGCTCTCGAACAT
>NZ_JBHSOU010000066.1:0-128178 GCF_042656385.1 Pseudomonas sp. GCM10022186
GTGTTCCGGTTGTCACGCCAGTGGCACTGCCGGGTAGCTATGTTCGGAAGAGATAACCGCTGAAAGCATCTAAGCGGGAAACTCGCCTCAAGATGAGATCTCACCGGGACCTCGAGTCCCCTGAAGGGCCGTCGAAGACTACGACGTTGATAGGTGGGGTGTGTAAGCGCTGTGAGGCGTTGAGCTAACCCATACTAATTGCCCGTGAGGCTTGACCATATAACACCCAAACAATCTGGTGATTGTGGGTGCGATGGTGAAGTCGACAGACCGAAAATTGGCCTGAACCGCAAAGCCAGACTGTCACATACCTGATTCGGGGTCGCGTCCTGCGACGAGGCCCCTCCCGAATTGCTTGACGACCATAGAGCGTTGGAACCACCTGATCCCATCCCGAACTCAGCAGTGAAACGACGCATCGCCGATGGTAGTGTGGAGCTTCTCCATGCGAGAGTAGGTCATCGTCAAGCTTCTATCCCAAACCCCCGATACGCCCAGGCGTGTCGGGGGTTTGCCTTTAAGTGTAAGCACAGTGAAAGACTGTCATATAGCAGATTCGGGATCGCGTCGCCGACGAGATCCCACCAGAATTGCTTGACGACCATAGAGCGTTGGAACCACCTGATCCCATCCCGAACTCAGCAGTGAAACGACGCATCGCCGATGGTAGTGTGGAGCTTCTCCATGCGAGAGTAGGTCATCGTCAAGCGCCTATCCCAAGCCCCCGATACGCCCAGGCGTGTCGGGGGTTTGTCTTTGCACGCGAGAAAATCCGTGAAGATTGCCGCCGAGTCCGGGAAGCCCAAGGTCGTGCGCCCGTCATAGGGTGGGCGGCGCTTTCTGTCCATCGGGGATCTTGATCTGGCCGGCATTGGTGGAATTCGCTTCGCGATTTCCACCCTACGGGAGCCGTGTTCATTGATGCCGAGCCCGTGACACTCTTGCTTGCCCAAAACAAAGGCCACCCGAAGGTGGCCTTTGTCGTTTCTGGGATTACGGCGGATCAGTCGCCGCGGTATTCGCAACCGCTGGTGCAGGTCTCGTGGATGCGAATGCGGGAGAGTTCCGGGAGCAGGGGTTTGAGTTGCTGCCAGATCCACTTGGCGAGGACTTCGCTGGTGGGGTTCTCCAGGCCGGGAATCTCATTGAGGTAGTTGTGGTCGAGCTGCTCGTAGAGCGGCTTGAAGATTTCCTTGAGCTCCGAGAAGTCGCGAATCCAACCGGTATAGGGATCGGGTTCGCCCTCGATATAGATAGCGACGCGGAAGGAGTGGCCGTGCAGGCGACCGCATTTGTGGCCCGCCGGAACATGTGGAAGCCGGTGGGCGGCTTCGAAGATGAATTCCTTGAAAATTTCCACTTGAGTAACGCTCTTGAAGTGACAGCCAGGTACCTGGCCAAAGCAGGATGGTTTCGATTTTACCAGCTCTCCGGCCACCTGACCGAAAAGACAGGTGCAGCCGGACGAAGCTCTTGTCTCACTTGATGCCGAGGCGCTTGGCCAGGCGCAGCAGGTTGGCCCGATCCAGGCCCAGCTCGCGGGCGGCGGCCGCCCAATTGTGCTGTTGGCGCTCCAGGCTGGCGCTGATCAACTGGCGCTGGTACTGGTCCACGGCCTCGCGAAGATCGGCAACCGCTTCGATTGCAGGCACATCGACCGACCTGCTGGTGGGGGCGGGTTGGTTGCTCGGCAAGGCCAGGTCGTTGGCCGTGAGGGTAAGGATGCGTGGCCGCTCGGCACAGGCGGCCAGGGCCTTGAGGGCGGCGCGGCCGATCAGGTGTTCCAGCTCTCGCACGTTGCCAGGCCAGTCGTAGCCGAGCAGGGCGGCTTGGGCGTCCGGGCTGAGGCGCAGGCTGCGCAAGCCAAGCCTGGCGCGATTCTCCTCGAGGAAGTATCCCGCCAGCAGGAGCACATCGCGGCCACGTTCGCGCAGGGGAGGGACGCGCAGGGGATAGACGCTGAGGCGGTGATAGAGGTCGGCGCGGAAGCGGCCGGCCCGAACTTCCTCCGCCAGGTCGCGATTGGTGGCCGCTATGACCCGTACATTGACCCTGTGCTCGCGATCCGAACCCACCCGTTGCAGTTGCCCGCTCTGCAGCACCCGCAGCAGCTTGGCCTGGATCGCCAGGGGGAGTTCACCGACCTCATCGAGGAAGAGGGTGCCCTCATCGGCCAGTTCGAACTTGCCCTTGCGCTCGTTCACCGCGCCGGAGAAGGCGCCGCGCACGTGGCCGAACAGTTCGCTTTCCACCAGAGTGTCGGGCAGGGCGGCGCAGTTGAGGCTGATCAGCGGATGCCTGGCACGCAGCGAACGAGCGTGTATGGACTGGGCCACCAACTCCTTGCCGACCCCGGTTTCCCCGCTGATCAGCACCGTCAGTTCGCTACCGCCCACCAGATTGATTTCTTCCACCAATTCCTTGTGGGGAGCGCTTTGCCCGATCATTTCCTGCGGGCGGACCTGGCCGGCGGCCTGGCGGTAGATCTCTGCCAGTTGCTGCTCGTCCTGGGCGCGGCGGGTCAGACTGTCCATGCGATCGACCGCCTTCACCGTGGCGGCGGCCAGGCTGGCGAAGCCCTCGAGCATCTCCAGGTCCTGGCCGTCGAAGCGCGAAGGGTCCATGGCGTCCAGCGTCAGCACGCCCCAGGGACGGTCATCCAGGTAAAGCGGGCAACCCATGCAGTCGTGTACTTCCAGATGCTCCTGATGCCCCTCGACCAGGCCGTCATAAGGGTCGGGCAGGCCGCAATCGGCTGGGAAGCGGGTGACACCGCGGTTTTCCATCAAGGCTTGTAGCCGGGGGTGCTCGGACACCTTGAAGCGCCTTCCCAGGGTGTCCTGGCTGAGGCCGTCCACTGCCATCGGCACCAACTGGTCGCCGTCGAGACGCAACAGGGCGGTGGCGTCGCACGGCAGCAATCCGCGCAGCGCTTCCAACAGGCGTCGGTAGCGTTCGCGCTCGGGCAGCTCGCGGGACAGATCGCTGACCAGGGGGATCAGGGTCTGCAGCAGCGGGTGAGTTGTCATTTTGACTCCTGAGTGTCGATATGACCCGTTCGCTAGTGTAGTCAAAAGAACATGTAATTTTATAAGCTATTGATTTTAAATGGATAAAAAGTTGGCACGAAAGCTGGATAGAACAGGCAGAAAGACCCACATCCAATAACGGAGTTCTTATGCTTTCCAGCCAACAACGTGCCATCGTCAAATCCACCGTGCCCCTGCTGGAGACTGGGGGGGAGGCGCTGACCAGCCATTTCTACAAGATCATGCTGGGTGAATTTCCGCAGGTCCGTCCCCTGTTCAACCAGGCCCACCAGGCCAGCGGCGACCAGCCGCGCGCCCTGGCCAACGGTGTGCTGATGTACGCACGGCATATCGACCAGCTCGAGGCCCTTGGCCCGCTGGTGGGCAAGATCATCAACAAGCATGTGGCGCTGCAGGTACTGCCCGAGCACTACCCGATCGTGGGCACCTGCCTGTTGCGTGCCATCCGTGAAGTGCTGGGCGCCGAGGTGGCGACCGACGAAGTCATCGAGGCCTGGGCCGCTGCCTACCAGCAACTGGCCGACCTGCTGATCGGCGCCGAAGAGGACATCTACTCTGCCAGCGCGGCTGCCCCGGGTGGCTGGCGTGGCGCGCGCTGGTTCCGCCTGGTGCGCAAGGAAGTGGAAAGCGCAGAGATCACGTCCTTCTACTTCGCTCCGGAAGACGGTGGCGAGCTGCTGGACTTCACCCCGGGCCAGTACATCGGCCTGCGCCTGATCCTCGACGGCGAGGAAGTGCGCCGCAACTACTCCCTGTCCGCCCTCGGCAACGGCCGCGAGTACCGCATCAGCGTCAAGCGCGAGCAGGGCGGCCGTGTTTCCAACTACCTGCACGACCAGTTCCAGGTCGGCCAGCGCATCGAGCTGTTCGCCCCGGCTGGCGACTTTGTCCTGCGTCCCGGCAGCAAGCCCCTGGTGCTGATCACCGCCGGCGTCGGCATCACTCCGGCGTTGGCCATGCTGGAAGCTGCGCAGGACAGCGGCCGGCCCATCCACTTCATCCATTGCGCGCGCAATGGTGCGGTCCACGCCTTCCGTGACTGGATCGAGGAAAAGGTCGCTGCCATTCCGCAGCTCAGCCGCTTTTTCTGCTACAGCGAGCCCCACGCGGATGACCAGGCCGATGCCACCGGCTTCCTGAGCCGCGAGCAACTGGCCGAGTGGCTGCCCGGCGAGCGCGATGTGGATGCGTACTTCCTCGGGCCCAAGCCCTTCATGGCCCAGGTGAAGAAGCACCTGCAGGAGCTGGGGGTGCCCGAGCGTCAGTGCCACTACGAGTTCTTTGGACCGGCCGGCGCCCTGGAGGCCTGACCAAAGCTGCCCGGCGCCGAGGGGCGCCGGGCCTTCAACCGAGGAAAGCGATCATGGCCAGTGTGTTCGGATGCCCCCAGCGTTTGCTGCAGCTGTCTTACCTGTTCCTCTGGATCGGCCTGTTCCAGCTGCTGCTGGGGATTGCCGGCGCTTACTACCTCGATGCCCAACTGGGACTGTCCATGCTGATCGGCGCCCATGGCATGGTCATCCTGGGGCCGACTTTGCTCAAGCTGGGCTATGTGATGCGCCTCACCGCCCAGTACCAGATACGCAAAAAGGAAAGGGAGTTTGCCTGTGCAATTGCTTGATGCTTCCCGTGAACTGGCCATCCGGCCGATCTGGCGCCTGGGCTTCCGTCCCTTCTTTCTCTTCGGTACGGCCTTTGCCCCGCTGGCCGTGCTGATCTGGCTCGCCGCGCTCAATGGCCATACCGGCTCCTGGCAACCTGCGGGCGGTTGGCTGGCCTGGCATCGCCACGAAATGGTGTTTGGCTTCGGTGGCGCCATCATCGCCGGGTTCCTCCTCACCGCGGTGCAGAACTGGACCGGAAATCCCGGCCTGCGTGGTCGCGCCCTGGCGCTGCTGGCGATGTCCTGGCTGGGCGCACGATTGGCCTGGCTACTGGGCGCGCCGCTGCCGCTATTGATTCCCCTTGAACTGGCTTTCCTGCCTGTCGTCGCTTGCGTAATGGGCCGCAGCCTCTGGCGTGTGCGTCAGCGCGGCAACTATCCCGTGGTCCTGGTGCTGATACTGTTGGCCGCGGCCGATGCCCTGGTGCTCTGGGGGGTGGCCGCCGACAACGATGCCCTGCAGCGTCAGGGCGTGTTGGCGGCGCTCTGGTTGGTGGCGGCGCTGATGGGGCTGATCGGTGGGCGGGTGATTCCTTTCTTCACCCAGCGCGGGCTGGGGCGTTCCCAGCAGGTGAAGGCGTTGCCCTGGCTGGACTGGGCAACGCTTGCTGCGGGCATGCTGCTGGCGGCGAGCTTTGCCGCCGGCCTCGGGGCACAGCCCAGCCTTTTGCTGGCGACGCTCTGCGCCGCGCTCGGTCTGGGCAACCTGCTGCGCCTGGCGCGCTGGTACGACGCCGGGATCTGGCGGGTGGTGCTGCTCTGGCCATTGCATCTGGCCTTCGCCTGGCTGGCTGCGGCTCCCCTGGGACTGGCGGCCTGGCATCTGGGGTTCCTGGCCAACCCGAGCCTGGCCCAGCATGCGCTGGGTGTCGGGGCCATGGGGGGGCTGATCCTGGCGATGATCGCCCGTGTCAGCCTGGGGCATAGTGGCCGGCCGCTGGAACCGCCGCGCGCCATGGGGCTGGCCTTCGCCCTGCTCAACCTCGGCGCGTTGGCCAGGGTTTTCCTGACGGCCTTGCTACCCGGCACCGCGCTCTGGCTGGCGGGGTTCTGCTGGGGCCTGGCGTTCGCCCTGTTCCTGCGGCACTACGCGGTGCTGCTGTGTACGCCGAGGCTGGACGGCAGGCCGGGCTGAGGGACGGACGACGCTTCGCTTGCGCCCGGGCAGGCGTGCAGGAGGTCGCGCAGGTGGCGCGCCAGGTAGTCCTGGAAGCGCGTGTCGTGCCAGTACTCCAGATGACTCAGGGGCGTGTGGCGCCTGAACCAGGAGCCCACCGCCATGGGCCGGTCCTCGTGGACCACGGCGGCATACCCCTGGACCGGGCGCAGCGGGTAGCCGAGCAGGTCGGCCGGTGCGTAGACGTTCAGCCAGCGCGCGGCCTGGCTCAGGCGCTCGTCCAGGCAATGTCCGGGGAAGCGGATCGGCTGTACCGGGTCATAGGCGAAGGTGAACAGTGGGATATTGCAGCCGAAGGTGACGAGCCCGACCAGGGTTTCCATGGCCAGGAAGGGATCGCGCGGGCAGCTCGGCGTGGCGTTGAGCTTCTGCTGGTCCCAGATGTAGTTGGAGATGATGTGCCCACCGAGGGAATGGGCCAGGATCACCAGCGGCGTGCTCGGCCCGACCTTGGCGCGCAGGGCGTTGAGGCCGTTGCGCACGCTCTGGTGCACCTGCTCGTAGGTGGTGTCGTAGGCCTGGCTGACCTTGCGGTAGCCGCTGGCATCGCCGAGGAAAAGCGTGACCAGGCGGCGCATCCAGCGCCAGCGCACCGGCTCCTGTTCGAGTTTCTCCAGGTAGGCCAGCTCACGCTTGTCCAGCACGTTGGCCCAGTAGAGCGACTGGAAGGCGATGCTCTGCGCTTCGATGCCCAAGCGTGTGCGCAGCCCCAGGATCAGGCCCTGGGCGAAGGCGTGCTGGCCCTCCGGATCCTGCGAGTCCTGCTGATTGCCGATGCCGTGAATCACGGCGACCGCGAGTTTCATCCCTGTACTCCTTTCGCTCCCTGCGTCTCAGGTCAGAGGTCCTGCAGGCGTTCGCCCAGTCTGCCGTTTTCCACCAGTTCGAGGAACTCGTCCCCCAGGCGCTGGCTCTCGGCCATGGCCTTGCGCCAATAGCGCTCGCGCCCGGCGTCATCGCCCAGGTAGCGCTTGAAGTCCTTGCGGTCGGGCAGCTTGCCGTGGGGCAGGCTAGCCAGGTACTGGCGCGAGGGGGAGACCAATAGCACGTCCTGCAGGCGCTCTGCATTGCCCTTGCGCCAGGGCAGGCCCTTGTCGAACCACCCGGGTACCACCTTGTCGGTGAAGTGGGGGTAAAGCACCACGCCACCGGGGTTGTAGGGCAGGTCCAGGTGATAGTCGAGCAGACCGCCGTCGCGGTAGGTGCCGGGGCCGGCGCCGGGAATGTCGCGAACCCCTTCCATCACCATGGGAATCGAGCCGGAGGCGAGCAGTGCGTGGCGCAGGTTGCCCTGGTCCAGTGCGTGGTAGCGCGAAGGGAAATCGGACAGCGCTGCCAGTGGCGGGGCCTGGCGGGCATCGTGAAGGATGACCCGCTCGAAGTGCCGGGCCAGGCGAGGGCGGCCCAGCAGGTTGCTGCCGATCACCGACGACAAGCCCAGGCCAAGGGCGCCGCGGCGGTCATGGGCGAGCAGGCCGTGGCTCTTCACCACCACCACATTCAGGCGGTAACCGGGATTGGCCAGGACCTCGGCGTCCTGGCCCTGGAGCAGGTCGTCCAGCATCAGGCCGCAGAGGCGGCTCACCTCTGCCATGCTCACGCCCTTGGGGAAGCGCTGGCTGGTATAGAGGTCGCCCAGGCGGCGGATGCCGGCGGTCGCGTTCGGCAGACAGGCGCTGGCGAAGCGCCAGGAGCCGATGGAGGCGCCGATCAAAGCACGCTCGCGCGGTGCGCGCGGCAACCAGTCACCGAACAGCGCCAGGTCCAGGCCCTGGATGCCAAGGGCCTTGGGGCCACCGGCGGCGCCGGGCAGGATGCCGACATCGGCCGGTTGCAGGCCTTGCTCACGGATGCGCGCCAGGGCGCGGCGTCCGGCGCGCAGGGTGAGGGCGGGAAACTTGATCTGGATGGCGCTCATGCGGGTCTCCTGAGTGCAAGGCTGCGATTATAGTGGTGGCCCGGCCGAGGCCAAGCCGCTTCAGCTCATGAATGAGCCGTCCCAAGCATCCAGGCGAATTCAGCTTGAATTAAGTAGCTCCGGGTATCTTGAGCCCATCGAAAGCACAGATGCTCCCAAGGAGAAAGGTTCATGAAACAACTCGCTGCCCTGTTCGCCATCGCCACCCTCGCTGCCACCGCCGGTATCGCCCAGGCCCGTGACCTCGGCCCGGACGAGGCGCTGAAGCTGCGCGACGCCGGTACTATCCAGTCGTTCGAGAAGCTCAACGCCGCGGCCCTGGCCAAGCACGCCGGCGGTACCATCAACGAGACCGAGCTGGAAGAGGAATACGGCCGCTACATCTACCAGGTCGAACTGCGTGACGCCCAGGGCGTGCAGTGGGACCTGGAGCTCGACGCCACCAACGGCCAGATCCTCAAGGATCACCAGGACGACTGATGCGCTGGATCCTTCGCTACAGCGGGATCATCGCCCTGGTCCTGGCCATCTTCGCACTCGAGGCGGTGGCCAGGGACCTGGACCAGGACGAAGCCCTGAAGCTCCGTGAAGAGGGCGTCATCATGCCCCTCGACCAACTCCTGCGCAGCGCCCTGGGGCTTTACCCCGGGGCGCGCCTGCTGGAGGCCGAGCTGGAGGAGGAGGACGACGTCTACATTTACGAAGTGGAGTTGGTCACCGCCGATGGCACGGTGCGCGAATTGGAACTGGATGCCCGCGACGGGCGCATTCTGAAGGATGAGGAAGACGACTGATGCGGTTGTTGCTGGTAGAGGACCATGTACCCCTGGCCGATGAGCTGACCACCGGCCTCGGTCGCCAAGGCTACGCCGTGGATTGGCTGGCCGATGGCCGCGACGCCTTGCACCAGGGGGCCAGCGAACCCTATGACCTGATCATTCTCGACCTCGGCCTGCCCGGCAAGCCGGGGCTCGAGGTGCTGAAGGAATGGCGCGCCGGCGGGCTGGTGACACCGGTGCTGATCCTGACCGCGCGAGGCTCCTGGGCCGAGCGCATCGACGGCCTCAAGGCCGGGGCCGACGACTATCTCACCAAGCCTTTCCATCCCGAGGAACTCGCCCTGCGCATCCAGGCGCTGCTGCGTCGTGCCCATGGCCTGGCCAACCAGCCGCAACTGGAAGCGGCCGGCCTGCAGCTGGACGAAGGACGCCAGTGCGTCACCCGCAATGGCGAGGAAGTCCAGCTGACCGCGGCCGAGTTCCGTCTGCTGCGCTACTTCATGCTGCACCCCGGCCAGCTGCTGTCGAAGAGTCATCTGGCCGAGCATCTCTATGACGGCGAGACCGAGCGGGACTCCAATGTGATCGAGGTGCATGTCAATCACCTGCGTCGCAAGCTCGGCCGCGAGGTGATCGAGACCCGCCGTGGCCAGGGCTACCGCTTCACCGGTGAGGGTCGATGAGGTCGATCCAGCGCCGACTCAGCCTGGGGCTGGTCGGCGTGCTGCTGCTGGTGGGGCTGGTGCTGGCGCAGACCAGCCTCTGGCTGTTCGATCTGGGGCTACGACGCTACCTGGCCGAAGGCCTGCGCAGCGAAGCCGAAGTGCTGCTCGGTGCTCTGGTGCGTGGTCCCAGCGGTATTCAGCTGGACGAGAAGCGCTTGAATCCCGCCCATCAGCAGCCCTATTCCGGCCGCTATTTCATCATCGAGCTGGGGGAAGAGCCCTGGCGTTCCCGTTCCCTCTGGGACGCGGAATTGCCGATGCCGCAGCAAAAGGGCCTGGCCGAGGGGCTGCTGCCGGGGCCGGGTGGGCAGAAGCTGCTGGCCTGGCGGGGCGACTACCGGCGCTTCGGTCGCCAGGTGCGGATCGCCGTGGCGCAGGACTACACCCCGGTGCTGGAAAGCTTCCGCCGCGTGCAGTGGACCGGCTTCGCCCTCGGGGTGGCCGGGTTGCTGCTGATCCTCGCCCTGCAGCGTTTCACCGTACGCCGGGCATTGCGCCCGCTGGAGGAGGTCCGCCAGCAGATCGCCCAGCTGCAGCAGGGGCAACGCAGCGAGCTGGACAGCCGGGTTCCCGAGGAGCTGGAGCCCCTGGTGGCGCAGATCAACCGCCTGCTCAACCATACCGAAGACACCCTGAGGCGCTCCCGGAACGCCCTGGGCAACCTCGGCCACGCTTTGAAGACGCCCCTTGCCGTGCTGGTCAGCCTGGCTGATCGCGAAGAGCTGCGCGGCTACCCCGAACTGCGGGCCACCTTGCGCGAGCAGCTGGAACAGATCGAACAGCGCCTCGCTCGCGAACTGGGGCGTGCGCGCCTGGCGGGCGAGGCGCTGCCGGGGGCGCATTTCGATTGCGCCGAGGAGCTGCCCGGCCTGTTTTCCACCCTGGCGCTGATCCACGATCGCGGCCTCGACCTGGACTGGGATGCGCCTGCGGGGCTGCGCCTGCCCTGGGACAGGGAAGACCTGCTGGAACTGCTGGGCAACCTGCTGGACAATGCCTGCAAATGGGCGGAGACCCAGGTCAACCTGACCATCCGGGGCGGGGAGGGCGGCTACAGCCTGATGGTGGACGACGATGGCCCGGGCATCGCCGAAGACAAGCGCGAGGCGGTGATCAGCCGTGGCGCGCGCCTGGACGAGCAGGTGGCCGGGCATGGCCTGGGGCTTGGCATAGTGCGCGACATAGTCGAATCCTGGCATGGCCGCCTGAGCCTGCAGGAAAGCCCGCTGGGGGGGCTGCGGGTACGTATAGAGTTGCCCGCTGCGGCTGCTTCCTAGCTTTGCAGGATGGAGCGTTCCGCGGCCTCATCGATTCCCTTTGATGGGTATCGCTTCGCTCAACCGCATCCTACTTTGTGGGAGCGAATTCATTCGCGAATCCAGCGGCCTATCCGCTGCAGGACGAGGGCTCGGCGAGTTTCCCAATCGCCCTCGATGATCTCGTAGACCTGGCCGGCGCCATCCAGCCAGGTGCGGCAGTCTTCGAAGAAGGCCTGGCGTTCGGCCAGGTCCGGCTGGCAGCGCTGGCCGTCGTCCACCCAGGCGACTCCTTCCGGGCTCAGCAGCAGATGCAGGTCATAGCGCCGCGCCAGCAGCTCGCGTTCCAGCCAGGCCGGGCAGTCGCCGAACAGCCTGCGGCTCCAGAGGATATTGCTGAGCAGGTGGGTATCGAGGATCAGCAGGGGAGGCGCCTTGGTCCGGGCGCTGTCCTCCCATTCGAGCTGGCCACGGGCGATGACCGGTATGTCGGCATAGCAGGTATCGCGTCGTTCGCGGTCGATGAAGTGACGGACGTACTCGCCCACCAGCAGCCCGCCGAATTCGGCTTGCAATGCGGCCGCCAGCCGGCTCTTGCCGCTGGACTCCGGTCCGGTAAGCACCAGCACCTTCATGCCGTGGCCGGTTCCAGCTCACGCCGCCAGGTGCGCCAGCCCTGCATGGCCAGCAGGGTGAAGAGCCCATAGAGCGCGGCCGTCAGGTACAGGCCCTTGCCGAGGAACAGCAGGACGAAGAGCAGGTCCAGCACTATCCACAGCAGCCAGCACTCCAGGCGCTTGTGCGCCATCCAGAACTGCGCCACCAGGCTGAAGGCGGTGAGCGCTGCGTCCCACCAGGGCGCCGCCGCATCGGTCCAGGTCGCCATGGCATAGCCCAGGGCGAGGCTGCCGACGGCACCGGCCAGCAGGTCCCGGCCAAGCGTTCCCGCGCCCAGGCGGCTGACCTGGCGGCCGTCATGCAGCAGGCCGCCCCGGGTCCATTGCCACCAGCCATACAGTTGCAGGACGGCATAGACCAGCTGCAGGAGCATGTCGGAGTACAGCTTCACCTCGAAGAAGATCCAGCTGTACATCAGCACCATCACCAGGCCGATCGGCCAGCACCAGGGGTTCTGCCTGACGGTGAGCCATACGGCCAGTACGCCCAGGGCCGCGGCGGCGAGTTCGAGAAGAGACACCTTGCCAATCTCATGGAAGAAAGCCGCCGATTGTAACGGCTCGCCCGGGTTTCGGCTGGGGCGGCCATGGCCGCCGCCTTTTGGTCGCGATTTCGAGTCGGCTCTCTGTTAGCATTCCGGCGCTCCGGGGCGGTGCTGAAGGCGCGTTCGTCCCCGGAACCTGCTCGCTGGCATCCGGTCTCATCGCCGTTCGGCACCCGGATGGGGCCAGCTACCTGCACATTCGTACGCAAAGGCAGCCTGAAGGGCGTGCCTCGGGGGAGAGTTTCGATGGATTTGTGGACGGCCATGCAGGCCATCATTCTGGGGGTTGTAGAAGGCTTGACGGAGTTCCTGCCGATCTCCAGCACCGGTCACCAGATCGTGGTCGCGGACCTGCTGGGGTTCACCGGTGAGCGGGCGATCGCCTTCAACATCATCATTCAGCTGGCCGCCATCCTGGCGGTGGTGTGGGAGTACCGGCGCAAGATCTTCGACGTGGTGGTCGGTCTGCCCACCCAGCGCAGCGCCCAGCGTTTCACCCTCAACCTGCTGGTGGCCTTCTTTCCGGCGGTGATCCTCGGCGTGGCCTTCGCCGACGTGATCCACCATTACCTGTTCAACCCCATCACGGTGGCCAGCGCCCTGGTGGTGGGCGGCGTGGTCATGCTCTGGGCCGAGCAGCGCCAGCACCAGGTACAGGCCGAGACCGTCGATGACATGACCTGGAAGCACGCCCTCAAGGTCGGCTGCGCCCAGTGCCTGGCACTGGTGCCGGGCACCTCGCGCTCTGGCGCCACCATCATCGGTGGCCTGCTGTTCGGCCTTTCGCGCAAGGCGGCTACCGAGTTCTCCTTCTTCCTCGCCATGCCCACCATGGTCGGTGCGGCGGTCTACTCGGGCTACAAGTACCGCGACCTGTTCCAGCCCGGCGACCTGCCGGTGTTCGCCGTTGGCTTCGTGGTGTCCTTCATCTTCGCCATGATCGCCGTGCGCAGCCTGCTGAAGTTCATCGGCAGCCACAGCTACGCGGCCTTCGCCTGGTACCGCATCGGCTTCGGCCTGCTGATCCTGGCGACCTGGCAGTTCGGCATGATCGACTGGTCGACCGCCCAGGGCTGAACGGACCCGGTCGCCCGGAAGGCGCGCCATTTGGCGCGCCTTCTGTGTTTCAGGGGGTGGGAAATTCGAGGATGAAGCGCGTCCAGCCGCCGGTGGACTCGCAGCGGATCTCGCCGCCATGGGCGCGGACGATGGAACGGGTGATGGCCAGCCCCAGGCCGACGTGCTCGCGGCCTTCGCGACGGGCCGGGTCGGCGCGGAAAAAACGATCGAACAGCCGCGCAAGGAGCTCCGCCGGGATCTCCGGGCCGTTGTTGGCCACGGTAAGGCGCAGGCCGCGGGTATCACTGGCCAGACCCAGTTCGATGCGGCCGCCTTCAGGGGTGAAGCGCAGGGCATTGTCCAGCAGGTTGGAGAGGGCGCGACGGAGCATGCCGCGGTCGGCGCTGAAGCTGGCCTCGCCGCTGCGGTGCAGGGTTATCCGCCGGTCTTCGGCCAGGGGGCTGAAGTAGTCCAGCAGGGCGTCCAGTTCGCCGGCGAGGTCCAGGGTCTCGCGGCGAGTGGCCAGCAGGCCGTGTTCGGCCTTCGCCAGGAACAGCATGTCGCCCACCATCTGCGCCAGGCGCTGGAGTTCTTCCAGGTTGGAGTGCAAGGCCTCGCGGTAGTCGTCCACGGCGCGCTCCTGGCTGAGGATCACCTGGGTCTGGGTCAGCAGGTTGCTCAGCGGCGTGCGCAATTCATGGGCAATGTCGGCGGAGAAGGCCGAAAGCCGCTGGAAGGCGTCATCCAGCCGCGCCAGCATGGCGTTGACGGCGCGCACCAGCTCTACCAGCTCCTGGGGTACCTGGTCGTCCGCCAGGCGCGTGGTGAGGGAGCTGGCCGAAACCCCGGCGGCCACCTCGGCCATCCGGTGCAGCGGGCGTAGGCCGTTGCGCGCGGCCCAGGTGCCGAGCAGGGCCGTGGCCAGGGCCGAAAGCCCCACGGTGAGCCAGATCAGCCGCTGCATGCGTTCGAGGAAATGCTGGTGATGGGTGATGTCCAGCGCCAGGGAGATGCGCGGCGATTCCGCGTCCCGGGGCCGGAGTGGCGCGCCATAGACCCGGTAATCGGTGCCGTCCTGCTGCCAGTCGTGCAAGCCGTCGCGTCCGGGGGGCCGCAGCCCATCGGCGCTGTTGAACCAGTAGCGGCCGTCGCGGCCCTCCAGGCGCAGGGAGAGGTCCGGGTGCAGGCGCAGTTCGGCCTGCAGGGCGTCCAGCCGGGGCGCCAGGGCGGTCGGGCTGTCGACTTCCGCCACCAGGCTGCGGAAGGCCTCGAGCCGGCGCTCCAGCAGTTGCTGGTCGAGTTCGACGAAGTGGGCCTCGCTGGCGCGGTTGAAGAGCAGCCCGGCGATCAGCGAGACGGCGGCCGTGCAGGCGGCGAACAGCAGGCCGAGGCGGGCGGTGAGGGAGAGTCCGCGCATCAGCCTTCCCGCGCCTCCAGCACGTAGCCCATGCCGCGTACGGTGTGGATCAGCTTGGTGGGGAACTCGTCGTCCAGCTTGGCCCGCAGGCGGCGGATGGCGACTTCGACGACGTTGGTCTCGCTGTCGAAGTGCATGTCCCAGACCTGCGCGGCGATCAGCGTCTTGGGCAGTACTTCGCCCCGGCGGCGCAGGAGGAATTCCAGCAGGGCGAATTCCTTGGCGGTGAGGTCGATGCGCCGGCCGCTGCGCTCCACCCGGCGGCTGAGGAGGTCCAGGTGCAGGTCGGCCAGGTCCACGCTGGTTTCCTGGGCCGGGGCGGCGCCCCGGCGCAGCAGGGTGCGTACGCGGGCAAGGAGTTCGGCGAAGGCGAAGGGTTTGACCAGATAGTCGTCGGCGCCCAGTTCCAGGCCGTGGACGCGCTCCTCCACGGCGTCCCGCGCGGTGAGGAACAGCACCGGTACCTGCAGGCCCGCTTCGCGCAGGCTGCGCAATACCTGCCAACCGTCGAGACCGGGGAGCATCACGTCGAGGATGATCAGGTCATAGGCGCCGGAAAGCGCCAGTTCACGGCCGCGCAGCCCATCGGTGGCGAGGTCCGTGGCCAGGCCGGCCTCGGCCATGCCCTGGCGCAGGTATTGGCCGGTCTTGGGTTCGTCTTCGACTATGAGCAGCTTCATGGCGGGTTCATCGTTTCGGGGGCTGCTTTATACCCTGCCGGCAGAGGTGGCAGGGCAAGCTGACAAAGTTGTAATGCACAGCGCCGTTGGTAGCACCGATTTTTCAGCAGGGGCGCCACTGTATACAATTGCGCCATTTCCGCATTTTCAGGTTCGTTCCTTCCATGCACCATCCCGCCGAACATTCGCCGTTGGGCAAATCCAGCGAGTACGTCAGCACTTACAGCCCGGAGCTGCTGTTCCCCATTTCCCGCGTGACCAAGTGGCAGGAGCTGGGCCTGACGGCCGCGACCCTGCCTTACCAGGGCGTGGACTACTGGAACTGCTTCGAGCTGTCCTGGCTGGCCCCCTCCGGCAAGCCGGTGGTGGCCATCGGCGAGTTCGCCATCCCGGCCGATTCGCCGAACATCATCGAGTCCAAGTCCTTCAAGCTGTACCTGAACTCCCTCAACCAGTCCGTCTATACCGGCGCCGCCGAGCTGGAGCAGGTGCTGGCGCGTGACCTCGGCACCGCGGCGGGAGCCCCGGTCAAGGTGCGGGTGCGCAGCCTGGCGGAGGTCGAGGCCGAAGGTGTGGCGAGCCTGCCGGGCATCTGCATCGACGAACTGGATGTCGCCATCGACAACTACGCGCACCCGCAGCCCGAGCTGCTGCGCGCCGATGCCGCCGAGCAGGTCGACGAGGTCCTGCACAGCCACCTGCTGAAGTCCAACTGCCCGGTGACCGGCCAGCCGGACTGGGGCAGCGTGGTGGTGCAGTACCGGGGGGCGAAGCTGGATCACGCCAGCTTCCTGGCCTATCTGGTGAGCTTTCGCCAGCATGCGGACTTCCATGAGCAGTGCGTGGAACGCATCTTCCTCGACCTCAAGCGCCTGCTCGAGCCCGAGCGCCTGACCGTCTACGCGCGCTACGTGCGCCGCGGCGGGCTGGACATCAATCCCTACCGCAGCACCCACGCTGTCCAGGCGGACAACCGTCGCCTGGTGCGACAGTAACGAAAACCCCGACGCGAAGTCGGGGTTTTGCTTTGCGGCGGGCTAGATGCCCATGTTCGCCAGGCTCTGCATGATGTTGCGCAGGGTGCCGGCGAGGGTGGGGTGGCGGGTTTCGAAGCGTTCGACGGCGAGATTGACCCCGTCCACCAGGGACGCGTCCGGCTCCATGGCTGAGTCGCGGGCCAGGCGCAGTTCGATTTCCTGCATCAACTCGATCAGCGATGCGCGTTCCTCCGCATCCAGCGGCGGCTCCTCGGCCAGCTGGTCGCGCAGTTGTTGCAGTTGCTGCTGCAGGCGTTCAGACATGTCTTTCTCCCTATGCGAATGTCTCAGGAGTGGACCCTGCGGGTCAGGCAAAGGTCCCTCATGCCTTAGAGATTAATCCAGGCTGCCCGGGCCTGCCTGATCGAGATCAAGCCTGTAACAAAAGCCCGGGACTCAGGGTTTCTCGCCCTTGTCGCGGCGATGGGCGAGGTCGGCCAGGCACGGCGCGAGTTCGCCCAGGTGATCGATCACCGAATGGGCGCCCAGGCGGTACAGCTCCAGCGTGGCAGCGGCGCGCAGGCGGTCACGCTCGGTGCTGCCGAGGGCCGCCCAGTCCGCCGGCGCCAGGCCGCAGAGCGGACCGCTGGCGGCCAGTCCGATGGTCCAGAGTCCGGCATTCAGGCCGGCTTGCAACAGGCGCGGGCTGGCGCTGATCAGGACGCAGCCCCGCAGTTGCGAGACACCCAGTCCGGTCAGGGCCTGCCAGCAGCTGTCCGGTGCCGGCCAGGGTCGTGCGCCATTGTTCTCGCTGGCGCGCAGCCAGGTCGGCAGGGAGGTGGCCAGGCGCCAACTGGCGGCGGCGGGCAGCTCGTCGAGCCAGGCGCAGGGCACCCGGGTGCCGTCTACCAGGCTGGCCAGGCGGTCGAGGTCGACTGCGGCTTCGGCATGCTCGCCGGCGGCGTCCAGCAACTGCTGCTGGAAGGCCTGGAACTGTTCATCGCCGGCCGGGCTGCCAAGGGCATGCTCAAGGGCCTCGCGCGGGGGGAGGGTGGCCGCTTCGGCCAGGCGCGGCGCCGGGCAATCCGGCAGCAGGCGGCCCAGGGCCAGGGGGAGGGTGCGGGCGCCGAAGTCTACCAGGCAGCCGGAAAGGCCGAAGAGGATGGCGGTGAAGGCGGGCGGTTGGCTCTGGGGCATCTGCGTCGTCCTGACGAGGTCTGGCGCAGGCTAACCGCCCCTTGTGACAGCGAGGTTACTGTCGCTTGCCGGCGCCCATGGCCTGGCGCAGGTCCTCGGGCACCGGTACTGACTTGTCGCTGCCGTGATCGATCCACACCAGCTTGCAGTGGCCTTCGCCGTAGAGGGTATCGGGGTCTTCCAGGGTGCCCAGGCGGTGCTCGACCACCAGGCTGCTGTTGCCCACGGCACCGGCGTAGAGCTCGATGACCACGGTCGCCGGGTGCACCACGGGCTTGAGGTAGGTGTGCAGGGTCTGCAGCACCACCGGGCCCTGGGGCACGTTGTTCATGGCGATGCCGAGCTTCTCGAACCAGGCCACTCGGGCCTCTTCGAGGTACTGGATGTAGAGGGTGTTGTTGACGTGTCCGTAGCTGTCCATATCCCCCCAGCGCACGGGGATGTGGGCAACATGCAGCAAGGTTTTTTCTGGCATCCGGGCGGTCCGCTATGCTGCCCAATTCGGGCGATGGCCTTATACTGCGCGCCTTCATGGCGGCGGGCCGCCACGTTACTTTTCTCAAGGAGAGTCTGCAATGCAATTGATCGGTGCTCAGTGGCTCGATCGCCTGGGTCGTGTTCTGGCCTGCATCGGCCTGGCGGTGCTTCCCATCGCCGCCAACGCTGCCGAAGGAGACCCATGGGAGGGTTTCAACCGGGCGATGTTCCGCTTCAACGACACCCTCGATACCTATGCGCTGAAGCCGGTCGCCAAGGGCTACCAGGCCGTGACCCCGCAGTTCCTCGAGGATGGCGTGCACAACGTCTTCAGCAACATCGGCGACGTGCGCAACCTGGCCAACGATCTGTTCCAGGCCAAGTTCCATGACGCGGGTGTCGACACCGGGCGCCTGATCTTCAATACCAGCTTCGGCCTGCTGGGTTTCTTCGACGTCGCCACCCCGATGGGCCTGCATCGCAACGATGAGGACTTCGGCCAGACCCTGGGCTACTGGGGCGTGGACAGCGGCCCCTACCTGGTATTGCCATTCTTCGGCCCGAGCACGGTACGTGATGCCGGCGGCAAGGTCCCGGACAGCTTCACCGGCCCTTATCCCTACATCGACCATGTGCCGACCCGCAATGTGACGCGCGCCGTGGAGGTGGTGGATACCCGCGCCAACCTGCTGTCGGCGGAAAAGCTGATCACCGGCGACAAGTACATCTTCATCCGCAACGCCTACCTGCAGAACCGCGAGTTCAAGGTGAAGGACGGCGAGGTCGAAGACGACTTCTGAGCCCTCGCGGCATGCAAGAAGGCGACCCCGGGGTCGCCTTTTTCGTGTCCAGCTGTTGCCCTGTGGCTGCAGGCGGATGCAAACCTGCGTCTCGCCGCGGCGGCCGGCCGAGCGCTCTGGTCCACGGGTTCTGGTGCGGGCTCGCCAGGCCTCTTATAACTTCCAGCGATTAAGGGCGTGAAGGCAGAGTTCCGCGCGCGGCGCAAGCTTGAATCGCCCTGCGGATGGGAGTACCGTCTGCGCCGTAAAGCGAACCCCCGTACTCGTGCTCGGGCCTTAGGTCGGGTGCTACAACAACCCATCCCTGGCGCCGTTTGCCTGGATACTCCATGCACAATCCCAGTGCCAAGCTGCTGATAATTGATGACGACGAGGTAGTGCGTGCGAGCCTCGCGGCCTATCTGGAAGACAGTGGATTCAGCGTTCGGCAGGCCAGCAACGGCCTGCAGGGGCTGCAGGTTTTCGAGCAGGAACGCCCGGATCTGGTGATCTGTGACCTGCGCATGCCCCAGGTCGATGGCCTGGAGCTGATCCGCCGCATTTCCGAACTGGAAGCGGAAACCCCCGTGATAGTGGTCTCCGGCGCCGGCGTGATGAGCGACGCGGTGGAAGCCCTGCGCCTGGGCGCGGCGGACTACCTGATCAAGCCCCTGGAAGACCTGGCCGTTCTCGAACACTCGGTGCGCCGTGCCCTCGACCGCTCGGCCCTGCGCCTGGAGAACCGCCGCTACCGGGAGAAACTGGAGGCCGCCAACCGCGAGTTGCAGGCCAGCCTGCACCTGCTGCAGGAAGACCAGAATGCCGGTCGCCAGGTGCAGATGAACATGCTGCCGGTGACGCCCTGGGAAGTGGACGGCCTGCGTTTCGCCCACCAGATCATCCCGTCGCTGTATCTCTCGGGGGATTTCGTCGACTACTTCCGCGTCGACGAGCGTCGGGTGGCTTTCTATCTGGCGGACGTTTCGGGCCACGGCGCCTCTTCGGCCTTCGTTACGGTGCTGCTCAAGTTCATGACCACGCGCCTGCTCTACGAGTCCCGGCGCAACGGCATGTTGCCCGAGTTCAAGCCCTCCGAGGTGCTCGGACACATCAACCGCGGCCTGATCAACACGAAGCTGGGCAAGCACGTGACCATGCTGGGTGGTGTGATCGATGAGGAAAAAGGCAAGCTGACCTACAGCATTGGCGGGCATCTGCCCCTGCCGGTGCTCTACAGCGAGGGCAAGGCATCCTACCTGGCCGGCAAGGGCCTGCCGGTGGGGCTGTTCGAAGAGGCGAGCTATGATGATCGAGTGATTGATCTGCCGCCGTCATTCAGCCTGACCTTGCTCTCCGACGGGATCCTGGACCTTTTGCCCGGAGATACCCTCAAAGATAAGGAAGCCGCGCTGCCAGAGATGGTGTGTGAGGCAGGTGGCAGTCTGGATGGCTTGCGACAAGTGTTTGGACTGGCCAGTCTGGGCGAGATGCCGGATGATATCGCCTTGCTGGTGTTGAGCAGGAACCTTGCATGAGTACCGGTAAAATCCAGTTTGCCGAACAGGAAGGGACATTCGTCCTGAAGTTCGTCGGAGAAATCCGCCTCACTTTGTGTTCGGCCCTGGATGCGACCATCGAAAAGATCTTCTCGGCGCTGAATTTTTCGGCGATCGTCATCGATCTGACGGAAACCCAGAGTATCGACAGCACCACTCTCGGCCTCTTGGCCAAGCTGTCGATCCTCTCGCGGCAGAAAGTGGGCCTGTTGCCCACGGTAGTGACCACCCACCCCGATATCACCCGGCTGTTGCAGTCGATGGGATTCGACCAGGTGTTCAATATCGTCGGCACGCCCATCCCTTGCCCGGAGTGCCTGGAAGACCTGCCGCCGCAGGACCAGACGGAGGAGGTGGTCCGCACCAAGGTGCTTGAGGCCCACCGCATCCTCATGGGCCTCAACGAGTCCAACCGCGAAGCCTTCCACGACCTGGTCAGCGCCCTCGAGCGCAGCTGATCTCTCGTTATCCCCCCGATGAAAACGCGCGCAGCCCCTTCGGGCTGCGCGCGTTCGCGTTTCAGCGGCGGGAGGCGAGCAGGGCTTCCAGCTTCTCCTGGTCGCGGGCGAACAGGCGGATGCCCTCGGCCAGCTTTTCGGTGCCCATGGCGTCTTCGTTCAGCTGCCAGCGGAAAGCCACCTCATCCAGTACCACGCGGGCTTCGGCCTCGCTGCCGGGGGCCAGGTTGCGTTCCAGGGCACCCTGATCGTCCGCCAGCTTCTGCAGCAGTTCGGGGCTGATGGTCAGGCGGTCGCAACCGGCGAGCGCTTCGATCTGCCCCAGGTTGCGGAAGCTCGCACCCATCACCACGGTCCGGTAGCCGTTGGCCTTGTAGTAGCGGTAGATGCGCGCGACGGATTGCACTCCCGGATCCTCGCTGCCCTGGTAGTCGCGGCCTTCGGCCTTCTTGTACCAGTCGTAGATGCGGCCGACGAAGGGGGAAATCAGGAAGACGCCGGCATCGGCGCAGGCCGCTGCCTGGGCGAAGTTGAACAGCAGGGTAAGGTTGGTCTGGATTCCCGCGCGTTCCAGTTGCTCGGCGGCGCGGATGCCTTCCCAGGTCGAGGCGATCTTGATCAGCACGCGGTCGCGGCCGATGCCGGCTTCCTCATAGAGGCCGATCAGGCGTTCGGCCCGGCGCAGGGTGGCGTCGGTATCGAAGGACAGGCGCGCATCCACCTCGGTGGAGATGCGCCCCGGAATCACCTTGAGGATTTCCTGCCCCACGGCCACCCCGAAACGGTCGCAGGCCAGGCCCAGGTCATTGCCTGCGCCGGCCACGGCGCTGTCCAGCAGCTCGGCATAGCGCGGCATGGCGGCGGCTTTCAGCAACAGGGAAGGGTTGGTGGTGGCGTCGACCGGCTTCAGGCGGGCGATCGCGTCGAGGTCGCCGGTGTCGGCGACCACGGTGGTGTACTGCTTGAGTTGGTCCAGCTTGGAGGTCATGGCGAAACCTATTCGTGGCGGATGAACTGACCTTACCCGAGCCGCCGGGGCTGCTCAACGGGGGCGTAAGGGCTTTTTTACAGGCCATCGGCCTGCCCAACTAAACAGACCCGGAAAAGGGGCATCCGGGTTCCGCAGCGGAAAGAATTTCACGGAAGCATTGCGGTTTTTCCGCGCTCGTTCGTCTTCTTCCATGAGAGCCCGGAAAATTTCCGGAAACAGGCCGGCAGGAGATCCGGCCGGAGGCCATTCTTCACTTAGGCCATTGATCAACAAGGAGACCTCGATGCGCACACATGCCATGCCCCGGCCCAAGCGGGTCGTCCCACAGCCCATTGGCCTCAAGGTTGAGCGAAGCCTTCCGGAACTGGACCAGCGCCAGTTGCGGCAGATGTTGCAGCAGGCGGGCCTCAAGACCAGCCTGCCACGCTTGAAGGTACTGGAAATCCTCTGTCTGGCGTCGCTGGAAGGCGATGACATCGCCAGTCGCGTCGTCCATGAACGCCTGGTGGAAGCCGGTGAGCCGCTGTCCCTGGCCAGCGTGCGCCAGGTGCTGGGACGCATGGTGGACAGCGGGCTGGTGGTCGCCCAGGGTAGCAGCCGCTATCGCCTGGCGCCGGCCTGGGAGGCGTCTCTCGTCGCTCAGCGGCCGCGCAGCAACTCGGCGGCCTGATCCAGCAGTGCCAGCGGATCACTGGTCTTGTGCACGTCCACCGACAGCAGCTGGCGGAAGCGCCGGGCGCCGGGGAAACCCTGGGCCAGGCCGAGGACGTGGCGGGTAACGTGGTGCATCACGCCGCCTTCCCGAATATGGCGCTCGATGTAGGGACGCATGGCCTGCAGGGCATCGGCGCGGCTGATCGGCGCGCTGGCGCCGTCGAACAGGGCGGCGTCCACTTCGGCCAGCAGATAGGGATTGTGGTAGGCCTCACGGCCCAGCATCACGCCGTCGAAGGTCTGCAGGTGTTCACGGCATTCGTCGAGGGTCTTGATGCCGCCGTTGAGGATGAATTCCAGGTCCGGGAAATCCCGCTTCAGCTGGGCCGCCACCTCGTAGCGCAGGGGCGGAATGTCGCGGTTCTCCTTGGGCGACAGGCCCTCCAGGATGGCGATGCGCGCGTGCACGGTGAAACTGCGGCAGCCGGCCTCGCGCACCTGGCCGACGAAGTCGCAGAGCTCCGCGTAGCTGTCGCGGCCATTGATGCCGATGCGGTGCTTCACCGTCACCGGAATCGCCACCGCATCCAGCATCGCCTTGACGCAATCGGCCACCAGGGCCGGATGACCCATCAGGCAGGCGCCGATCATATTGTTCTGCACCCGGTCGCTGGGGCAGCCGACGTTCAGGTTGACCTCGTCGTAACCCGCTTCCTGGGCCATCTTCGCGCAGGCCGCCAGGTCCGCCGGAACGCTGCCGCCCAGTTGCAGCGCCAGCGGGTGTTCCGCCTCGTCATGGCGCAGGAAGCGGTCACGGTCGCCATGCAGCAACGCGCCGGTGGTCACCATCTCGGTGTAGAGCAGGGCGTGGCTGGACAGCTGGCGCAGGAAGTAGCGGCAGTGCCTGTCGGTCCAATCCATCATCGGCGCCACGGAGAAGCGGCGGGAGAGGGCAGGGCGGGGGGCGGGCGTGAGCGGGGCGAGCGGCTGGTTCATCTGCAGTGACGGCTTTGTTGCGGTGCCAGGGGCATGGGCGGGCGCGTAGTTTATCAGGAAGCGGAATTCCCCGCCCGGCCGGCCCCTCGCCGAGGCATAATCGGCGCTTTCTTCCCGCTGGAGCCTCCCCCGATGCAGCTCGATTTCTCCCAGCTGGCCCCGCTGGATGCCTACCGCTGGCTGGCCTCTACCGTTACGCCGCGCCCCATTGCCTGGGTCTCCACCCTGTCGAAGGACGGGGTCAGCAACCTGGCGCCCTTCAGTTTCTTCCAGGTGATCAGCGACGATCCGGCGACCCTGATGGTGAACATCACCACCCGCGACGACGGCCAGCTCAAGGACACCCTGCGCAATGTGCAGGATACCGGCGAGCTGGTGATCCATCTGGTGTCCTTCGGCCAGGCCGAGGCGATGAACGCCAGTGCGGCCTGGCTGCCCCATGGCGTGAGCGAGTTCGAGAAGTGCGGCATCGCCGCCGAACCGTCGCTGCGGGTGCGGGCACCGCGGGTGCAGGGCGTGCCGGTGGCCTTCGAATGCCGGCTGGCGGAGGTGCAGCCCTACCCGCGGGCCAACCCCAACTGCCACCTGGTGTTCGCCGAAGTGCTGCTGGCCCATGTCGACGACGCGGTGCTGACCGAGGCGGGCCGGGTGGACCCCCAGCGCCTGGACCTGGTGGGGCGCCTGGGCGGCAGTGCCTACGCCCGCACCCGCGAAACCTTCAGCATGGCGCGGCCCACCTGAGCCGCACCCGCGCGCCGGTTCACCGGCGCGCCTTGCCGGCGAGGCGAGCGCGCACTTTCTTGTCGACCTCCACGGCCGCGCAGGTCGCCAGCGCCGTGCCCAGGCACCAGCCCCAGTCTTGCGCATCCAGTCCGGTGGTGCCGAACAGCGACTGCATGGGCGGCGCGTAGGTGAACCCCAGCTGCAGCAGCACCATCAGCAGCACCATCCCCCAGACCATGGGGTTGTCCATGAGGCCGAAGCGTGCCGGGCCGTTCAGGCGCCGGCTGCTGAACAGGTAACCGATTTCGCCGAACACCAGGGCGTTCACCGCCAGGGTGCGGCTGGCCTCCATGCTCCAGCCCAACTGCTGGGAGTGGATGAACAGCCCCAGGCTGGCCAGGGTCAGCAGCGCCGACACCAGCAGGATCAGCCAGAGCAGCTCGGCCGATAGCAGCGGTGCCTTGGGGTCCCGTGGCGGTCGGTTCATGAGGTCGTCCTCGGCCGGTTCGAAGGCCAGCGCCAGGGCCAGGGTGACGGCGGTGATCATGTTCACCCAGAGGATCTGCAACGGCGTGATGGGCAGGGTCAGCCCCAGCAGGATGGCGGTCAGCAGGACGAAGGCCTGGGCGCCGTTGGTGGGCAGGATGAAGAGGATGGACTTCTTCAGGTTGTCGTAGACGGTGCGACCTTCCTCCACCGCGTGGGCAATGGTGGCGAAGTTGTCGTCGGCCAGTACCATCTGCGCCGCTTCCTTGGCCGCTTCGGTGCCCTTGATGCCCATGGCGATGCCGATGTCGGCGCGCTTGAGGGCCGGGGAGTCGTTGACCCCGTCGCCGGTCATGGCCACCCGCTCGCCTATGGCCTGCAGGCGCTCCACCAGGCGCAGCTTGTGGCTCGGGCTGGTGCGGGCGAAGACGCTGGTTTCCTTGAGCAGGGCGTCCAGCTCGGCGTCGCTCAGGTCGTCGAGGTCGGCGCCGGTCAGCGGATTGCCGGCCGGCAGGCCCAGGCGTTCGGCGATGGCCGCGGCGGTGGCCGCGTGGTCGCCGGTGATCATCTTCACGTGGATGCCGGCACTGTGGCATTCCTCGATGGCGAGGATGGCTTCCTCCCGCGGCGGGTCGAGCATGCCCACCAGGCCGAGGAGCACGAAGCCGCCGTCCAGGTCGGCATGGTCCAGTTCGTGCTGGCCGCTGCCGGCCGCGCGGCGGGCCAGGCCGATCATGCGCAGGCCGGCGGCGGCACCCTCACCCAGGACCTCGTCCCAGATGCGCGGGTCCAGCGGCTCGTCGACACCGTCGCGGCACTGCTGGTCGCAGACCTCCAGCAGCCGTTCCGGGGCGCCCACCAGGTAGATCACGCCGCTGCCGTCGGCGTCGCGATGCAGGCTGGCGAGGTAGCGGCGCTCGGAACTGAAGGGAATGGCATCCACCCGCGGCAGCCGCGCGGCTTCTTCCTCCGAATCCATCTCCAGCTTGCCCGCCAGGGTGAGCAGGGCGGCCTCGGTGGGGTCGCCGGTGATGCACCACTGGCTGTCGACTTCGCAGAGGCTGGCGCTGTTGGCCAGAAGGCCGGCGCGGGCCAGCTCGAAGAGGTCGTGCGCCAGGTCGCCGGTGGGCCGTATCGCGCCCTGCGGCGCGTAACCCACGCCGTCCACGTCGAAACGGCGGGCGGCGGTGTAGACCCGTTGTACCGTCATTTCGTTGCGGGTCAGGGTGCCGGTCTTGTCGGAGCAGACCACGGTCACCGCGCCCAGGCTTTCCACCGCCGGCAGGCGGCGGATGATCGACTGGCGGTGGGCCATGCGCTGTACGCCGAGGGCCAGGATGATGGTCAGCACCGCCGGCAGCCCTTCGGGAATGGCGGCCACGGCAAGGCCCACCGCGGCCATCAGCATGTCGCTGGCGCTGTAGCCGCGCAGCAGGATGCCGAAGGCGAAGGTGGCTACCGCCAGCACCAGGATGATCAGGGTGAGCTGGCGGGCGAAACGGGCCATGTCCGCCAGCAGCGGGGTCTGCAGCTGTTCCACCGAGCCCAGCAGGTGGCTGATGCGCCCCAGCTCGGTTTCCCCCGCGGTGGCGACCACCAGGCCGAGACCGCTACCGGCGCTCACCAGGGTGCCGGAGTAGGCCATGCTGTGGCGGTCGCCCAGGCTGGCGTCGAGGGTGACGGGCTGGCTGGTCTTGTCGCTGGGGACGGATTCGCCGGTCAGCGCAGCCTCCTCGATGCGCAGGTCGCGGGTTTCCAGCAGGCGCAGATCCGCCGGTACGCGGTCGCCGGCTTCCAGCAGCACCAGGTCGCCCGGCACCAGCTCCTCGGCCGGTACCTGGCGCACCTCGCCGCCCCGTCTGACCCGGCTGTCCAGGGTGAGCAGCTTCTGGATGGCGCGCATGGCCTGCTCGGCCTTGCCTTCCTGGATGAAGCCCACCACGGCGTTGATCAGCACGACACCGAATATCACGGCACTGTCCAGCCATTCACCCAGGGCCAGGGTGACCAGGGTGGAGGCCAGCAGCACATAGATCAGCAGGTTGTGGAACTGCAGCAGGAAGCGCTTCAGCGGCCCGGGGCCGGCCCGTTCCGGCAGGCGGTTGGGGCCATGGCTGGCCAGACGTCGTTCGGCCTCGTCCAGGTCCAGCCCGTCCGGCCCGCTGTCCAGCTGCAGCAGGCTGGCTTCGGTGCTCTGGGCGTGCCATTGGCTAGGAGATGGGGCGTTCATGGCGTCCTCCATGGCGATTCGTAGGTCAAGCCTAGTTCCTTCAGACGAATCTCTTATTGGTGTGGATCAGTTCCGAGTTTTCTGTAGGGAGATGGAAAGCGATTCAGAAGCGACCTCCAGTTAGCCAAAAACAGCATGACCTTTGACCTGGCGGGAATGTGGCTTGTCGCCAGTATTGCGCTGCTCCTATGTTCAGCCTCCGGGAAGCCGGTGGCCGATCGCGCCCATTCGGTAGTCGCCTTGCGGGGAGGTAGGAGCATGTGGACTGTCTTGCAACTCAGGCTGGCCAGCCTGAATACCGCCACCAAGCTGGTGCTGGGCTTCGGCATTGTGCTGGCGCTGACCCTGGCGGTGGCCGCCACCGGCTTCACCGCCCTGCGCGCGGTGGGCGAAGGGGCCCAGCGGATGGAGGAAATGCGCGCCATCAGCAGCGAGGTGCTGATGATCCGGCAGACGGAAAAGGACTACGCCCTCGGCACCGACGCCAGGCTGGCCGAGCAGCTGCGCCAGCAGGCCGAGGCCATAGTGGCCCGCAGCGGGGCGCTGGCCGTGCAGTTGTCCGGTCCGGGGCGCGATGCCCTGGGCGAAGTCACCCAGGCCATGGCCGAATACCGTGGCGCCTTCGACCGCTATGTGGAGCTCACCGACAACCAGCGCCTGGCCCTGGAAGCGGCCAACTGGCTGGTGGTCAGCGCCTCCAACAGCCTGGACGTGCTGCAGAGCGGCCTGAACGAGGATGGCGTCGACCTGCTGAAAAGCTCCCAGGGTGCCCAGGGCGCCGAGCTGGTGGAGCAGGGCGGACAGATCAGCCGCGTCTATCAGCTGTTGCTGCAGGCGCTCAACCAGGCCCGGGTACGGCTGGAGCAGAGCCGTGGCGCCGCCGAGGCCGGCACGCCGCAGATCCAGGAGGCCCAGGACGCCCAGAAGCTCGCCGCCGAACTGCGCGACGCCATGCAGGACCCCGGCTACGCTGCCGTGCTCACCGAAGTGATCGGTAACGTCGATTCTTTCAACGAACGCCTCGAGGACTACACCGCCACCCTGGCGCAGCAGCGCCAGGAATACGCCCACCTGGCGGCCCAGGCCGACCGCGTGGTGCAGGCCATGGCGCGTGCCTACGAGTTGCAGAAGGCCGACATGCGTGCCCAGCAGGACTCCAGTTCGTTGCTGATCCTGCTGGCGGCGGCCCTGGCGCTGCTGATCGGCCTGGCCGCCACGGTCCTGATCAGCCTGCTGATCGTCCGGCCGCTGCGCCGGGTCATCGGCCTCGCGCGGCAGATCGCCGACGGCGACCTCAGCGCCAGCATCGAGGTGCGGCGCCGCGACGAGATCGGCCAGTTGATGGAGGCCATGGCTGGCATGTCCGGCAACCTGCGGGACATGGTCGGCCGCCTGCAGGGCGGGGTGGCGCAGATTTCCGCATCGGCCCAGGCACTGTCCGGCGTCACCGAGCAGACCCGCGTCGGCGTCAACGGCCAGAAAGAGGAAACCGACCAGGTGGCCACCGCCATGAGCCAGATGGCCGCCACCGTCCAGGAGGTGGCGCGCAACGCCGAGGCCGCCGCCGCTTCCACGGCGGACGCCGACAGTCGCGTCGGCACCGGCAGCCAGGTGGTGCGCCAGACCCTGGAAAGGGTCACTCAACTGGCGCGCGCCATGCAGGAAACCACCGCCAGCATCCAGCGCCTCAGCCATGACACCCAGAGCATCGGCACCGTGCTGGACGTGATCAAGAGCGTCGCCGAGCAGACCAACCTGCTGGCCCTCAATGCCGCCATCGAGGCCGCCCGCGCCGGCGAGCAGGGCCGGGGCTTCGCCGTGGTGGCCGACGAAGTGCGGGCGCTGGCGCGGCGCACCCAGCAGTCCACCGCCGAAATCGAACGGCTGATCGCCACCCTGCGCGATGGCGTGCGCGATTGCGTGGAGCACATGCAGCAGAGCGGCAGCCTGGTGGACCTGACGGTGCGGGACGCCAAGCTGACCGACGAGGCCCTGGCCGGAATCGCCGAAGCCGTGACCCTGATCCACCAGATGAACCAGCAGATCGCCGCGGCGGCCGAGCAGCAGGGCGCGGTGGCCGAAGAGATCAACCGCAGCGTCACCAGCATCCGCGATATCGCCGACCAGTCGGCCATGGCCATGGACGAGACCGCGTCGTCCAGCGTGCAGCTGGCGCGCCTCGGGCAGGAGCTGCAGGGGATGGCGGGAAGCTTCCGCCTCTGACCAGCCGATCCGCTGCGCGTCGGAATAACTGCGTTGGGAGTGGCTTCGGGCTTGCTCATTTACAGCTCGTAAACTCCGCGCGCTTAGCCCTCCCGCCTTGTTCTTCTCTAGCTCGCGGGATCGGGGTTCGGGGGAAGATCTGGAGGATTCGGCATTCCGTCCCCCGGAACGGGGCCCTAGAATGGTGCCCCTGTCCAACCGGCCTGGAGTGTCGCGATGCTGAAGATCTGGGGGCGAATCAATTCCACCAATGTGCGCAAGGCGCTCTGGGCGGCCGAGGAAGCCGGCGTCGCCTACGAGCGGCTGGATGCCGGCGGCACCTTCGGCCGGGTCAACGAGGCGGCCTACCGCGCGCTGAACCCCAATGGCCTGGTGCCGATGATCGAAGACGGCGACCTGGTGCTCTGGGAGTCCAACGCCATCGTCCGTTATCTGGCCGCGCGCTATGCCGCCGGCAGCCTCTATCCCGAGTCCCCGGTGGCGCGCGCCGAGGGCGACAAGTGGATGGACTGGGCCACCTCCAGCCTGGCCACACCTTTCCGCGACCTGTTCTGGGGCACCCTGCGCACGCCGCCGGCCGAGCGTAACCAGGCGCTGATCGACACCGCGCTGACCCGCTGCGGCGAGCTGCTGGCCATTCCCGACCGGGCCCTGGCCGATAGGCCCTGGCTGTCCGGCGAAGCCTTCGCCATGGGCGATATTCCCTTGGGCTGCTTCGCCTACGCCTGGTTCGAGATGCCGATCCTGCGTCCGGAACTGCCCCACCTCGAAGCCTGGTATGGGCGCTTGCAGGCCCGACCGGCCTACCGCAAGGCGGTGATGACCGCCCTGACCTGATCCGACTCGCCGATCCGGTCACTGGAACCTAGGCTGATGAGCAGCGATCTGCGGTTGAATTTGCTGGCATTCAGCCTTATCTAGCCCCTTTCCCTTGAAGCAGACGAATCCATCATGAGTTCCGCCCTGTCCATCCGGCAGTTGACCAAGACCTACGGCAATGGCTTCCAGGCCCTCAAGGGCATCGATCTGGAAGTGGCCGAAGGTGATTTCTTCGCCTTGCTCGGTCCCAACGGCGCGGGCAAGTCCACCACCATCGGCATCCTGTCCACCCTGGTGAACAAGACCAGCGGCACGGTCAGCGTGTTCGGCAACGACCTGGACAAGAACCCCTACGCGCTCAAGCGTTGCCTCGGCGTGGTGCCCCAGGAGTTCAACTTCAACCAGTTCGAGAAGGTCTTCGACATAGTCGTGACCCAGGCGGGCTACTACGGCATCCCGGCGAAGATCGCCAGGGAGCGCGCCGAGCAGTACCTGAACCAGCTGGGGCTGTGGGAGAAGCGCAATTCGGCCTCCCGCGAGCTTTCCGGCGGCATGAAGCGCCGCCTGATGATCGCCCGCGCGCTGATCCACCAGCCGCGCCTGTTGATCCTCGACGAACCCACGGCGGGCGTGGACATCGAGCTGCGCCGCTCCATGTGGAGCTTTCTCACCGAGCTCAATGAACAGGGCATCACCATCATCCTCACCACCCACTACCTGGAGGAGGCCGAGCAGCTCTGCCGCCACATCGGCATCATCGACCACGGCCGCATCGTCGAGAACACCAGCATGAAGGAGCTGTTGAAGAAGCTGCACAAGGAGACCTTCCTGCTGGACCTCAAGGAGGCACTGGAAGTGGTGCCGCAGCTCAACGGCTACCCCGCCGAGCTGGTGGATGCCCATACCCTGGAAGTCCAGGTGGAGAAGACCCAGGGCCTGACCGAGCTGTTCCGCCAGCTGGCCGCCCTGAACATCGACGTGCTGAGCATGCGCAACAAGTCCAATCGCCTCGAGGAGCTGTTCGTGTCCCTGGTGGAGAAAAACCTGGCGAAGGTGGCCGTATGAGTTCGGAACTACGCGCCAACCTGGTCGCCCTGGAAACCATCGTCACCCGCGAAGTGCGCCGCTTCATGCGCATCTGGCCGCAGACGCTGCTGCCCCCGGCCATCACCATGGCGCTGTACTTCGTCATCTTCGGCAACCTGATCGGCCGGCAGATCGGCGACATGGGCGGCTTCAGCTACATGGACTACATAGTCCCCGGCCTGATCATGATGTCGGTCATCACCAACTCCTACAGCAACGTGGTGTCGAGCTTCTTCGGCAGCAAGTTCCAGCGTTCGGTGGAAGAGCTGCTGGTGTCGCCGGTGTCGGCCCACACCATCCTCCTCGGCTATACCATAGGCGGCGTGCTGCGCGGCCTGGCGGTGGGGGTGATAGTCACCTTCCTCTCGCTGTTCTTCACCAAGCTCTCGGTGCACCACATAGGGGTGACCGCGCTGGTGGTGCTGCTGACCGCCACCATCTTCTCCCTGGGCGGCTTCATCAACGCCGTCTATGCGCGCAACTTCGACGACATCTCCATCATCCCGACCTTCGTGCTGACCCCGCTGACCTACCTCGGCGGCGTGTTCTACTCGATCAACCTGCTGCCGCCGTTCTGGCAGACGGTGTCCCTGGCCAACCCGATCCTGCACATGGTCAATGCCTTCCGCTATGGCATCCTCGGGGTTTCCGACATCAACATCGGCATCGCCATCGCCCTGATGCTGCTGACCATGGCGATCCTCTACGTCGCCTGCATCCGACTGCTGGTGAGCGGGCGCGGCATGCGTCAGTAAGGCGAAACAAAGCGACATAGAGTGGCATTATCTTCTGGATGCCACTGATCGAAGTCTGCCGATACAGTCGGCAGACTTCCTTTTTCCTTCCGAATCGTCATTAGAGGCTCCAGATGAAGGTCCGTCGCAGTGTCTGGCTGTTGGTCGGGGTGCTTGCCTCGTTGTCCGCCGTGGCCCAGGAGGCGCCGCTGGTGGAGGTAGCCGAACCGCAACGGGCGTTGGTGCGCGACGAGCTGGTGACCTTCGGTTCGCTGCGTTCGGACGAGTCGGTGATGATCCGCCCGGAAGTGGAGGGCAGGGTGGCCAGCCTGCATTTCCGTGAGGGACAGAGGGTCAAGGGCGGCGACCTGCTGGTCAGCCTGGACGACGCCATCGCCCGCGCCGAGCTGGCCCAGGCCCGGGCCAACCTGGACCTGGCGGAAAAGAGTTACCAGCGCGCGAAGATGCTGTTTGCCCGCGGCGCCAGCAATGCCCAGGCCCAGGACGAGTCGCTGTCCCAGGAACAGGCTGCCCGCGCCAGCCTGGCCCTGGCCCAGGCACGCCTCGACAAGACCCAGATCCGCGCGCCCTATGACGGCACCCTCGGCCTGCGCCTGGTCAGCGTCGGCGACTACCTCGACGCGGGCCAGGACGTGGTCAACCTGGAGGTGCTGGACCCGCTCAAGGTGGATTTCCGCGTGCCGCAGAAGGCGGTCAGCCAGGTGGGCATCGGCCAGAGCGTGGAGATCAGCCTGGACGCCTACCCGGGCGAGCGCTTCCATGGCTCGATCATCGCCCTCAACCCGCGCCTGGACGAGGTCGGCCGCAGCCAGGCGATCCGCGCCCAGGTGCCCAACCAGGACCACCGCCTCAAGCCCGGGCAGTTCGTCAAGGTATCGGTGATCCTCGCCGAGCGCCCCCAGGCCCTGCTGATTCCCGAGGAGGCGGTGATGCCCCTGGGGCAGCAGCTGTTCGTCAACCTGGTGGTGGACGGCAAGGTGGAGCGGCGGCCCATCAAGATCGGCCAGCGCCAGCGCGGCAAGGCCGAGGTTCGCGAAGGCCTGCAGGGCGATGAGCAGGTGATCACCGCGGGCTGGCAGAAGGTCAGCCCCGGACTGGAGGTCCGCACCGTAGCGCGAGGTGGGGCATGACTCTCTCCGATGTGTGCATCCGCAGGCCGGTGTTCGCCACCGTCCTGTCGCTGATCCTGGTCCTGCTCGGCCTGCTCGCCTACGAACGGCTGGCGGTGCGGGAATACCCCAACATCGACGTGCCGATCGTCACGGTCAACGTCATCTATCCCGGCGCCAGCCCGGAGATCATGGAGTCCCAGGTGGCGCAGCCCATCGAGGACGTGCTTTCGGGCATCGAGGGCCTGGACTTCGTGTCCTCCATCAGCCGCTCGGAAAACACCCAGATCACCGCCCAGTTCCGCCTAGGCACCAATGCCGACGAGGCCGCCAATGACGTGCGCGACCGCCTCGGGCGGGTCCGTGGCCTGCTGCCGGATGAAATCAACGAGCCCATAGTGCAGAAGGTCGAGGCCGACGCCCAGCCGGTGATCTGGATCGCTTTCTACAGCGACCAGCACTCGGCCATGGAGATCACCGACGTGCTGGAACGGGTGATCCGCGACCGCCTGCAGACCATTCCCGGCGTCTCCGAGGTGCAGATCCGTGGAGCCCGGCGCTTCGCCATGCGCATCTGGCTGGACCCGGAAAAGCTCGCCGCCCATGACCTCACGGTGCAGGACGTGGAAGACGCCCTGCGCCGGCAGAACGTGGAAATCCCCGCCGGGCGCATCGAATCGGTGCAGCGGGAGTTCAGCGTGCTGTCGGAAACCGACCTGCGCACTCCGGAAGAATTCAACGACCTGATCCTCAACGACCAGCGCGGCTACCTGCTGCGCCTGGCCGATGTCGGCCATGCCGAGATCGGCGCGGCGGACGTGCGCAGCATCGTGCGCTTCAACGGCCGCTCGGCGGTGTCCCTCGGCCTGGTGCGCCAGGCCACCGCCAACCCGCTGGAGATCTCCGATGGGCTGAACGCCGCGCTACCGGAAATCCGCGCCCTGCTGCCAGATGGCATGAAGATGGACATCGCCAACGACAACTCGCTGTTCATCCGCGAGTCCATCGACAACGTCTACACCACCATCTGGGAAGCGGTGGGGCTGGTGATCCTGATCATCTTCCTGTTCCTGCGGTCCCTGCGCGCCACCCTGATTCCCCTGGTGACCATTCCGGTGTCGCTGATCGGTGCCTTCAGCCTGATGGTGCTGCTGGGCTTCTCCATCAACACCCTGACGCTGCTGGCCATGGTGCTGGCCATCGGCCTGGTGGTGGATGACGCCATCGTGGTGCTGGAGAACATCCACCGGCATATCGAGGAAGGCATGTCGCCGCTGCAGGCGGCCTACAAGGGCAGCCGCGAGATCGCCTTCGCAGTGGTCGCCATGACTCTGACGCTCGCCGCCGTATACGCCCCCATCGGTTTCATGCAGGGCACCTCGGGCAAACTCTTCACCGAATTCTCCTGGACCCTGGCCGGCGCGGTGCTGGTGTCCGGATTCGTCGCCCTGACCCTGTCGCCCATGATGTGCGGGCATCTGCTCAAGCCCTATGCGCCCCAGCAGCACGGCAAGCTGTACAACCTGGTGGAGTCCTTCCTCCATGGCCTGACCCACGGCTACCGCCACCTGCTGGAGCGGGTGCTGCGCGCCTGGGTGCTGATCATCCTGCTGCTGGCGGGCATCCTGGTGCTCTGCCTGCTGCTGTTCAACGGCCTGCGCAGCGAGCTGGCGCCCACCGAGGACACCGGCACCATAGTCGGCTCCATCAACGGCCCCGATGGCGCCACCATCGAGTACACCAGTCGCTACGCGAAGATGCTGGAGGATGCCTACCGGTCGATCCCGGAGACCCACCGCTACATGGTGGTGGTGGGCTTCCCCACAGTGGCCCAGGGCCTGTCGTTCATGAAGCTGGAGCCATGGGACTCCCGCGACCGCACCCAGTTCGAGATTCGCGACGAACTCCTGCCCAAGCTGCGTGATATCCCCGGCGTGCGGGCCTTCCCGATCAACCGGCCGCCCCTGGGGCAAAGCGCCCGCAACCAGCCGGTCAACTTCGTGGTCCGCTCCTCCCTGGAGTACAGCGAGCTACAGAAATACGTCGACCAGTTGATGGAGCGGGTGCGCGACTACCCGGGGTTGGAAAGCCTGGACAGTGACCTCAAGCTCAATGCGCCGCAGCTCAAGGTCACGGTCAACCGCGAGCAGGCGGTGGCGGTGGGCACCGACGTGGCCGCCATCGGCCGCAGCCTGGAAAGCCTGTTCGGCAGCCGCCAGGTGACCCGCTTCAAGCAGAGTGGCGAGCAGTACGACGTACTGGTGCAACTGGCCAACGTCGACCGCAGCAACCCGGACGACCTGAACCGCGTCTACGTGCGCGGGCGCAACAACAGCATGGTCCAGCTGGCCAACCTGATCGAGGTGCGCGAGACCGTGGCACCCCGCGAGCTCAACCACTTCAACCAGCTGCGCGCGGTGACGGTGACCGCCAACGTCGGTTCCGGCTACACCCTGGGCGAGGCCCTGGACCATCTGGAAGAGGCGGCGCGCGCGGTATTCCCGCCCGACACCCAGTTCGACTACACCGGCACCTCGCGGGACTTCAAGGACTCCAGCACCGGCGTGGCGCTGATCTTCGCCCTGGCGCTGGTGTTCATCTATCTGGTGCTGGCGGCGCAGTTCGAAAGCTTCGTCGACCCGCTGATCATCCTCTTCAGCGTGCCCCTGTCCATGGCCGGTGCCCTGCTGGCGCTGACCTTCTTCGGCGGCACCCTGAACATCTACTCCCAGGTGGGCATGGTCACGCTGATCGGCCTGATCACCAAGCACGGCATCCTCATAGTCGAATTCGCCAACCAGTTGCTGCGCCAGGGCGTGGAACTGCACGAGGCGGTGCTGGAAGCCTCGGTGAAGCGCCTGCGGCCGATCCTGATGACCACCGGCGCCATGGTGCTGGGCTCGGTGCCCCTGGCGATCGCCAGCGGCGCCGGCGGCGAAAGCCGGCAGCAGATCGGCATGGTGATCGTCGGCGGGCTGCTGGTGGGCACCTTCTTCACCCTCTTCGTGGTGCCGACCCTCTACCAGCAGCTGCGTCGCTGGAAACCCATCCACAGGCTGGAGCCGGCGCCGGTGTGACCGGCCTCGGCCGGGACGGCGGCGCCCGGCCTCAGGCGAAGCGGGGCAGGGGGGCGAAGAGGGCGTCGATGTCCTCTTCCTGCAAGCGCCAGCCTTCCTTCTCGCGGCCGTCGAGGACGCCCCGCGCCAGGGCGGCCTTCTGCGCCTGCAGCTGCTGGATCTTCTCTTCCACCGTCCCGCGGGAAATCATCCGGTAGACGAACACCGGCTTGTCCTGGCCGATGCGGTAGGCGCGGTCGGTGGCCTGCCGCTCCACCGCCGGGTTCCACCAGGGGTCGTAGTGGATCACGGTATCGGCGGCGGTGAGGTTCAGGCCGGTGCCCCCCGCCTTGAGGCTGATGAGGAAGAGCGGCACCTCGCCGGCCTGGAAGCGCTGCACCGGGGTGCGCCGGTCGCGGGTATCGCCGGTGATCTGCACATAGTCGATGGCGCGCTTGCGCAGTTCGTCCTCGATCAGCGCCAGCATGCTGGTGAACTGGGAGAACAGCAGCACCCTGCGGCCTTCGGCGATCAGCTCCTCGAGCATTTCCATCAGGCTGTCCAGCTTGCCCGAGCTGCTGCCGCGGGGCGGGCGGATGCCGCTTTCCTCGATCAGCCGCGTATCGCAGCAGACCTGGCGCAGTTTCAGCAGGGCTTCGAGGATCACGATCTGGCTGCGCGCCAGGCCCTTGCGGTCGATTTCGTCGCGCACCTTGTGGTCCATGGCCAGGCGCACCGTCTCGTAGAGGTCGCGTTGGCGGTCGCTGAGCTCGACCCATTGGGTGATCTCGCTCTTGGCCGGCAGTTCGGTGGCCACCGCTTCCTTGCTGCGGCGCAGCAGGAAGGGTTTGAGGCGGGCGTTGAGGTGGGCCAGGCGGGTGGCGTCGCCGTGCTTTTCTATGGGATTGCGGTAATTGCGCAGGAAGCTCTGGCTGTCGCCCAGCCAGCCGGGCATCAGGAAGTGGAACAGCGACCAGAGCTCGCCCAGGTGGTTCTCCAGCGGCGTGCCGGTCAGGCACAGGCGTTGCCGGGCTTCCAGCTGGCGCACCGCGTGGGCGGCCTTGCTGGCGGGATTCTTGATGTACTGCGCCTCATCGAGGATCAACAGGTGCAGCGGCAGCGCCTCGAAGTGCGCCTGGTCGCGGGGCAGCAGGGCGTAGGTGGTCAGCAGCAGGTCATGCCCGGCCATCTGCTCGAAGGCCTTCTTCCGCCCCGGGCCGTGCAGGGCGAGGACGCGCAGCTGCGGCGCGAAGCGCGCCGCTTCGTCGAGCCAGTTGGGGATCAGGCTGGTGGGCATCACCACCAGCGCCGGCCGGTCCAGGCGGCCGGCCTCCTTCTCCAGGAGCAGGTGGGCCAGGGTCTGCAGGGTCTTGCCCAGGCCCATGTCGTCACCGAGTATGCCGCCGGCGCCCACCTCCCGCAGGGTCTGCAGCCAGGCCAGGCCTTCCAGCTGGTAGTGGCGCAGTTCCGCGTTGAGGCCCTTGGGCGGGCTGATGGCGGCCTTGCCGCTGTCGCGCAGCTTGCGCGCCAGCTCGCGCAGTTCGTCGCCGCCCTGCCAGTGCAGGTCCAGGCCCTCCAGCTGGCTCAGGCGTGCCGCGTCGGGGCGTGCCAGGCGCAGGCTCTGCGCCGGGTCCTGGTCACGCTGGTAGAGCTCGCCCAGGGTGGTCAGTACCGGCCTGAGGCGGGAGAAGGGCAGCATCACGTGCAGCGGGCGGCCGTCGACGGCGCGGGTGGCGTCCAGCTGCAGGCGCAGCTGCTCGTCGTCCTTGCGCCGTTGCAGGTGCTGCGGGTCCAGCAATTCGGGGTTGCGCTGGATCAGGCGCAGCAGCACCGGCAGCAGGCTGATGCGGCGGCCTTCGACCACTATGCCCAGTTCCAGGTCGAACCATTCGCGGCCGGGCGCTTCGTCCACCTCGGCATACCAGCCTTCGACCTGGCTCAGGTCGAACTGGAAGCCCGGACGGATATCGATCTGCCAGCCCTGCTCGCGCAGGGCCGGCAGCTGTTGCCGCATGAACTGCAGCCACTGCTCGTCGCCGGGCAGTTCGAACATCTCGGCACTGTTGGCGGGTAGCGCCAGGCTCTGCCGCAGGGCCTCCTTGAAGCCGAGCTGGCGCAGGCTGTCGCGCCAGGCCTGTTCGGCCTTGGGCTGGCGCGCGATGGACAGGCGTTCGCCGTTGGCGCGATGGTGCAGGCGCTCCGGGCGCACCGGCTTGCCATGGGTGCGCGCGCCGCCATAGTCGAACAAAAGGCCGGCGCGGTGCTGCTGGCTGCCCACCATGCGGCCGCTGCGCAGGTCGTACTGGCTCTGGGCGTGGCTGCCGAGGATCAGGTGCGGCACCGGCTGCAGGTCGTCCACCAGGCGCTCGCTGGGCGGTGGCGGCGCTACCCAGCCGCTGGCGGGCTGCGCCAGCAGATAGAGGATGGCCGCTACGCAGTGCTTGCAGTTGAAGGAGACCGGGCAGCTGCAGCGGCCGACCACACCCAGGCCCTTGGGCGCCAGGCGGATGCGCTGTGTATAGACGTGGCCGGGGGAACCTTCGCAGCTGGTTTCGATGGCCTTGTCGTCAAGGCTGAGCAGGCGAATCCGGTCTTCCCGGGCGTATGCCTCGCCACGGGCCAGGGCGCCCGGATCGAAGTCCAGGCGCCAGTCCAGTTGCCTCAGCTGGTCGAGCAGGACACTCATGGCGCCTTAGAGCGGGCTGACGCGGATCAGGATGCCCAGGTTGCCGTGGTCGAGGTAGGTGAGTTCGCCGTTCTTCAGGCGGGTGCCCTGGCGCAGGCGCTCGCTGCTGCTGATCAGGCCGCTGCCGTCGAACTGGTTGATCCAGAAGTCGGCCTGGGCGTCGACGCTGCGGTCGAGGGTCAGTGCCAGGGTGCCCTCCACCGGGTAATGGCCCAGCTGTTGCTGGCCGGAACTCAGCGAAACCTTGTTCGGAGTGGCAGAGAGGTTCTGCGACCAGGCCTTGTGCAGCAGCACTTCGTAGCCGGCATTGGGGTTGAGCTTGGCCGCCTCGCCGTCCAGGGCGGTGCCGCGTTCGCTGCCGGCGATGGACTGGCTGCCGGCCGCCCAGTCGTCCGGGGCCGGCTGGCTGGCGGGGATCGGGTCGCCGCCCTGGCGGAAGATGATCATCTCCACCGAATACAGGCCGTCGGCGAAGGCCGCCGGGGCCAGAAAGGCGAGCAGGAGGGCGAGGTTACGGATGGCACGCATGGGTTGGTCCTTATTGGGGCAGACATTTCCGCAGACTACTGCGGGGTCAGGCGTTCGAACAGCGCTTCAAGGGTGTTGAAGCGTTCTTCCGGGCGTTCCATGGGCACCTGGAACTTGAACTGGGTGGCGCCTTCGAACTTGTAGCGCTTGGGCTGGCCCTGGATCAGCTTGATCAGCACCAGCGGGTCGACGCAGGTGTCGGCGGCGAACTCGATGCGGCCGCCCTGGGGGCCGGCATCCACCTTGCGGATGCCGAGCTTCTCCGCCTGCAGCTTGAGCAGGGTCAGGCGCACCAGGCTCTTGGTGGGCTCGGGCAGCAGGCCGAAGCGGTCGATCATCTCCACCTGCAGTTCCTTCAGGCCGTCCTCGTCGGCGGCCGAGGCGATGCGCTTGTAGAGGATCAGCCGCGCATGCACGTCCGGCAGGTAGTCCTCGGGAATCAGCGCCGGAACCCGCAGGTTGATTTCCGGCCCGCCGCCCAGCGGCTGCTCCAGGTTGGGCTGCTCGCCCTTGCGGATGGCCTTCACCGCCCGTTCGAGCATTTCCATATAGAGGGTGAAGCCGACGGCCTGGATCTGGCCGCTCTGGCCTTCGCCCAGCAGTTCGCCGGCGCCGCGGATCTCCAGGTCGTGGGTGGCCAGCACGAAGCCGGCCCCCAGGTCCTGGGCATTGGCGATGGCCTCCAGGCGCTTCTCGGCGTCCGGGGTCATCTGCTTGCGCGGCGGCGTCAGCAGGTAGGCGTAGGCCTGGTGGTGGCTACGGCCGACCCGGCCGCGCAACTGGTGCAGCTGGGCCAGGCCGAACTTGTCGGCGCGCTCGATGACTATGGTGTTGGCGCTGGGCACGTCGATGCCGGTCTCGATGATGGTAGAGGCCACCAGCACGTTGAAGCGCTTGTGGTAGAAGTCGCTCATCACCTGTTCGAGTTCGCGTTCGCGCATCTGCCCGTGGCCGACGGCGATGCGCGCCTCCGGCACCAGTTCGGCCAGCTCGGCGGCGCATTTCTCGATGGTCGCTACCTCGTTGTGCAGGTAGTAGACCTGGCCACCGCGCAGCAGCTCGCGCAGCAGGGCTTCCTTGATCGCGGTCTTCTGCCGCTCCATCACGAAGGTGCGCACCGACAGCCGGCGCGCCGGCGGCGTCGCGATGATGGACAGGTCGCGCATGCCCGCCACGGCCATGTTCAGGGTGCGCGGGATGGGCGTGGCGGTGAGGGTGAGGATGTCCACCTCGCTGCGCAGGGATTTCAGCTGTTCCTTCTGGCGTACGCCGAAGCGGTGTTCCTCGTCGATGATGGCCAGGCCCAGGTTCTTGAAGCGCACATCGTCCTGCAGCAGCTTGTGGGTGCCGATGATGATGTCGATCTTGCCTTCGGCCAGTTGCTGCGCCGCGCCTTCCACTTCCTTGGCCGACTTGAAGCGGCTCATCACTTCCACGCTCACCGGCCAGTCGGCGAAGCGGTCGCGGAAGCTGTTGTAGTGCTGCTGGGCGAGCAGGGTGGTGGGCACCAGCACGGCGACCTGCTTGCCGCTGTGCACCGCGACGAAGGCCGCGCGCATGGCCACTTCGGTCTTGCCGAAGCCGACGTCGCCGCAGACCAGGCGGTCCATGGGCTTGGGTGCCAGCATGTCGGCCAGCACGGCCTCGATGGCGGTCTGCTGGTCCGGGGTTTCCTCGAAGGGGAAGCCGGCGGCGAAGGTGGCATAGTCGGCCTTCGGGTCCTTGAACGCATAGCCTTCGCGGGCGGCGCGGCGGGCATAGACGTCCAGCAGCTCGGCGGCGACGTCGCGCACCTGCTCGGCGGCCTTGCGCTTGGCCTTCTGCCAGGTTTCCGAACCGAGGCGATGCAGCGGCGCCAGGGCGTCGTCGCTGCCGGTGTAGCGGGCGATCAGGTGCAGGCTGGCCACCGGCACGTAGAGCTTGGCTTCCTCGGCGTACTGCAGGGCGAGGAACTCGGCGGCCTGGCCGTCGATCTCCAGGGTGATCAGGCCCAGGTAGCGGCCGACCCCGTGGTCGATGTGCACCACGGGGGCGCCCTCGCGCAGTTCGGCGAGGTTCTTGATCACGTTGTCGCCGGCATCGCCACGGCGTTCGCGGCGGCGGCGCTGCATCACGCGCTGGCCGAACAGCGGACTTTCGGCGATCAGCGCCAGCCCCGGGTCATCCAGCAGCAGGCCTTCGTCCAGGGGGGCGATGGTAATGGCCAGGCGCTCGGCGCTGGCGATGAACGCCGGCCAGCCCTCGACTTCCTGCGGGCGCAGCTTGAGGCGGGCGAGCATTTCCAGCAGCACCTCGCGGCGCCCGGCGGACTCGGCGCTGAACAGCACGCGGCCGGGGAACTCCTCGATGAAGCGGCGCAGGGCGGCCATGGGCTCGGTGGCCTTGGCCTGGATGGCGAGGTCGGGCAGGGCGCGGGCGGAAAAACGTTCGCGGCCGACGCCCGGCTCGATGTCTTCCTGGCTCAGCACCAGGCGCGGCGAGCCCTTGAGGCGGGCGAAGCAATCCTCCACCGGCAGGAACAGCTCGACGGGCGGCACCAGCGGGCGTTCCGGGTCGACGCGGCGTTCCTCATAGCGGTTGCGCACGTCGGTCCAGAACTGCTCGGCGGCCTGCTCGATGCCCGGCAGGGAGAACACCTGGGTGTCCGCCGGCAGGTAGTCGAAGAGGGTGGCGGTCTGTTCGAAGAACAGCGGCAGGTAGTACTCGATGCCGGCCGGGGTGATGCCGCTGGTCAGGTCCTGATAGATGGGGCAGCGGCGGAAGTCGACGTCGAAGCGCTCGCGGAAGCGCCCGCGGAAGTCGGTGACGGCCTTCTTGTCCAGCGGGAACTCGCGGGCCGGCAGCAGGCGGATCGATTCCACCTTGTCCACCGAGCGCTGGGTTTCCGGGTCGAAGGTGCGCAGGGTCTCGATCTCGTCGTCGAACAGGTCGATGCGGTAGGGCAGCTCGCTGCCCATGGGAAAGAGGTCGATCAGCGCGCCGCGCACGGCGAACTCGCCGTGTTCGTAGACCGTATCCACGCAGCGGTAGCCCGCCGCCTCCAGGCGCAGGCGCATCTGCTCCACGTCGAGCTTCTGGCCGACGTCCAGCACCAGGCTCGAACCCAGCAGGAAGCGGGTCGGCGCCAGGCGGTGCAGGGCGGTGGTGATGGGCACCACCAGCACGCCGCGCTTGACCTCGGGCAACCGGTAAAGGCTGTCGACACGCTGGGAAATGATGTCCTGGTGCGGCGAGAAGAGGTCGTAGGGCAGGGTTTCCCAGTCGGGAAAGTGCAGGACGTCCAGGTCCGGGGCGAAGAAGCCCAGTTCCTGTTCCAGGCGCTCGGCAGTCTGGCTGTCGGCGGTGAGCAGCAGGGTGAAACCCTTGCCGGCGCTGGCGGCTTCGGCGATGGCCAGGCTCAGGGCGGCACCGGGGAGATTGCCCCATTGCTGCTTGCCAGCGGCGGAGGGCAGGGGCGGGAGGCGCAGTACGGACACGGGCAGAGGGGCTCCGGTCGGAAAAAAGATCGGCGGATTGTAACTATCCCGACTAGCGGATGTCAGTGTTGAGGCTGCTGCTGATTGCCGGCGTCTGCGTGCGCCGTCATAATGTAGCCCCTTTTTTCATCCCCTACATGTGGAAGGTACTGCCCGTGACTCAGAAGCCCGACCAGTGTCTCGGTGAATGGATCGATCGTGAAGCCCTCGCGGAAGCCATGATTCCGATGATTGGCCAGCTCTATCGCAACAACAACGTTGTGACTTCGATCTATGGCCGTGGCCTGATCAACCGCTCCGTGATTGCCATCCTCAAGGCCCACCGCTTCGCGCGCCACCGCCTTGCCGACGAGGCCGAGCTGTCGGTCCACGAGACCTTCCCCATCCTCAAGGCCATGAGCGAGCTCAAGCTGGGCGCCGCCTCGGTGGACCTGGGCAAGATGGTCGCCAAGTTCAAGGCCGAAGGTAACGGCCGCAGCATCGAGCAGTTCACCAAGGACGAACTGGCCGATGTGGTCGGCAAGCAGAACGGCGCCCCCCGTGAAGGCACCGACGTCGTCCTCTATGGCTTCGGCCGTATCGGCCGCCTGCTGGCGCGCATCCTGATCGAGAAGACCGGTGGTGGCGACGGCCTGCGCCTGCGCGCCATCGTCGTGCGCAAAGGCGCCGAGAACGACCTGGTCAAGCGCGCCAGCCTGCTGCGCCGCGACTCCGTGCACGGTCCGTTCGACGGCACCATCGTCATCGACGAAGAAAACAACACCCTGACCGCCAACGGCAACCTGATCCAGGTGATCTACTCCAACGATCCGGCCTCGATCGACTACACCGCCTACGGCATCAAGAACGCCCTGCTGGTGGACAACACCGGCAAGTGGCGCGACGCCGAAGGCCTGGGCCAGCACCTGAAGTGCCCGGGTATCGATCGCGTGGTCCTGACCGCACCGGGCAAGGGCGCGCTGAAGAACATCGTCCACGGCATCAACCACGGCGACATCACCGCTGACGACAAGATCGTCTCCGCGGCTTCCTGCACCACCAACGCCATCGTGCCGGTGCTGAAAGCGGTCAACGATCAGTTCGGCATCATCAACGGCCACGTCGAAACCGTTCACTCGTACACCAACGACCAGAACCTGATCGACAACTTCCACAAGGGCAGCCGCCGCGGCCGCAGCGCTCCGCTGAACATGGTGATCACCGAGACCGGTGCCGCCACCGCCGCCGCCAAGGCCCTGCCGGTGCTGAAAGGCAAGCTGACCGGCAACGCCATCCGCGTACCGACGCCGAACGTCTCCATGGCCATCCTCAACCTGAACCTGGAGAAGGCCACCACCCGCGACGAGATCAACGAGTACCTGCGCAACGCGGCCATGCACTCGGACCTGCACAAGCAGATCGACTACGTCTCCTCCCAGGAAGTGGTGTCCTCTGACTTCGTCGGTTCCCGCCACGCCGGTGTGGTGGACGCCGAAGCCACCATCTGCAACGACAACCGCGTCGTCCTGTACGTCTGGTACGACAACGAGTTCGGTTACAGCTGCCAGGTGGTTCGTGTGATGGAAGACATGGCCGGGGTCAACCCGCCGTCCTTTCCGCACTAAGTCGTGACCTGTGAAAAACGGGAGCTCTCGGGCTCCCGTTTTTCGTTTTTACGTCTGTAATCGGATAACAAGAATCGCTTGGGGATTTCCCAGATGGAAGGACATCACCTTCACCAGGGGCCGCTCAAAAGGGGCCTGAAGAACCGCCACATCCAGCTTATCGCGCTGGGCGGCGCCATCGGTACCGGCCTGTTCCTGGGCTCGGCCGGGGTGCTCAAGTCGGCGGGGCCATCGATGATTCTCGGCTACGCCATCGCCGGCTTCTTCGCTTTCCTGATCATGCGCCAGCTCGGCGAAATGATCGTCGAGGAACCGGTGGCCGGCTCCTTCAGCCACTTCGCCCACAAGTACTGGGGCGGCTACGCCGGTTTCCTCTCCGGCTGGAACTACTGGGTGCTCTATGTCCTGGTGGGCATGGCCGAGCTGACGGCGGTGGGCAAGTACATCCAGTTCTGGTGGCCTGAAGTGCCCACCTGGGTCTCGGCTGCAGCCTTCTTCGTGCTGATCAACCTGATCAACCTGGCCAATGTGAAGGCCTTCGGCGAAGCGGAGTTCTGGTTCGCGCTGATCAAGGTGGTCGCCATCATCGGCATGATCGTCCTCGGCATCTATCTGCTGGTCAGCGGCGAAGGCGGCCCGCAGGCAGCGGTCGACAATCTCTGGAGCCACGGTGGCTTCTTCCCCAACGGACTCGAAGGCCTGGTGATGGTGCTGGCCATCATCATGTTCTCCTTCGGCGGCCTGGAGCTGGTGGGCATCACCGCCGCCGAGGCCAGCGAGCCGAAGAAGGTGATCCCCAAGGCGATCAACCAGGTGATCTACCGCATCCTGATCTTCTACATCGGTGCCCTCAGCGTGCTGCTGATGCTCTACCCCTGGGACAAGCTGCTGGAAACCCTGGGCGCCGCGGGCGATCCCTACAGCGGCAGCCCCTTCGTGCAGATCTTCTCGCTGATCGGCAGCGACGTGGCGGCGCACATTCTCAACTTCGTGGTGCTGACGGCGGCCCTGTCGGTCTACAACAGCGGCGTCTATGCCAACAGCCGGATGCTCTACGGCCTGGCGGAGCAGGGCGATGCGCCCAAGGCGCTGATGAAGGTGGACGATCGCGGTGTGCCGGTACTGGCCATCGGCCTTTCCGCGCTGGTCACCATGCTCTGCGTGGTGGTCAACTACCTCGCGCCGCAGAAGGCCCTGGAGTTGCTGATGGCGTTGGTGGTGGCGGCCCTGGTGATCAACTGGGCGATGATCAGCCTGTCCCACCTGAAGTTCCGCAAGAGCCTGGATGCCCAGGGCATCCAGCCGTTCTTCAAGGCGCTCTGGTATCCCATCGGCAATTACCTCTGCCTGGCGTTCGTCGCGCTGATCCTGGGGGTGATGCTGATGATCCCGGGCATCAACGTGTCGGTCTACGCCATTCCTTTCTGGCTGGGGCTGATCGCCGTCTGCTACTACTTCAAGCGCTCCGCCCAGCGGGCGACCGCGCAGTAAGGACGGAAAACGGGAGCCAGGGGCTCCCGTTTCCATTTGCGGCAACGGATTCCATCGCGTCCGAGGAATACATGGATGGCCTGTCGATAGTGAGCGCTGCCAGGTCCTGGGGGTTGGTACTCGTGCTTCCGGCCAGCCTGTTGCTGGCCGGCTGCGGCGACCGCCTGGAGCAGTTCGGTGGCCCCACCATGGGCAGCAGCTACTCGGTGAAGTACCTACGTCACGCGTCCGGTCCCTCGGTGGCGCAGGTGCGTGGCGAAGTGGAGGGCATCCTCGCCGAGGTCGACCGGCAGCTGTCCACCTACCGCGCCGATTCCACGGTGGAGGGTTTCAACGCCTTGCCGGCCGGCAGCTGCATGGCGTTGCCGGCGCCGATGCTGGAGTTGGTGGGCTTTGCCGGCGAGCTGTCGCAAGACAGCGGCGGTGCATTCGATATCACCCTCGAACCGCTGCTGAATCTCTGGGGCTTCGGTCCCCAGTCCCGTGGCGACCAGGTGCCTGGCGCCGAAGCCATCGCCGCGGCGATGGCGGGTGTGGGGCAACGGCACTTGCGTATTCGCGGGCAGGAACTGTGCAAGGACGCGGCTGTGCAGCTGGACTTCAACAGCATCGCCGCCGGCCATGCGGTGGACCGCGTCTCGGCGCGCCTGGGCGAGCTGGGCGTCACCAGCGCCCTGGTGGAGATCACCGGCGAACTCAAGGCCTTCGGCCGCAAGCCCGATGGCGCGCCCTGGCGCATCGCCATCGAGGCGCCGCGGGACGACCGCCAGGTGGCGCAGAAGATCATCCGGCTGGATGGGCTCGGCGTTTCCACCTCCGGAGACTATCGCAACTATTTCGAAAAGAACGGCCTGCGCTACTCCCACACCCTGGACCCGAAGACGGGCGCGCCCATCCGCCACAACCTGGCGGCGGTGACCGTGGTGGACCCGTCGACGTTGCGCGCGGACGGCCTGTCCACCCTGCTGATGGTGCTGGGGCCCGAGGCGGGCAGGGCCTATGCTGAACGCCACGGTATCGCCGCCTTCTTCGTCACGCGTGAGGGGCGGGGCTTCGCCAGTCATGGCAGCAGCCGCTTCCGCGAGCTGTTCGACCCAGTGGAGCAATGAGCATGACCTTGGCGGCGACCGTCAGGAATGCGCGGCAGTGCTGCAGGAGGCGATGTAGTGGAATCAACGCTCGCCTACGACGCGACCAAGCGCTAATGTGCAGCGCCAAGCGGCTCGGCTAAGCTGCACGCCAGTTCAAGGTCCCGCCCGGGATCGCCGAGACAGGATTCGATTGCCGCGGCGTCGGTTGCCGCGGACCTTGCCGGGGGCGCCAGAGGGCGCCCCGGCCCGTTATGAGGAGTAAGCATGGCTGTCTACAACTACGACGTAGTGGTGCTGGGTTCCGGCCCGGCGGGTGAAGGCGCGGCGATGAACGCCGCGAAGGCCGGCCGCAAGGTGGCGGTGGTGGACAACCGCCCGCTGGTCGGCGGCAACTGCACCCACCTGGGCACCATCCCGTCCAAGGCCCTGCGCCACTCGGTACGGCAGATCATGCAGTACAACACCAACCCGCTGTTCCGCCAGATCGGCGAGCCGCGCTGGTTCTCCTTCCCCGATGTGCTGAAGAGCGCCGAGCGGGTGATCTCCAAGCAGGTCGCCTCGCGTACGGGCTTCTATGCACGCAATCGCGTCGACGTGTTCTTCGGCACCGCCAGTTTCTCCGACGAGCAGACCGTGGAAGTGGTCTGCACCAGCGGTGTGGTGGAAAAGCTGGTGGCCAAGCAGGTCATCGTCGCCACCGGCTCGCGCCCCTACCGCCCGGCGGACGTCGACTTCAACCATCCGCGCATCTACGACAGCGACACCATCCTCAGCCTGACCCACACGCCGCGCCGCATCATCATCTACGGAGCCGGCGTGATCGGCTCCGAGTACGCCTCGATCTTCAGCGGCCTGGGTGTGCTGGTGGACCTGATCGACAACCGCGACCAGCTGCTCAGCTTCCTCGACGACGAGATTTCCGACGCCCTCAGCTACCACCTGCGCAACAACAACGTGCTGATCCGCCACAACGAGGAGTACGAGCGCATCGAAGGCCTGGAGAACGGGGTGATCCTGCACCTGAAGTCCGGCAAGAAGATCAAGGCCGACTGCCTGCTGTGGTGCAACGGCCGTACCGGCAACACCGACAAGCTGGGGCTGGAGAACATCGGCATCAAGGTCAACAGCCGTGGCCAGATCAACGTCGACCAGTACTACCGCACCGAGGTCAGCAACATCTTCGCCGCCGGCGACGTGATCGGCTGGCCCAGCCTGGCCAGTGCCGCTGCCGACCAGGGCCGCTCGGCCGCCGGCAGCGCGGTGGAGAACGACAGCTGGCGCTTCGTCGATGACGTGCCGACCGGCATCTACACCATTCCGGAGATCAGCTCCATCGGCAAGAACGAGCGCGAACTCACCCAGGCGAAGATCCCCTACGAAGTGGGCAAGGCATTCTTCAAGGGCATGGCCCGCGCGCAGATTTCCAGCGAGCCGGTGGGCATGCTGAAGATCCTCTTCCATCGCGAAACCCTGGAGATCCTCGGCGTGCACTGCTTCGGCTACCAGGCCTCGGAAATCGTGCACATCGGCCAGGCGATCATGAACCAGAAGGGCGAGGCGAATACCATCAAGTATTTCGTCAACACCACCTTCAACTACCCGACCATGGCGGAAGCCTACCGGGTCGCCGCGTTCGATGGCCTCAACCGGCTTTTTTGAGCGGCACCGGCCGGGCGCCTGAACCGGCCGGGGAGGACCCTTTCGGCGATCCGCGCCCATGGCGCTGGCCGAACCGGGAGAGCTTCTGATCAGGCCATCCTTGAATGAAAGACCGGCCCTCGTGGCCGGTTTTTCTTTGCCCTGCAGGGGGCGATGGTGGATAGAAAAGCGCTATCCACCCTACGGATTGGTTGGCACTTCGTAGGGTGGAAATCCACGAAGTGGATTTCCACCTTCAGCGCCGTGGTCAGCGTTGCAGGGTATTGGCCGCCAGGCCGGGGAAGTCGGTGATGATGCTGTCCACGCCGAAATCGGCGAGCCGGCGCATCAGGGCCGGCTCATTCACCGTCCACACCGAGACGTGCAGCCCTTCCTTCTGTGCCCGCAGCAGGCGCTCCGGCGTGCAAAGGGTCCAGTTCAGGGCCAGCAGGTTGCAGCCGTGGTGCTTGGCCACCTTGAGCGGATCGAGCCAGGCGTACTCCGCCACCAGGCCACGGGACAGCTTCGGCGTCAGCCGGTTCAGCGCGCGCAGGACTTCCCGCGAGCTGGAGGTGACGGTGACCTTGTCCATCAGTCCATGGCGTTCGGCCAGTTCCTGGATCGCCAGTACGGTACGGGCGGCGCGTAGCCTCGATGCGCTCTTCACTTCCAGCTGCCAGTGCTCGAAGTCGCAGTGCTCGAACAGGGTCGCCAGGCGGGGGATGGGGCAGGGCTGGTGCCAGCCCGGGCCGCCCAGGCGGGCGTCATAGGTCACCAGTTCCTCGGCATCGTGCTCCGCCACCTTGCCGCGCCGGCCGGTGGTGCGCTTCAGGCTGGGGTCGTGGATCACCATCAGCTCGCCGTCGCGGGACAGGTGCAGGTCCAGCTCGCAACGCTTCACGCCATGTGACAGGCATTGCCGGAAGCTGGCCAGGGTGTTTTCCGGGCATTCGCCCTTTGCGCCTCGATGGCCGTAGATCAGGGTCACTTGTATTCCCTTGGTGCTCTGGGTTGGTGGTGGCGGACGCTGTCGACGACCCGTCCGCTTTCGAAATAGACCGAGAATTCGCGGTAATCCCAGCGGCTGATGGGCGGCTTGCCCACCGCGGGATGTTCCTTGTCGGGGCGGCCGAAGCGTTCCAGCACGATGCGCTGGCTTTCGCCCCGGGCCGGCAGTGCAAGGCCCTGGTCGCCCTGGGTGCCAACCGGGATCTCGATTGTTTCAGCGCTGGCAGGCAGCGCGAGGAGCAGGCAGGTCAGCAGCAGGCCGGGGCGCATCATGCGTAAGGTCTCAGCTGGAAGGGGAGGAGCGTTCGCGGGCCAGGCGTCGCTGCTGGGCCTGCTTCTGCAGGATATGCCGTGCCAGCAACTGGCGCTGGGCATCGGTGAGGGATTCGAATTCGGTGCCGATTTCGAACTGGCCATCCTCGCGCAGCTGGTTGTGGACCACCACGGCGCGCAGCGCAAGGCCGAGTGCCTGGGGCATCAGCACCATCCTGATCGCCAGGTGGCTGCCCGGCTCGATGGGGTGCGGGCTGCCGAAGGCGATGCCGCCTTCGGACAGAGTGACCTGGCGGGCCGGACCAATGTCGCGCAGCAGGCTCTGGGCGAGCGCCTGGCCGAGCAGGTCGATACGCTTGTTGATGACCTTGAGGTAGCTGGCCAGGGTGCGGTCACGCTCGTGGATGTGCCGCAACAGGTGCTGGGATTCGAAGTCCATCAGGTGCAGTTCGCTGAGCAGGCCGAACAGCCGGGAGGGGCTGTCGCTGCTGCCTTCGTCAGCTGTTTCGCCCTGTTTCAGCGGGTGAATTTCCAGTGCGATCGAATCTTCGATGCGGTAGTATTCGCGGCGGTCATCCGCGTCTCGTGTCGACATGGCGAACCCATGGCAGCAGTGGTTGTCGAAGAGCTGTTCCGTATCTCGCGAGCCCGTTTGCAGCGCCGCATGGCTTTGCTGCAGATCATGAACGGAATTTGAGTGTAAACGCTGCTCGCCAAGCCTCGCCACAAGGACGTCCCTTCTTTCGCCAGCGAACTCCATTTCCATGTTCAGACCGCTGTCCCTGTACATAGGCGCCCGCTACACGCGCGCCAAGCGCCGCAGCTACTTCGTCTCCTTCATTTCCCTGACTTCGATGATCGGCCTCGCCCTGGGCGTGCTGGTGATGATCCTGGTGCTGTCGGTCATGAATGGCTTCGACCATGAGATGCGTACCCGTGTGCTGGGCATGGTGCCCCATGCCACGGTGGAATCCGCAGTGCCCATCAACGACTGGCGCAAGCTGGCCCAGGGCGTGGCCCGCCATGCCGAGGTGACGGCCGTGGCGCCCTATACCCAGGTCCAGGGCCTGCTGACCGCCGACGGCAAGGTGCAGAAGGTGCTGGTCAATGCGGTGGACCCGGTGGAAGAGGCCAAGGTCTCCATCATTGGCGCCTTCTTCCGCCAGGGCAGCCTGGCGGATCTCAAGGCTGGCGAATTCGGCATCGTCATCGGCGACCGTGCCGCCAGCAGGCTCGGCGTCGGCCTGGGTGACAAGGTGACCTTCGTGCTGCCGGAAGTGGCCGTGACCCCGGCCGGCGTCTTTCCGCGCATGAAGCGCTTCACCGTGGTCGGCGTCTTCCACGTGGGCGCCGGCGAACTGGATGGCTTCCTGGCCATCGCCAACCTCTCCGACGTCGCCCGCCTCAAGCGCTGGCAGCCCGACCAGGTGCAGGGCCTGCGCCTGAAGCTGAATGACCTGTTCCAGGCGCCCCAGGTGGCCTGGCAGGTCGCCGGCGAGCTCAAGGGCGAGGACTTCTACGCCCGCGACTGGACCCGCACCCACGGCAACCTCTACCAGGCGATCAAGATGGAAAAGGCCATGATCGGCCTGCTCCTGCTGCTGATCGTGGCCGTGGCCGCCTTCAATATCATCTCCACCCTGGTGATGGTGGTGACCGACAAGCGCGGTGACATCGCCATCCTCCGTACCCTGGGTGCGACGCCGAAACAGATCATGGGCATCTTCATGGTCCAGGGCACGGTGATCGGCGTGGTCGGCACCCTGATCGGCGGCATGCTGGGCATCCTCGCCGCACTCAACGTGAGCGACGCCATCGCCCTGCTGGAACGCCTCCTGGGGCACAAGTTCCTCAATGCCGACGTCTATTTCATCGACTACCTGCCGTCCCAGCTGATGGCCGAGGACGTGGTGCTGGTCTGTTCGGCCGCGCTGGTCCTGAGCTTCCTCGCCACCCTTTACCCCGCCTGGCGTGCCGCGCGCACCCAGCCAGCAGAGGCTTTGCGCTATGAGTAACAAGGCTGTCCTGAGTTGCCGCAACCTGAGCAAGAGCTACGAGGAAGGTCCGCAGACCGTCCAGGTGCTGTCCAGCGTCGAGCTGGAACTACATCCGGGCGAGCGAGTGGCGATCGTCGGCAGCTCCGGCTCCGGCAAGAGCACCCTGCTGAACATGCTGGGCGGCCTGGACACCCCGAGCAGGGGCAGCGTCTGGCTGGCCGGCGAGGAGCTGTCGGCCCTCAGCGAAACCGCCCGCGGCCTGCTGCGCAACCGCGCCCTGGGCTTCGTCTACCAGTTCCATCACTTGCTGCCCGAGTTCACCGCCCTGGAGAACGTCTGCATGCCGCTGCTGATCGGCCGCACCGCCATCGGCGAGGCGCGCCAGCGGGCCAGCGCGCTGCTGGAGCGCGTGGGCCTGGGCCATCGCCTGTCGCACAAGCCGGCGGAACTGTCCGGCGGCGAGCGCCAGCGCGTGGCCATCGCCCGTGCCCTGGTCAACAACCCGGCCCTGGTGCTGCTCGACGAGCCCACCGGCAACCTCGACCAGCACACCGCCCATAGCATCCAGGAGTTGATCCTGGAGCTCAGCCGCTCCCTGCGTACCGCCTTCCTGGTGGTGACCCACGACCCGCAGCTGGCCGGCCAGATGGACCGCGTGCTGCGCCTGGAAGAAGGCCGACTGGTGGCTGCCTGAGATGTTCAGACCTCTCCCGATCTTCATCGGCACGCGCTATACCCGCGCCAAGCGCCGCAACCATTACATCTCCTTCATTTCGCTGACCTCGATGATCGGCCTGGCCCTGGGGGTGCTGGCCATGATCGTGGTGCTCTCGGTGATGAACGGCTTCCAGAAGGAAATGCGCTCGCGCATCCTCGGCATGGTGTCCCACGCCACCCTGAGCGCCGAGCAGCCCCTGGATGACTGGCGCCGTGTGGCGGATGCCGCACTGAAACACCCGGAGGTGGTGGGTGCGGTACCCTTTGCCGAGCTGGAAGGGATGCTCTCCCACCGGGGCGTGATGCAGCCGGTGCAGATCAATGGCATCGACCCGCAGCAAGAGACCAGGGTGTCCATCATCGGCAAGCACATGGTGCAGGGCGATCTGGACGACCTGAAGCCGGGCGAGTCCGGCATCGTCATCGGCGAGATCACCGCGCGGCGCTTCCGCCTGAATGTCGGCGACAAGCTGACCCTGATCGTGCCCGAGGTGAGCAGTGCGCCGGGCGGCATCACCCCGCGCATGCAGCGCCTGAACGTGGTGGGCGTGTTCAAGGTCGGCGCCGAGCTGGACAGCTCCCTGGCGCTGATCAACATCGCCGATGCCTCGGCCATCCAGCGCCTGAAGGAGGGCCAGGTGCAGAGCGTGCGCATCGCCCTGAAGGACCTTTACCTGGCGCCCGAGGTATCGCAGCAGATCGCCGCCGAACTCGGCCAGGGCTACCGCGCCGAGGACTGGACCCATACCCAGGGCAGCCTGTTCAGTGCGATGAAGATGGAGAAGACCATGATCGGCCTGCTTTTGCTGCTGATCGTCGCGGTGGCCGCCTTCAATATCATCGCCACCCTGATCATGGTGGTGGCCGACAAGCGCGCGGACATCGCCATCCTCCGTACCCTGGGCGCCACCCCGCGGCAGATCATGGCTGTGTTCATGGTCCAGGGCAGCGTGATCGGTACCATCGGCACCCTGCTGGGCACCGTGCTGGGCATCATCTCTGCGCTCAACGTCAGCCAGTGGATCGCCGCCCTGGAACGCGCCAGCGGCCGGCAGATCTTCAGCTCCGACGTCTATTTCGTCAGCTACCTGCCGTCCGAGCTGCAGATGGGCGATGTGCTGCTGATCTGCGTGGCGGCCCTGGTCCTGAGCTTCCTCGCCACTATCTATCCGGCCTGGCGTGCAGCGCAGACCCAGCCGGCCGAGGCCCTGCGCTACGAATAGGAGGCCTTCCCGCACATGAAAACGCCGCATCGAATGCGGCGTTCTTCATTTCAGCGGCTGACTTCCCGCCGTGCTTTCTGGCGCTTGCGCCAACTGTGGCCGACCCACCAGCGCCAGTAGAGCATGGTCAGCATGTAGGCCAGGGCGCCCACCAGCACGCCGCAGACCAGCGAGCCTAGGAGGAATGGCTGCCAGAGGGTGGAAAGTTCCTGGGTGATCCATTGCCAGGTCAGTTCGTCGGGTAGGGCGCGGGGGGATATCTGCATGATCCAGGCGCCCATCTTGTAGGTGCAGTAGAACACCGGCGGCATGGTGATGGGGTTGGTCAGCCACACCAGGCCGACCGAGATCGGCAGGTTGGCGCGGACCATGATGGCCAGGGCGGCGGCCAGCAGCATCTGCATGGGAATGGGCACGAAGGCGGCGAACAGGCCCATGGCCATGGCGCGGGCGACCGAATGGCGATTGAGGTGCCAGAGGTTGGGGTCATGGATCAGTTTGCCGAGAAAACGCAGGGACTTGTGTTCCCTGATGGTGTCCGGATTCGGCATGTAGCGTTTGAAGATGCGACGCGGCATGGGCGGTCTCTGGCGGACGAAAGCGCCGGGTATTATGCACAGATGGAAATGACAGCGCCGGGTCACTTTGTGTCGGCGGATTAATGGGCGGGGTCGGCCAGGACGGCCGGCAGGGTGCGGAGCAGCGGCCCATCCTGGTTTCCGCCCCAGGGAAGGGGATTGAAATGCCCATGTTATCGGGCCTGTCCGCACTCGCGGCGGGTCTTCTTCTATTGCGCTGGATGCCGGCCTTGCCACCGGTCTGGTGGCTGGCCGCCCAGTTGCTGCTCGGGCTCCTGTTGCTCAGGGGGCGTGCCTGGCGCCTGGGGCTGTTCCTGATCGGCCTCGGCTGGGCCTGCCTGAGTGCCCAGTGGGCGCTGGACGACCGGCTGGCCCCGGAACTGGACGGCCAGGTGCGCTGGCTGGAGGGCAGGGTAGTGGGGCTGCCGGCCGCGGCCGGCGGCGTGGTCCGTTTCGAGCTGGAAGACCTCGGCGCCCGGCGTGCGCCGCTGCCGACACGCCTGCGCCTGTCCTGGCGCGATGGTCCGCCGGTCCTGGCCGGGGAGCGCTGGCGTCTCGCGGTCAGGCTCAAGCGCCCCCGCGGCCTGGTCAACCCGGCCACCTTCGATTACGAGGCCTGGCTGCTGTCGCGGCGGATAGGCGCGACCGGGTCGGTGAAGGCTGGCGAGCGCCTGCAGGCGGCCACGGGGCTTGCCGCCTGGCGCGACGGCCTGCGCCAGCGCTTGTTGCAGGTGGAGGCCCATGGCCGCGCGGGAGGGCTCGCCGCGCTGGTGCTGGGAGACGGTTCCGGGCTGCAGGAGCGGGACTGGCGTCTGCTGCAGGACACCGGCACCACTCACCTGATGGTGATCTCCGGCCAGCACATCACGCTGTTCGCCGGCGTGCTCTATGGCCTGGTGGCCGCCCTGGCGCGTTTCGGCTTCTGGCCCCGGCGCCTGCCCTGGCTGCCGTGTGCCTGCGCCCTGGCTTTCGCGGGTGGCCTGGGCTACGGGCTGCTCGCGGGTTTCGATGTACCGGTGCAGCGCGCCTGCGTGATGATCGCGGTGGTGCTGCTCTGGCGCCTGCGCTTTCGCCACCTGGGTTTCTTCCTGCCCTTGCTGGTCGCACTCTGCGCGGTGACGCTGGCCGAGCCTCTGGTGGTCTTGCAGCCGGGCTTCTGGCTGTCGTTCGGTGCGGTCGGGCTGCTGATCCTGGCCTTCGCCGGCCGCCTGGGCGCCTGGCGCTGGTGGTGGACCTGGTGGCGCGCCCAGTGGGTCATGGGCCTGGGGCTGGCGCCATTGCTGCTGGCCCTGGCCTTGCCGATCAGCCTCAGCGGGCCCCTGGCCAATCTGCTGGCGGTGCCCTGGGTCAGCCTGGTGGTGCTGCCGCTCGGCCTGCTGGGTACCTTGTCGCTGCCTGTTCCCATGCTCGGCGAAACCCTGCTCTGGCTGGGCGGAGGTGCCCTGGAGCTGCTGTTCCAGGTGCTGGCCTGGGCGGCGGCACGCCTGCCGGCCTGGATACCGGCCGAGGTGCCCTTTTGGGCCTGGTTGCTGGGTGCCCTGGGAACCCTGCTGCTGGTCGCGCCGGCCGGCTTGCCGTTGCGCACCCTGGGCCTGGCGCTGCTGCTGCCGATGCTGTTCCCACCCCTGCAGCGTCCCGCACCCGGCCAGGCGGAAATCCGCGTGCTGGATGTGGGGCAGGGCCTGTCCATCCTGGTGCGCACCCGCGAGCACGCGCTGCTCTACGATGCCGGGCCGCGCCAGGGCGACTTCGATATCGGCGAACGGGTGGTGGTGCCGGTCCTGCGTGGCCTGGGGGTGACACGACTGGACCTGATGCTGATCAGCCATGCCCATGCCGATCATGCCGGTGGCGCCCTGGCGGTCAGCCGGGGGCTGGAGGTCGAACGGGTACTCGGCGGCGAGCCCGACAGTCTGGCGGGAGCGCTGGGCGCGGCGCCGTGCACGGCCGGAGAGGCCTGGACCTGGGACGGGGTGAAGTTTCTCGTCTGGCACCGGCCCTGGCCCGGCGACAGCAATGAGAGCTCCTGCGCGCTGGCCGTCGAGGCCAATGGCGAACGTATCCTGCTCAGTGGGGACCTGGGCGCCCGTGGCGAAGCGGCCTGGATCGCCAGTGGCCAGCCGCTGGCGGCACGCTGGCTGGTGGCGGGGCACCATGGCAGTCGCACCTCCACCACCGGCTTCTTCCTCCGTGCCGTGGCGCCGCAGCAGGTGCTGATATCGCGTGGCCACCAGAATGCCTTCGGGCATCCGCATCCGTTGGTCGTTTCGCGCATCCGCGCCGTGCCGGCGGAGATTCACGATACGGCCCGGGAGGGGGCCCTGCTGGTGCGTCTCGGTGCCCATGGCGAGGTTGAAAAAGAACGGGAAAAGTCCGTGTTCTGGAGGGAAAAATGAGAACGGCGCCGGTCGGCGCGGGTCTGACCCTGTGCTAGAGTGGCGCCACTTTTTTGAAGGGGATTTCCTACCGTGTGGGAGTTGGTCAAAGCCGGTGGCTGGATGATGCTGCCGATCATTCTGTGTTCCATCGCCGCCACTGCGATCATTGCCGAGCGCCTCTGGACCTTGCGTATCAGCCGGGTCTCGCCGCCCCACCTGCTGGGTCAGGTCTGGCGCCAGATCAAGGACAAGCAGCTGAGCGGCCAGAAGCTCAAGGAGCTGCGTGCTTCGTCGCCCCTGGGAGAGGTGCTTGCCGCTGGCCTGGCCAACTCCAAGCATGGCCGCGACATCATGAAGGAATGCATCGAGGAAGCCGCCAGCCGGGTCATCCATGAGCTGGAGCGTTATCTCAACGCCCTCGGCACCATCGCCGCCATGGCGCCGTTGCTGGGCCTGCTGGGCACCGTGTTCGGCATGATCGACATCTTCGGCGGCTTCATGGAAAACGGCATGGCCAATGCGCCGATACTCGCCGGCGGTATCGCCAAGGCGCTGGTGACCACTGCGGCCGGCCTGATCGTGGCCATTCCGGCGGTGTTCTTCCATCGCTATCTGCTGCGTCGCGTCGACGAGCTGGTGGTGGCCATGGAGCAGGAGGCGATCAAGCTGGTGGAAGTGGTCCAGGGTGATCGCGAAGTCGACTTCGTAGAGGAAGGCAAAGCGTGAAGTTCCGCCGCCGGGCGGGCAATGTCGCCCGCGAAGAGGTGTTCCTCAACCTCACATCGTTGATCGACGTGATCTTCGTGTTGCTGCTGTTCTTCGTGGTGACCACCACCTTCAGCAAGCCCAGCCAGCTGAAGATCGAGCTGCCCGAGGCCGTGAGCGGTACCCCGCCCGAGGAAACCCAGCTCAAGAGCCTGGAGCTCGCCATCGCCGCCGACGGCCAGTACTCGCTCAATGGCCAGAGCCTGGTGAAGAGCGACCTGGCGACCCTGATCGCCGCCCTGGGCCGCGAGTCGGAAGGCGACAACAGCCTGCCGCTGGTCATCACCGCCGACGCCCGTACCACCCACCAGTCGGTGGTCACCGCCATGGATGCCGCCGGCAAGCTGGGCTTCAGCCATCTGCGCATGACGACCGTCGAGGCCGACGCGGCCAAGCAACCCTGATGGCCTTCTCCGACCGCCTGCTGGATGCCTGGTACCGGGGCCACCCGGCCCTCGGCCTGCTGGGGCCGCTGGAATGGCTCTACCGGCGGGTGGCCGAGCGCAAGCGCGCCGCCTTCCTGGCGGGGCAGGGCGACAGCTTCCGCCCGCCGGTTCCCTTGATCGTGGTCGGCAATATCACCGTCGGCGGCACCGGCAAGACACCCATGATTCTCTGGCTGATCGAGCATTGCCGCGCGCGCGGATTGCGCGTGGGGGTGGTCAGCCGCGGCTACGGCGCCAAGCCGCCGCAGCTACCCTGGCGGGTGCGTGCCGAACAGCCCGCCGAACAGGCCGGCGACGAGCCACTGCTGATCGTCCAGCGCAGCGGCGTGCCGCTGATGATCGACCCGGACCGTTCCCGCGCGGTGCAGGCCCTGCTGGCGCAGGAGGAGCTGGACCTGATCCTCAGCGACGACGGCCTGCAGCATTACCGCCTGGGGCGTGACCTGGAGCTGGTGCTGATCGACGCCGCCCGCGGCCTGGGCAATCGCCGCTGCCTGCCGGCCGGCCCGCTGCGCGAGCCGCCGGAGCGCCTGGACTCGGTGGATGCGGTCCTGCGCAACGGCGCTGAAAGCGATTCCGACGAAGGCTTCGCCTTCACCCTGCGACCGAGCGCGCTGGTCAACCTGCAGAGCGGCGAGCGCGCCGGCTTGCAGCGTTTCCCGGCGGGGCAGGAGATCCACGCGGTGGCCGGCATCGGCAACCCGCAACGTTTCTTCAGAACCCTGGAGGCGCTAAACTGGCGGCCGATTCCGCACCCCTTCGCCGATCACGCGGTATACGACCGGGAGGCTCTCAGCTTCACGCCGCAGCTGCCGGTGGTCATGACCGAGAAGGACGCGGTGAAGTGCCGGGCCTTCGCGGCTGCTGACTGGTGGTACCTGGCGGTGGATGCCGTGCCGTCGTCGGCCTTCGTCGCCTGGTTCGACGGGCAGCTGGCCCGCCTGCTGCCTGACCGCTTCTAACCTACGTGGCCCCCGGGCCGACGTCCCAAGGATTTCCCATGGACCCGAAACTCCTCGATATTCTCGCCTGTCCCCTGTGCAAGGGCCCGCTGAAGCTGGCCGATGACAAGAGCGAACTCATCTGCCGGGCCGATGCCCTGGCCTTCCCGGTGCGCGACGGCATCCCGGTGATGCTGGAAGGCGAGGCCCGTACCCTGAACGTCGACGAGCGCCTGGACAAATGACCCAGGCCTTCACCGTCGTCATTCCTGCCCGATACGCCTCCACCCGCCTGCCGGGCAAGCCCCTGCAGGACATCGCCGGCAAGCCGATGGTCCAGCACGTCTGGGAGCAGGCGCGCCGCAGCGCCGCCCAGCGTGTGGTGGTGGCCACCGACGATGCGCGCATAGTCGAGGCCTGCCAGGCGTTCGGCGCCGAGGTGCTGCTGACCCGCGCGGATCACAACTCCGGTACCGACCGCCTGGCCGAGGTGGCCAGCCAGCTGGGCCTGGCCAGTGACGCCATAGTGGTCAACGTGCAGGGCGACGAGCCGCTGATCCCGCCGGCCATCATCGACCAGGTGGCGGTGAACCTCGCGACCCATCCGGAAGCCGGCATCGCCACCCTGGCCGAGCCGATCCGGGAGGTCCAGGCGCTGTTCAACCCCAACGTGGTGAAAGTGGCCGCCGATCGGAATGGCCTGGCCCTGACCTTCAGCCGCGCACCCTTGCCCTGGGCCCGCGATGCGTTTGCGGTCAGCCGCGAACAGCTCCCGGCGGACGTGCCCTATCGCCGCCATATCGGCATCTATGCCTACCGCGCCGGCTTCCTCCACGACTTCGTCGCCTGGGGCCCATGCTGGCTGGAGAATACCGAGTGCCTGGAGCAGCTGCGCGCGCTCTGGCATGGCGTGCGCATCCATGTGGCCGACGCCCTGGAAGCGCCGCCTGCCGGTGTCGATACCCCGGAAGATCTCGAGCGCGTCCGGCGCCTGCTGGGGGCCTGATGCGAGTCCTTTTCGTTTGCCTCGGCAACATCTGCCGTTCGCCCACCGCCGAAGGCGTGCTGCGGCACAAGCTGCGTGACGCGGGCCTGGAAGGGGCGGTGCTGGTGGATTCCGCCGGCACCGGCGACTGGCACGTGGGCAAGGCCCCGGACGCCCGTACCCGGGTGGCTGCCCAGCGCCGTGGCTACGACCTTTCGCAGCTGCGGGCGCGCCAGGTGGCCGTCGACGACTTCGGCCGTTTCGACCTGATCCTGGCGATGGACGAAAGCAACCTGGCCCACCTGCGCCGGCTGCGCCCTGCCGTGGCCGCCGCCGAGCTGGACCTGTTCCTGCGCCGCTACCAACTGGCCCTGGATGAGGTGCCCGATCCCTACTACGGTGGTGAACAGGGCTTCGAGGCGGTGCTCGACCTGGTGGAGCAGGCCTGTGATGCGCTGATCCTGGAAATCAAGGGGCGGTTGTGAGTCTGGTCCTGCAGGAAAACCTGTCCCTCAAGCCCTACAACACCTTCGGCGTGGACGTGAAGGCGCGGCTGTTCGCCGAAGCCCGGGATGACGTCGAGGTGCGCGAGGCACTTGTCCTGGCCGCCGATCGTAGCCTGCCGCTGCTGGTGATAGGCGGTGGCAGCAACCTGCTGCTGACCCGTGATGTGGACGCCCTGGTGCTGCGCATGGCCAGCCGCGGCATTCGTCTGCTGGCCGACGATGGCGTGAAGGTCGTGCTGGAGGCCGAAGCGGGCGAACCCTGGCATCCCCTGGTGCTCTGGACCCTGGAGCAGGGGCTGGGCGGCCTGGAGAACCTCAGCCTGATCCCCGGCACCGTGGGTGCCGCGCCCATGCAGAACATCGGCGCCTATGGCGTCGAGCTCAAGGACGTGTTCGCGGGCCTCACCGCCCTCGACCGGGAAACCGGCGAGCTGCGCGAGTTCGGCCTGGAGGACTGCCGGTTCGCCTACCGCGACAGCCTGTTCAAGCGCGATGCCGGTCGCTGGCTGATCCTGCGGGTGCGCTTCAATCTCAGCCGCGCCGCACAGCTGCATCTGGACTATGGCCCGGTGCGTCAGCGTCTGCGCGACGAAGGTATCGAGGCGCCTACGCCGAAGGACGTCAGCCGCGCCGTCTGCTCCATCCGCAGCGAGAAACTGCCGGACCCGATGGAGCTGGGCAACGCCGGCAGCTTCTTCAAGAACCCCCTGGTCAGCGTCGCGCTGGCGGAGCGGCTCAAGTCCCAATATCCCGATCTGGTGGCCTATCCCCAGGGCGATGGCCTGGTGAAGCTGGCCGCCGGCTGGCTGATCGAGCGCGCAGGCTGGAAGGGCTTCCGTGACGGCGATGCCGGCGTGCATCGGCTGCAGGCCCTGGTGCTGGTGAACTACGGCGCCGCCACCGGCAGCCAGCTCCATGAGCTGGCCCAGCGCATCCGTGCGGATATCGTGGCGAAGTTCGGGGTTGAGCTGGAGATGGAGCCGAATCTGATTTGATCGGGATTCGTCAGAGGAAGCGAGAACCGGCCTGATGGCCGGTTTTTGGTGATGGCCGGTTGGGGGCGAGGCCTTCGTTGTAGGGGCGAATTCATTCGCCAAGGGCGGCGAAGCTGCCCCCTGCAATCTCCCGATGGCAGACCTTCGGCCTGCTTGGCGAATGAATTGGCTATGTCTGCGTTAAGTGTTGCTAGAACCGCCCGGGCCAAGCTGATTATCGAGCGGTCGGTGAGTCTCTGTTTCGCCTCCCGGCGAGTTTCTTTTGGCAGTCGCCCCAAAAGAAACCAAAAGGGCTTGCCCCGGCATCCGGGTCCGGCTTCGCCGGACTCCCCTCGCTCCATCGTTGCGCCGGGGGCCCGGCGTGAGGGGCCATCCCTGGCCCCGCACGCCTCTCGCGGCATCCATGCCGCTCGTCCCCCTCTGCAACGATTCCGCTCGGCCTCCTGACGGGGCGGAGTCGTGGCCCCACCGCTGCGGCACAGGTTCAGGCAATGATCAGGCATCAGGATTGCTGCGTCCTGTCAGGCGCGAGTCACCCCTCTCCACTTCAGGGGTGAAGAGGCACGCTTTCGGAAGCACCGCTTCCGGTGCCGATGAACGCCTGAGCGCGAAGCGATCAGGCAGGGGCGCAGGGCGGGGGCCGGGGGAGAGGGAGGCGTCAGGCGGATACGAAGACCTGAAAGCCCCGTACTAGAGGCTTCTGTTAAGTCCTGCAACAGCTAATGCAGACATAGCCAATGAATTCGCCCCTACAGAAAAGCAGTTCGCCCCTTTCCCACAAAAAAGCCCCGCATCGCGGGGCTTCTCCAGAGCTGCCGAACCTCAGCGGTATTCGCAGAGGTAAGCGGTGTCCTGAGCCACCTTCAGCTGGAACTTGCTGTTGGCCGGAACGGTGAACTTGCTACCGGCGGCAAAGGTTTCCCAGCTGTCGCTGCCCGGCAGTTTCACGGTCAGGGCGCCGGCGATGACGTGCATCACTTCCAGCTGGCTGGTGCCGAATTCGTATTCGCCAGCGGCCATGACACCGATGGTGGCCGGGCCTTCGGTCATGCCGAAGGCGATGGATTTGACGGTGCCGTCGAAGTATTCGTTGACCTTGAACATGCTGGGCTCCTGGATGGGGTTGGAAAGGGGCCGACAGTATGCCCAAGGCGGGTTGCAGCGTCACTAGCTCCCGCTCAATCAGGCTGGCAGCACCAGGGGCAGCAGGCGCGCAGTGTTGCGAGCGTCCTCCAGGGCGCGGTGCTGCTGGCCCTGGAAGTTCAGGCCGGCCAGCTGCAGGGCGGTGTGCAGGCCCACGGCGCGCTTGAGTTGGCGCACCTCGGCGAAGCGTTGCTTGAGATTGAGGTGGGGGACGGCGGCCAGCAGGCTGTCCAGGCCGTGGAGCTGCCATTCCTGTTCCAGCTGGCGGCGGTCGTAGTCGCCCCAACTGGCCCAGCCCGCCAGGCGCGGGCGGTGGTGGCCGAGCCAGCGTTCGAAGGCCGGCCAGACCTGGGGCAGGCCGGCGGCTGCGTCCACGTCGGACTGGCTGATGTGGGTGAGCTGGCGGCAGAAACCGGTCAGGCAGGGGCGTCGCGCCGGGCGCACGAAACGCTGGAAGTGGTCCACCTCATGGCCGTCGGCGCGGACCAGGCTGGCGCCGATTTCGATGATTTCCATTTCTTCCAGCGGCCAGCCACCCTCTTCGGTAGTGGCTTCCAGGTCGATGACCAGCCAGTGCGGCATTTTGTTCTCCTTGGCAGGGGGAGCCGGTCGGGCCAGCCTGGAGCGAGTATGGAGGTGCTTTCGCAGGGCGGCAAACTGCGTGTTAGGCTTTTCCGCAGGTCGACGAAGGAGAACAACAATGGCTGAAGTAGCGTTCATCGGTTTGGGGGTGATGGGCTTCAACATGGCCGGGCACCTGGCCTGCGAAGGACATTCGGTGCGGGTCTACAACCGTTCGCCGGCAAGGGCCGAGCTCTGGTGCGACGAGTTCGGTGGCGACGCGTTTCCCACGCCGCGGCAAGCGGCGGAAGGGGCGGAGTTCGTGATGGTCTGCGTCGGCAACGACGACGACCTGCGTGCCGTGCTGCTGGGGCCGGACGGCGCCTTCGCCGGCATGGCACCCGGCTCGGTCCTGGTGGACCACACCACGGCCTCGGCGGACGTGGCGCGGGAGATGGCGACCCTCGCCGCCGAGCGCGAGCTGGGCTTTCTCGACGCGCCGGTTTCCGGCGGCCAGGCCGGTGCCGAGGCGGGCATGCTGTCGGTGATGGTGGGGGGCGAACAGGCGTTCTACGACCGGGCTGCGCCGGTGATCGACAGCTACGCCAAGATGATTCGCCGCATGGGGCCGGTGGGCAGCGGCCAATTGACCAAGATGGTCAACCAGATCTGCGTCGGCGGCCTGTTGCAGGGCCTGGCCGAGGCGCTGCACTTCGCCCAGTGCGCCGGGCTGGATGCCCAGGGCGCCATGGAGGTGATCAGCAAGGGCGCCGCCCAGTCCTGGCAGCTGGAACACCGCCACCAGACCATGCTTGAGGGTTCCTTCGATTTCGGCTTCGCCGTGGACTGGATGCGCAAGGACCTGTCCATCGTGCTGGACGAGGCGGCGCGCAATGGCGCGCAGCTGCCGGTGACGGCGCTGGTGGATCAGTTCTACGCCGAGGTCCAGGCCATGGGCGGCGGCCGTTGGGACACTTCGAGCCTGATCGCTCGGCTGAAAAAGCCTGCGGAAAAGGAAGGCTAGGCCGCCGAGCAAAGGCCAGGCTAGGAAGAAATCGGCGAAGACGCGGAGTTAACGACTGTTAATGAGCACTACTCGCTTCGCTCGCCCTTCGGGCCGCGCTGAAGCGCGTTAGCCGCAAGCGGCTTTCTGAGCCGATTTCTGACGACGCATGGTCGAAGCGCAGGCGAGCCTAGCTGCGGAAGATGAAGTAGACGGCGCCCAGCAGGCACAGCCCCGCCCACAGGTAGTCCAGCTTCAGCGGCTGCTGCATGTACAGCACGCTGAAGGGGACGAAGATGGCCAGGGTGATCACTTCCTGCATGATCTTCAGCTGGCTGACCGAGAGTTCGGTGTAGCCGATGCGGTTGGCCGGCACCATGATCATGTACTCGAACAGGGCGATGCCCCAGCTGATCAGCGCCGCAATCATCCAGGGCTTGGTATTGAGCGTCTTGAGATGGCCATACCAGGCGAAGGTCATGAACACGTTGGACAGGGACAGCAAGGCTAGGGTTTGCAGCCAGACGGGCATGATCGGGAAGGCTCTGGGTTTTGCGGAGCGCGAAGCCTAATGGGTGCCGCTACGCGAGGGAAGGGGGGAACCATGGCGTTCTGGCGGGTACTGGGATTTCTGCTGCTGGTGCTGCTCGGGGTGGCCATCGCGACGTTGCGTGGCGTCGAGCACTGGCGCAAGCAGCCGGTGGGCGCGCAGCTGCGCCTGCCGCCCGCATTCGCGGTAGCGCGGGATTTCGACTTCGGCCGCTATCGCCTGGCCTGGCGTGGCCAGGGATTCGTGGTGCATCCGCAGGGGCGGCCGGAGAAGGTGCTCTGGGGGGCCGAGGGCGGTTTTCTGGCCGCGGGCAGGGGGCGTGCCGAAGGCGAGCGGCGCCAGCGAAGCGGGGTGCTTCGCGACAGGCGCGAGCTGCTCTGCCGGGAGCAGAGCCTGGAGGCCTTCGAGCGCCTGGGCGCCCGACTGCTGCTGAAGGGGCGTCTGCGTTGTGCCGACGGTAGCCTGAGTGGCTATGTGCTGGCGCTGGAGGACGATGGCGAACGGGGCCTGGTGCTGTCCCTGGCCCTGGAGTCGCCGCAACTCAACCGCCTTTACCTGGCCTGGCGTCGGGAGCCGGATGAGCGGATCTTCGGTTTCGGCGAGGTTTCCGGTGGTGTCCACGACATGTCCGGTCGCCTGCTGGCGGTACCGCCGGCTGGCAGTCGCGCGGCGGAGGAAGGCGGCGTCCCGGAGCCCCAGCCGTTCTACGTCACCTCCCGTATGCGCGCGTTCCACAGCCGGTCCGGTGCCTACCAGCTATTCGACCTGCGCGACCCGCGGCGGGTGGGGCTGGAGGTCCACGAGGGCCGGCTCAGCGCGAATATCTACAAGGGCGACAGCCTGGAGGAGCTGCGTGCGCGCCAGGCTTCGGTGGTCGGGGTCGTGCCAAGGGTGCCTCCCGCCAAGTAAAATGCGCATTCCTGCCGTCGTCCCTGTCCTTCGAGGTCCTTCGCCATGCTTTGCCGTCCGGGCTGTGGCGCCTGCTGCATAGCGCCGTCCATCAGTTCTCCCTTGCCAGGCATGCCTGGAGGCAAGCCTGCGGGGGTGCGTTGCCTGCATCTTTCCGTGGAGAACCTCTGCCAGCTGTTCGGCGACCCGCGGCGGCCAGCGGTGTGTGGCGACTTCGAAGCCGATCCCGAGGTTTGTGGCGAAACCCGGGAAGACGCCATTCGCCTGATCGGTTGGCTGGAGCAGGCGACATCGGCGGCCTGAACCCTGTGCCGGCGCCGGCCGGCACTGTCTGAACAAGGAGAGATCATGAGAATCAAGGTGGTGGCGCTCTGCGCGCTGGGTCTGCTGGCGACGTCCGCCGTCCATGCCGAGGAGTGGAAGCTGGCCAAGGACGAGGACGGCATCAAGGTGTTCCTGAGCGACGTGCCGGGCTCCAGGTACAAGGCCTACCGCGGCGTCACTACCATGAAGACCGATATCGCCACCTTGCGCGCCTTGCAGGAGGATGTCGCCGGTTCCTGTGCCTGGATCCACGAGTGCAAGGAGCAGAAGCTGGTGAAGCTCGACGGGCCGCAAAGCTGGACCTACACCCGTTTCAATACGCCCTGGCCGGTGACGCCGCGGGATTCGGTGATCCATGTCACTTCCCAGGTGGGGGCGGACGGCAGCGTGACGCGCGTTCTCGAAGGGGTGGCGAACTATCTGCCCGAAGCCGATGGCTATGTACGGGTGACCCAGGTGGACGGTTTCTGGAAGCTGGTGCCGAGGGGGAGCGGGGAGGTCGAGGTCACCTATCAGGTGCATACCGAGCCGGGTGGCAGCGTGCCGTCCTGGCTGGCGAACAGTTTCGTCGTCGATGCCCCCTTCAACACCCTGAAAGCGATGCGCCAGCGGGCGGAAAAACACTGAAGCGCTAGACCGAGTCGAAATAAAAAAGGCTGCCGATCGGCAGCCTTTTCATTGGGCGGTCAGCCTTACTCGCGGCCTTCCAGCGGGACGAAGTCACGCTTTTCGTGGCCGGTGTACAGCTGGCGCGGACGGCCGATCTTGTACGGGCCGGAGAGCATTTCCTTCCAGTGGGAGATCCAGCCCACGGTCCGCGCCAGGGCGAAGATCACGGTGAACATGCTGGTCGGGATGCCGATGGCCTTGAGGATGATGCCCGAATAGAAGTCCACGTTCGGGTAGAGGTTGCGCTCCTTGAAGTAAGGATCGTTGCGCGCGATCTCTTCCAGCTTCATGGCCAGCTCGAGTTGCGGGTCGTTGATGCCCAGTTCGGCCAGAACCTCGTCGCAGGTCTGTTTCATGACCTTGGCGCGCGGGTCGAAGTTCTTGTAGACGCGGTGGCCGAAGCCCATCAGCTTGAACGAATCGTTCTTGTCCTTGGCCTTGGCCACGAACTTGTCGATGTTCGACACGTCGCCGATCTCGTCCAGCATGGTCAGCACGGCTTCGTTGGCGCCGCCGTGGGCCGGGCCCCAGAGGGCCGCGATGCCGGCAGCGATACAGGCGAAGGGGTTGGCGCCGGAGGAGCCGGCCAGGCGCACGGTGGAGGTGGAGGCGTTCTGCTCGTGGTCCGCATGCAGGATGAAGATGCGATCCATGGCCTTGGCCAGCACCGGGCTGATCGGTTTGATCTCGGCCGGGGTGTTGAACATCATGTGCAGGAAGTTTTCCGCGTAGTTCAGGTCGTTACGCGGGTACATCATGGGCTGGCCCATGGAGTACTTGTAGGCCATGGCCGCGATGGTCGGCATCTTGGCGACCAGGCGCATCGCCGAGACTTCGCGGTGCTGCGGGTTATTGATGTCCAGGGAGTCGTGGTAGAAGGCGGAGAGAGCGCCCACCACGCCGCACATGATGGCCATCGGGTGCGCATCGCGGCGGAAGCCGTTGAAGAAGCTCTTCAGCTGCTCGTGAACCATGGTGTGGTTCTTGATGGTGCCAACGAACTTGGCCTTCTCTTCAGCGTTCGGCAGCTCGCCGTTCAACAGCAGGTAGCAGGTTTCCAGGTAGTCGGATTTCTCTGCCAGCTGCTCGATCGGATAGCCACGGTGCAGCAGTACGCCCTTGTCGCCGTCGATGTAGGTGATCTTCGACTCACAAGAGGCGGTCGACATAAAGCCAGGATCAAAGGTGAAGCAGCCCGTGGAGGTCAGGCCCCGCACATCGACTACATCGGGTCCCATGGTTCCGGACAGAACGGGCAGCTCTACGGGGGCTGCGCCCTCGATGATCAACTGCGCTTTTTTGTCAGCCATAGCGGCCTCCTAGTTATGCTTGAAATCATCAGACAGCCCCCCACGCAGGGCCCGGGACACTATAGAGCTATAAATTCGAAAGTCAATTTGAAGAAACCCATGCGCCAGTGGGGTTTGCGTGGGGTTTTCGACGAAAAAAAGCGGGCTGTTTACGCCTTTTATATAGGCAGCGCAATCCACCGTTAGGGGCAGGGGTTCGCATTGTCATTAGTCAGCTAACTGTCTATACTCAGCGCCCGATCGCCAAGGGCCCCAGGCCCGCATTTCTGGTGGTCGGCACTCCCTTTGGTGAGGGGTACCTGATCAGTGCACTTCCCGACAACTTGCCCTGTTTGTTAGGGGCCTCAGTGTGAAAAAAAAGCCGTGAATAGCCAACGACCTGTAAACCTAGATCTCAGGACCATCAAACTCCCCATCACTGCTTACACGTCCATCCTGCATCGTATCTCCGGCGTCATCCTCTTCTTCGGCATTGCCGTGCTGCTGTTCGCGCTCGACAAGTCGCTGAGCTCCGAGGAAGGCTTCGAGCAGGTCAAGGCGTACCTGACCAGTCCGCTGGCCAAGCTGGTGATTTGGGGCCTCCTGTCCGCACTGCTTTACCACCTGGTTGCCGGCGTGCGCCACCTGGTAATGGATGCGGGCGTCGGCGAGACGCTCGAGGGCGGCAAGCTGGGCTCGAAAATTGTCATCGCAGTTTCTGCGGTGCTGATCGTGCTTCTGGGGGTGTGGGTATGGTAACCAACGTCACGAACTTCTCGCGTTCGGGCCTCTACGACTGGATGGCCCAGCGTGTTTCTGCGGTCGTTCTCGCGGCTTATTTCCTCTTCCTGCTGGGCTACCTGCTGTTCAACCCGGGTCTGACCTATGCCGAGTGGCACGGTCTGTTCTCCCACACCGCGATGCGCATCTTCAGCCTGCTGGCCCTGGTCGCCCTGAGCGTCCATGCCTGGGTCGGCATGTGGACCATCTCCACCGACTACCTGACGCCCATGGCGCTGGGCAAGTCGGCGACTGTGGTGCGTTTCCTGTTCCAGGCGGTATGCGGCATTGCGATGTTCGCGTTCTTCGTCTGGGGCGTGCAGATTCTCTGGGGTGTGTGATCCATGTCTAGCATTCGTACTCTTTCTTTCGACGCCATCATCGTAGGTGGCGGCGGCGCCGGCATGCGCGCCGCGCTGCAACTGGCCCAGGGTGGCCACAAGACCGCCGTGGTGACCAAGGTCTTCCCGACCCGTTCCCACACCGTTTCCGCCCAGGGCGGCATCACCTGCGCCATCGCTTCGGCCGACCCGAACGACGATTGGCGCTGGCACATGTACGACACCGTCAAGGGCTCCGACTACATCGGTGACCAGGACGCCATCGAATACATGTGCTCCGTAGGTCCGGAAGCCGTGTTCGAGCTGGAACACATGGGCCTGCCGTTCTCCCGTACCGAGCAGGGCCGCATCTACCAGCGTCCGTTCGGTGGCCAGTCCAAGGACTTCGGCAAGGGTGGCCAGGCTGCCCGTACCTGTGCCGCCGCCGACCGTACCGGTCACGCCCTGCTGCACACCCTGTACCAGGCGAACCTGAAGAGCGGTACCTCGTTCCTCAACGAGTGGTACGCGGTCGACCTGGTGAAGAACCAGGACGGCGCGGTGGTCGGCATCATCGCCATCTGCATCGAGACCGGCGAGACCGTCTACATCCGCTCCAAGGCCGTGGTCCTGGCCACTGGCGGTGCCGGCCGTATCTACGCCTCCACCACCAACGCCCTGATCAACACCGGTGACGGCGTGGGCATGGCCCTGCGCGCCGGCGTACCGGTGCAGGACATCGAAATGTGGCAGTTCCACCCGACCGGCATCGCCGGCGCCGGTGTGCTGGTCACCGAAGGCTGCCGTGGTGAGGGTGGTTACCTGATCAACGCCCATGGTGAGCGCTTCATGGAGCGTTACGCTCCGAACGCCAAGGACCTGGCCGGCCGCGACGTGGTCGCCCGTTCCATGGTCAAGGAAGTGATCGCCGGCAACGGCGTGGGCCCGAACAAGGACCACGTACTGCTGAAGCTCGACCACCTGGGCGAGGAAGTCCTGCACAGCCGCCTGCCCGGCATCTGCGAACTGTCCAAGACCTTCGCGCACGTCGACCCGGTCGTCGCGCCGATCCCGGTCATCCCGACCTGCCACTACATGATGGGCGGCGTTGCCACCAACATCCATGGCCAGGCCATCACCCAGGACGCCAACGGCAACGACACCATCGTCGAAGGCCTGTTCGCCGTGGGCGAAGTGGCTTGCGTGTCGGTTCACGGCGCCAACCGCCTGGGCGGCAACTCGCTGCTCGACCTGGTGGTGTTCGGCCGTGCCGCCGGTCTGCACCTGGAGAAGGCGCTCAAGGAAGGCATCGAGGCGCGTGGCGCCAGCGAGACCGACATCGAGCAGTCCCTCAAGCGTCTGGCCGGTGTCAACGAGCGCAGCAGCGGCGAAGAAGTCGCCCCGCTGAAGCGCGAACTGCAAAGCTGCATGCAGAACTACTTCGGTGTGTTCCGTACCGGCGAATACATGCAGAAGGGTATCGCCCAGCTGGCCGAGCTGCGCGAGCGCATCGCCAACGTCAAGATCAACGACAAGTCCCAGGCCTTCAACACCGCGCGCATCGAAGCGCTGGAGCTGCAGAACCTGCTGGAAGTCGCCGAAGCCACCGCAATCGCCGCGGAAGTCCGTAAAGAGTCCCGTGGCGCCCACGCCCGCGAAGACTTCGAAGACCGCGACGACGAGAACTGGCTGTGCCACACCCTGTACTTCCCGGGTGAGAAGCGCGTAACCAAGCGCGCTGTCAATTTCGCGCCGAAGACCGTTCCGGCGTTCGAACCCAAAGTACGTACTTATTAAGGGTGGCCGACATGTCCAACACTCTCACTGTCAGCGTCTATCGCTACAACCCGGAGCGCGACAGCGCTCCGACCATGCAGGATTTCCAGATCGACACCGGCGGCAAGGACGTGATGGTCCTCGACGTGCTGGCGCTGATCAAGGAGCAGGACGAGGGCTTCTCCTACCGTCGCTCCTGCCGTGAAGGCGTCTGCGGTTCCGACGGCATGAACATCAACGGCAAGAACGGCCTGGCGTGCATCACTCCGCTGTCGGCTGCCGGTCTGAAGGGCGGCAAGCTGGTGATCCGCCCGCTGCCGGGCCTGCCGGTCATCCGTGACCTGGTGGTCGATATGAGCATCTTCTACAAGCAGTACGAGAAGGTGAAACCCTTCCTGCAGAACGATACTCCGGCCCCGGCCATCGAGCGTCTGCAGTCCCCGGAAGAGCGCGAGAAGCTCGACGGTCTGTACGAGTGCATCCTGTGCGCCTGCTGCTCGACCTCCTGCCCGTCCTTCTGGTGGAACCCGGACAAGTTCCTCGGTCCCGCTGCACTGCTGCAGGCCTACCGCTTCCTGGCCGACAGCCGTGACACCAAGACCGAAGAGCGACTGGCAGCGCTGGATGACCCGTTCAGCGTGTTCCGTTGCCGCGGCATCATGAACTGCGTGAACGTCTGCCCGAAGGGTCTGAACCCGACCAAGGCTATCGGTCACGTACGCAACATGCTGCTGCAGAGCGGTACCTGATTCGATTGCTGTACCCGTGACACCTGCGGCGCCGGCTTTGCCGGTGCCGCAGTACAACCAGGAACGCAGCTCACAAAGTCGTGTTCCTTATTTGAAAAATATATAGATGACCAGCAGGGGCAACCGGGCTGGTGCCCGGACTATCTGCGGGATCCTTGGTGGCTTTGCCGAAGTCGCTGTGCCAGGACTTCTTAGCCCTAGTGGTTTCCATGCCGATGGTGTCCCCTTATCGAGGGTGACAAAGCATGCAAGAAAGCGAAATGCAGCGCATGTGGAACAGTGCCCACCTATCCGGTGGTAACGCTGCCTATGTGGAGGAGCTCTATGAGCTCTACCTGCACGATCCCAACGCTGTGCCCGAAGAGTGGCGCACCTACTTCCAGAAGCTGCCGACCGACGGCAATCTTGCCACCGACGTTTCGCACTCCACCGTCCGCGATCATTTTGTCCTGCTCGCCAAGAACCAGCGCCGCGCCCAGCCTGTATCCGCTGGCGCCGTAAGCAGTGAACACGAGAAAAAGCAGGTTGAAGTCCTGCGCCTGGTCCAGGCTTTCCGCATGCGCGGCCACCAGGCCTCCAAGCTCGACCCGCTTGGTCTGTGGCAGCGTCCGGTTCCTGCCGATCTGTCGATCCGCCATTACGGCCTGACCGACGCCGACCTCGACACCACCTTCCGCACCGGTGAGCTGTATATCGGCAAGGAGGAGGCGACCCTACGCGAGATCCAGCAGACTCTCAACGAGACGTATTGCCGCACCATCGGTGCCGAGTTCACCCACATCGTCGATTCCGAGCAACGCAAGTGGTTCCAGCAGCGCCTGGAAAGCGTGCGCGGCCGTCCCGCATTCTCGCCGGAAGTGCAGAGCCACCTGCTCGAGCGCCTGACCGCTGCCGAGGGCCTGGAAAAGTACCTGGGCACCAAGTACCCGGGCACCAAGCGTTTCGGCCTGGAAGGCGGCGAGAGCCTGATCCCGCTGCTGGACGAGATCATCCAGCGCTCCGGCTCCTACGGCCTCAAGGAAATCGTCATCGGCATGGCCCACCGTGGCCGCCTGAACGTCCTGGTCAACACCTTCGGCAAGAACCCGCGCGACCTGTTCGACGAGTTCGAAGGCAAGAAGACCGAGGGCCTGTCCTCCGGTGACGTGAAGTACCACCAGGGCTTCTCCTCCAACGTCATGACCCCCGGTGGCGAAGTGCACCTGGCACTGGCGTTCAACCCGTCCCACCTGGAAATCGTGTCCCCGGTGGTCGAGGGTTCCGTGCGTGCCCGCCAGGACCGCCGCCAGGACAAGACCGGCGACAAGGTACTGCCGATCTCCATCCACGGCGACGCGGCCTTCGCCGGCCAGGGCGTGGTCATGGAAACTTTCCAGATGTCGCAGACCCGTGGCTACAAGACGGGCGGCACCATCCACATCGTGATCAACAACCAGGTGGGCTTCACCACCAGCCGTCCGGAAGACTCGCGCTCCACCGAGTACTGCACCGACGTCGCCAAGATGATCCAGGCGCCGATCCTGCACGTGAACGGCGACGATCCGGAAGCCGTGCTGTTCGTCACCCAGCTGGCCGTCGACTACCGCATGCAGTTCAAGCGTGACGTGGTCATCGACCTGGTCTGCTACCGCCGCCGCGGCCACAACGAGGCCGACGAGCCGAGCGGCACCCAGCCGCTGATGTACCAGCAGATCACCAAGCAGCGCACCACCCGTGAGCTGTATGCCGATGCCCTGAGCTCGTCCAGCGTCCTCGACACCGCCGGCATCCAGGCCAAGGTGGACGACTACCGCGCCGCCCTGGACAACGGCCAGCACGTGGTCAAGAGCCTGGTCAAGGAGCCCAACAAGGAGCTCTTCGTGGACTGGCGCCCCTACCTGGGCCACGCCTGGACCGCTCGCCACGACACCCGTTTCGAGCTGAAGACCCTGCAGGAGCTTTCCACCAAGCTGCAGGAGATCCCGGAAGGCTTCGTGGTCCAGCGCCAGGTCGCCAAGATCCTCGAAGACCGCCAGAAGATGGGCGCCGGCGCCATGCCGATCAACTGGGGCTACGCCGAGACCATGGCCTACGCCACCCTGCTGTTCGAAGGCCATCCGGTACGCATCACCGGCCAGGACGTCGGCCGCGGCACCTTCTCGCACCGCCACGCGGCGCTGCACAGCCAGAAGGACGCCAGCGTCTATCTGCCGCTGCAGCACCTGTTCGCCGACCAGCCGAAGTTCGAGCTGTACGACTCCTACCTGTCGGAAGAGGCGGTACTGGCCTTCGAATACGGTTATTCCACCACCACGCCGAACGCGCTGGTGATCTGGGAGGCCCAGTTCGGTGACTTCGCCAACGGCGCCCAGGTGGTGATCGACCAGTTCATCACCAGCGGCGAGCACAAGTGGGGCCGTCTCTGCGGCCTGACCATGCTGCTGCCGCACGGCTACGAAGGCCAGGGTCCGGAGCACTCCTCCGCGCGTCTGGAGCGCTACCTGCAGCTGTGCGCCGAGCACAACATCCAGGTCTGCGTGCCGACCACCCCGGCGCAGGTCTACCACATGCTGCGCCGCCAGGTGATCCGCCCGCTGCGCAAGCCGCTGGTGGCCCTGACGCCGAAGTCCCTGCTGCGTCACAAGCTGGCCATCTCGACCCTGGAAGATCTGGCCGAAGGCTCCTTCCAGACCGTCATCGGCGAGATCGATGCGATCGATCCGAAGAAGGTGGACCGCATGGTCCTGTGCAGCGGCAAGGTCTACTACGACCTGCTGGAGAAGCGTCGCGCCGAAGGCCGCGAAGACATCGCCATCGTGCGTATCGAGCAGCTGTATCCGTTCCCCGAGGACGACCTGGCCGAGGTCCTGGCTCCGTACAAGAACCTCAAGCACATCGTCTGGTGCCAGGAAGAGCCGATGAACCAGGGCGCCTGGTACTGCAGCCAGCACCACATGCGTCGCGTCGCGGCAGCCCACAAGAAGGGCCTGTTCCTCGAGTACGCCGGTCGTGAAGGTTCGGCGGCGCCGGCTTGCGGCTACGCCTCCATGCACGCCGAGCAGCAGGAAAAACTGCTGCAAGACGCCTTCACTGTTTAACGCCTTCGCGCAGAAGAAACCGAATTAGATAGGAACCCTGAACAATGGCTATCGAGATCAAAGCCCCCACTTTCCCGGAATCGGTTGCCGACGGCACCGTGGCCACCTGGCACAAGAAGCCGGGCGATGCGGTCAAGCGCGACGAACTGATCGTCGACATCGAAACCGACAAAGTGGTCATGGAAGTCCTGGCGGAAGCCGACGGCGTCCTGGCTGAAATCGTCAAGAACGAAGGCGACACCGTGCTCAGCGGCGAACTGCTGGGCAAGCTGAACGCCGGTGCTGCGGCTGCTGCCGCTCCTGCCGCGGCTGCCCCGGCTGCTGCTCAGGTCGCTGCCCCGGCCGCTGCCGCTGCTGCCGACGAAGCCATCCTCTCTCCGGCCGCCCGCAAGCTGGCCGAAGAGAACGGCATCGACCCGAACAGCATCGCCGGCACCGGCAAGGGCGGTCGTGTGACCAAGGAAGACGTGGTTGCCGCCGTTGAAGCCAAGAAATCGGCCCCGGCTGCCGCTCCTGCCGCCGCCAAGCCGGCCGCTCCGGCTGGCGAAGCGCCGATCTTCGGTGCCGGCGACCGCATCGAGAAGCGCGTGCCGATGACCCGCCTGCGTGCCAAGGTTGCCGAGCGCCTGGTCGAAGCCCAGTCCACCATGGCCATGCTGACTACCTACAACGAAGTCAACATGAAGCCGGTCATGGACCTGCGCGCCAAGTACAAGGACCTGTTCGAGAAGCGCCACAACGGCGTTCGCCTGGGCTTCATGTCCTTCTTCGTCAAGGCCGCCACCGAGGCGCTGAAGCGCTTCCCGGGCGTCAACGCTTCCATCGATGGCAACGACATCGTCTACCACGGTTACCAGGACATCGGCGTGGCCGTATCCAGCGACCGTGGCCTGGTGGTACCGGTGCTGCGCAACGCCGAGTTCATGAGCCTGGCGGAAATCGAAGGCGGCATCGCTGACTTCGGCAAGAAGGCCAAGGCCGGCAAGCTGACCATCGAAGAGATGACTGGCGGCACCTTCACCATCTCCAACGGTGGCGTGTTCGGCTCGCTGCTCTCCAGCCCCATCGTCAACCCGCCGCAGACCGCCATCCTCGGTATGCACAAGATCCAGGAGCGCCCGATGGCCGTGAACGGCCAGGTGGTGATCCTGCCGATGATGTACCTGGCGCTGTCCTACGACCACCGCCTGATCGATGGCAAGGAGGCTGTAAGCTTCCTGGTCACCATCAAGGACCTGCTGGAAGACCCGGCTCGTCTGCTGCTCGACATCTGATCGGCAGTCTCTCTTAACGGCGGCCCCCCTTACAGGGGCCGTCCGGTTTCATACGAGAAGGAATGAGTTATGACCCAGAAATTCGACGTGGTAGTGATTGGTGCGGGCCCCGGCGGCTACGTTGCCGCCATCAAGGCCGCTCAGCTCGGCCTGAAGACCGCCTGCATCGAGAAGTACCAGGACAAGGAAGGCAAGACCGCTCTGGGCGGCACCTGCCTGAACGTCGGTTGCATTCCGTCGAAGGCGCTGCTGGACAGCTCCTACAAGTACCATGAGGCCCACGAGGCCTTCAAAATCCATGGTATCGAAGCCAAGGGCGTCAGCATCGACGTGCCGACCATGGTGGGTCGCAAGAACACCATCGTGAAGAACCTGACCGGCGGCGTCGCCACCCTGTTCAAGGCCAACGGCGTGACCCTGCTGGAAGGCCACGGCAAGCTGCTGGCCAACAAGCAGGTGGAAGTCACCGGCTCCGATGGCAAGGTACAGATCGTAGAAGCCGAGAACGTGATCCTGGCCTCCGGCTCCAAGCCGGTGGACATCCCGCCGGCCCCGGTGGACCAGGACGTGATCGTCGACTCCACCGGCGCCCTGGACTTCCAGGCCGTGCCGAAGAAGCTGGGCGTGATCGGCGCCGGCGTCATCGGCCTCGAACTGGGTTCCGTCTGGGCCCGCCTGGGTGCTGAAGTGACCGTGCTGGAAGCCCTGGAGAAATTCCTCCCGGCCGCCGACGAGCAGGTTTCCAAGGAAGCGATGAAGATCCTCACCAAGCAGGGTCTGAACATTCGCCTGGGCGCCCGTGTGACCGGCTCCGAAGTGAAGAAGAAGCAGGTCACCGTGAGCTTCACCGACGCCCAAGGCGAGCAGAAGCTGGTGTTCGACAAGCTGATCGTGGCTGTCGGCCGTCGCCCTGTGACCACCGACCTGCTGGCTGCCGACAGCGGCGTGACCCTGGACGAGCGCGGTTTCATCTTCGTCGACGACTACTGCGCGACCAGCGTTCCGGGCGTCTACGCCATCGGTGACGTGGTACGTGGCGCCATGCTGGCCCACAAGGCGTCGGAAGAGGGCATCATGGTCGCCGAGCGCATCGCCGGCCACAAAGCCCAGATGAACTACGACCTGATCCCGTCGGTCATCTACACCCACCCGGAAATCGCCTGGGTCGGCAAGACCGAGCAGGCCCTGAAGGCCGAAGGCGTCGAAGTCAACGTCGGCACCTTCCCCTTCGCCGCCAGCGGCCGTGCCATGGCTGCCAACGATACCGCCGGTTTCGTCAAGGTGGTCGCCGACGCCAAGACCGACCGCGTGCTGGGCGTCCATGTGATCGGCCCGAGCGCCGCCGAACTGGTGCAGCAGGGTGCCATCGGCATGGAATTCGGCACCAGCGCCGAAGACCTGGGCATGATGGTCTTCTCGCACCCGACCCTGTCCGAAGCGCTGCATGAAGCGGCCCTCGCGGTGAATGGCCACGCCATCCACATCGCCAACCGCAAGAAGCGCTGAGTGACACCCCCTGCACAGGTCGCGCGCGTGGCCTGTGCAGGATGCAGAACCACGGCGGGCGGCCCGTCGTGAGCACCGGCGAACAGGTCGGGACTCACCGCGGAAAACCCGCCGGACTGCCTTCAACAGCAGTCACAGGTGGCGCGGCACCACGAATGCAGCGCCGAATGCGCAATACCTAAACGAAGACGGTAGACAAGCATGAATCTCCACGAGTATCAGGGTAAGCAGCTGTTCGCTGAATACGGCCTGCCCGTATCCAAGGGCTTTGCCGTAGACACCCCGGAAGAAGCCGCAGAAGCCTGCGAAAAAATCGGTGGCAGCGAATGGGTTGTGAAAGCCCAGGTCCACGCCGGCGGCCGCGGTAAAGCGGGCGGCGTGAAGCTGGTCAAGAGCAAGGAAGATGCCAAGGCCTTCGCCGCCAACTGGCTGGGCAAGCGCCTGGTGACCTATCAGACTGACGCCAATGGTCAGCCGGTCAGCAAAATCCTGGTCGAATCCTGCACCGACATCGCCAAGGAACTGTACCTGGGCGCCGTGGTAGATCGTTCCAGCCGCCGTATCGTGTTCATGGCCTCCACCGAAGGTGGCGTGGACATCGAGAAGGTCGCCCACGACACTCCCGAGAAAATCCTCAAGGCCACCATCGACCCGCTGGTCGGCGCGCAGCCCTACCAGGGCCGTGAGCTGGCGTTCCAGCTGGGCCTGGAAGGCGACCAGATCAAGCAGTTCACCCACATCTTCGTTGGCCTGGCCAAGCTGTTCCAGGACTACGACCTGGCCCTGCTGGAAGTGAACCCGCTGGTGATCAAGGCCGATGGCAACCTGCACTGCCTGGACGCCAAGATCAACATCGACAGCAACGCCCTGTACCGTCAGCCCAAGCTGCGCGCCATGCACGACCCGTCCCAGGACGACGCACGTGAAGCCCATGCGCAGAAGTGGGAACTGAACTACGTGGCCCTGGAAGGCAACATCGGCTGCATGGTCAACGGTGCCGGCCTGGCCATGGGTACCATGGACATCGTCAACCTCCACGGCGGCAAGCCGGCCAACTTCCTCGACGTTGGCGGCGGTGCGACCAAGGAGCGCGTGACCGAAGCGTTCAAGATCATCCTCTCCGACAGCAACGTGCAAGCCGTTCTGGTGAACATCTTCGGCGGCATCGTCCGCTGCGACATGATCGCCGAAGGCATCATCGGTGCCGTGAAGGAAGTGGGCGTGAAGGTTCCGGTCGTGGTTCGTCTGGAAGGCAACAACGCTGACCTCGGCGCCAAGGTACTGGCCGAGAGCGGTCTGAACATCATCGCGGCGACCAGCCTGACCGACGCTGCACAGCAAGTCGTCAAGGCCGCGGAGGGCAAGTAATGAGCGTCCTGATCAACAAAGACACCAAAGTCATCTGCCAGGGCTTCACCGGTAGCCAGGGTACCTTCCACTCCGAACAGGCCATCGCCTACGGCACCAAGATGGTCGGCGGCGTGACCCCCGGCAAGGGCGGCACCACCCACCTGGGCCTGCCGGTGTTCAACACCGTCAAGGAAGCCGTCGAAGCCACCGGCGCCGAAGCTTCGGTGATCTACGTTCCGGCTCCCTTCTGCAAGGACTCCATCCTGGAAGCGGCCAACGGCGGCATCAAGCTGATCGTCTGCATCACCGAAGGCATCCCGACCCTCGACATGCTGGACGCCAAGGTCAAGTGCGACGAGCTGGGCGTACGCCTGATCGGCCCGAACTGCCCGGGCGTGATCACTCCCGGCGAGTGCAAGATCGGCATCATGCCGGGTCACATCCACCTGCCGGGCAAGGTAGGCATCGTGTCGCGTTCCGGCACCCTGACCTATGAAGCCGTGAAGCAGACCACCGACGCCGGCTTCGGCCAGTCCACCTGCGTGGGCATCGGCGGTGACCCGATCCCGGGCTCCAACTTCATCGACATCCTGAAGCTGTTCCAGGAAGACCCGCAGACCGAAGCCATCGTGATGATCGGCGAGATCGGCGGTTCCGCTGAAGAAGAAGCCGCGGCCTTCATCAAGGCCAACGTGACCAAGCCGGTGGTGTCCTACATCGCTGGCGTGACCGCACCGCCCGGCAAGCGCATGGGCCACGCCGGCGCCATCATCTCCGGTGGCAAGGGCACTGCGGACGAGAAGTTCGCCGCCCTGCAGGACGCTGGTGTGAAAACCGTGCGTTCCCTGGCCGACATCGGCAAGGCCCTGGCCGAGCTGACCGGCTGGGAAGTCAAGAACGCCTAAGGCGCCTTGATTGCCAAAGGAAGGCCACCCCTCGGGGTGGCCTTCTGCTTTTCTGGTGCAACCGTCTCTCGGGAAATGGGCAACCGCCTGTCGGGCAAGCGACAGAAATGGTTGCTACTCCGACAACCTGATCCACGTCAGGAGCAACCACCGGTAGAATCGGTAGGGTTGCAATCATGCCGCTCGCCATGCCCCAAAAGGGCGAAGGTCGGGCACCAGCGATCGATCCCAAACGGATGGATGACGTTTCCCCCGACCCAATCGGGAAACCCCTTCGGTAAACCCTGTTTCAGCGATGTGGTAATTCCCCAATGAAATCCTTGAAAGGCCAGGACATCCTGGCGCTCGGCTTCATGACGTTCGCGTTGTTCGTCGGAGCCGGCAACATCATTTTCCCGCCCATTGTCGGCCTGCAGTCCGGCCCCCATGTCTGGATGGCCGCCCTGGGCTTCCTGATCACCGCCGTCGGCCTGCCGGTAGTGACCGTCATCGCCCTGGCCAAGGTCGGCGGCGCCATGGACGCCCTCAGCAGTCCCATCGGCAAGGCCGCCGGCGTGCTGCTGGCCGCCGTCTGCTACCTCTCGGTGGGCCCGCTGTTCGCCACCCCGCGTACGGCTACCGTGTCCTTCGAAGTGGGCCTGGCGCCGCTGACCGGCGATACCCCGCTCGCCCTGTTCGCCTACAGCCTGGTGTATTTCCTCGTGGTGCTGGCGGTGTCCCTCTATCCGGGGCGCCTGCTGGACACCGTCGGCCGCGTGCTGGCGCCGATGAAGATAGTCGCCCTGGCCATTCTCGGCATCGCCGCCTTCATGCTGCCGCTGGGCGAGATCGGCGACGCCACCCCGGCCTACCAGGCCGCGCCGTTCTCCCAGGGCTTCATCAATGGCTACCTGACCATGGATACCCTCGGCGCCCTGGTGTTCGGCATCGTCATCGTCAACGCCATCCGCTCCCGCGGTGTCGAGTCGCCGCGCCTGATCACCCGCTACGCCATCATTGCCGGCCTGATCGCCGGTGTCGGCCTGGCGCTGGTCTACATCAGCCTGTTCCGCCTCGGCGCCAACAGCCATGACATCGCCGGCGAGGCCACCAATGGCGCCGCGGTGTTGCATGCCTACGTCCAGCACACCTTCGGCAACCTGGGCAGCGCGTTCCTCGCTGCGCTGATTTCCCTGGCCTGCCTGGTCACCGCCGTCGGCCTGACCTGCGCCTGCGCCGAGTACTTCAGCCGCCTGCTGCCGCTGTCCTATCGCAGCCTGGTGATCATCCTCGCCGCGTTCAGCCTGGTGGTGTCGAACCTGGGCCTGACCAAGCTGATCCAGGTCTCGGTGCCGGTACTCACCGCCATCTATCCGCCCTGCATCGTGCTGGTGGCCCTGAGCTTCTGCTGGAGCCTCTGGCATTCACCGGGCCGGGTAGTGGCGCCGGTAATGCTGGTGTCCCTGCTGTTCGGCCTGGTGGATGCCCTGAAGGGCGCCGGGCTGGCCGGCTGGATGCCGCAGTGGCTTTCGCACCTGCCGCTCTCGGAGCAGGGTCTCGCCTGGTTGCTGCCGGCCGTCGCCGCCCTGGCCGTGGCGAGCCTCTGCGACCGCCTGCTGGGCAAACCGGTGGAAGTGACGGCCTGAGGTCGAGTCCCGCCAAGCAAGGCCGCCTTCGGGCGGCCTTTTGCATTGGGCTACAAGGTGATGCCAACCTCGGACGCTGTTGTAGGGTGGACCAGGCTTCACCGGTCCACCGTCGGCGTGCAGCCGGGCCGCGAATGGTGGAAAGGAAGAGCGCTTTCCACCCTACAGGGCTGCCGGCGCGAGTGCCCCGGATTTCACCTGGGCCACATCCACGCCTGAACACAGCACCGGCAAGTGCCTCCCGCTATAATTCGCGGCGTTCTTACAAGGAATTCGCATGTCCACCATTCTGCGCAACTGGCCGCACCTGCTGGCCATCCTCTGGTTCATCAGCTGCTGGGTGGGCTACACCCGCTACGCCATCTGGAAGGGCAGGGATACCGCCTGCCTGGCGTCGGTCCTGCACCTCTATCGCGAGGACTGGATGCGCCGACTGCTGCTGCGCGACAACCGCATCGCCGACGCCAGCGTGATCGGCAACCTGGAGCGTAACGCCTCGTTCTTCGCCTCCAGCACCCTGATCATCCTGGCCGGTATCCTCACCGTGCTCGGTTCCACCGATCGCGCGGTTTCGGTGCTGGAGGACCTGCCATTCGTGCAGCCCGCCAGTACGGGCGTCTCCGAGCTGAAGCTGCTGGGACTGGCGGTGGTCTTCGTCTATGCCTTCTTCACCTTCAGCTGGTGCATGCGCCAGTACAACTTCGCCGCCATCCTGGTGGGCTCGGCACCGATGATCGGTGAGAAGCACGTCAGCGAGCAGGAACGGAAGGCCTTCGCCGAGCGTACCGCGCGGGTGATCTCGCTGGCGGCCAACCAGTTCAACTTCGGCCTGCGCAGTTACTACTTCGGCCTGGCCATGCTGGCCTGGTTCATCAACCCCTGGTTCTTCATGCTCGTGACCATGGGGGTGGTGCTGGTGCTTTACCGCCGCGAATTCCATTCCGATGTGCTGGATGTGATGGTCTACACCCCGACCCAGGCGCCGGAAGCGCCCAAGGAGAAAGTCGAATGAGTATCCCGTTCTGGTGCCTGTTCTTCTCGGCCTTGCTCATCTACCTGGCCAAGGCCCCGGTGGCCAAGGCCATGAGCGAGGAGGGCGGGGGCTACGACAACCGCAATCCGCGGGCGCAGCAGGCACGGCTGACCGGCTTCGGCGCCCGGGCGGTCGCGGCACACCAGAACAGCATCGAGATCTTTCCGTTGTTCGCCGCAGGTGTGCTGGTGGCCCAGGTCACCCAGACCCAGGGCTGGTTCGTCGACCTGCTGGCGATCCTCTTCATCGTCTCGCGGGTCCTTTACTTGTTCCTTTACTGGAACGACAAGGCCAGCTTGCGCAGCCTGGTCTGGGTCATCGGGCTGGTCTGTTGCCTGCTGCTGATGCTCAGCCCGGCGCTCTGACCGCTCCGGAAACGACAAGGCCCGCAAGAATGCGGGCCTTGTTGTTCCTGCTACCGGGAGCTTACTGGCTCTGCTCCTCGGTAGGTGCGGTTTCCGGAGCGGCCGGGGCGGGCGCGCTCGGAGCCGGGGCGGCCTCCGGAGCCGGAGTCGGGGTCGGCTCGGTAGCGGGTGCGCTCGGCTGGGTTTCGGTTGCCGGTGCAGCCGGGGCCTGGGCCTCTTCCTTCTTGTCGCAGGCAGCGAGACCAAGGCTTGCGGCCAGCAGCAGGGCGAGAGACAGGGTTTTCTTCATCATTGAGCCTCCATGTGTGGCTTTCCTCATCGTTAGCCGTTGGAGTTTGTGACCGCTTTCTAAGTTCCACATTAATTGCAAAAAGCCTTACCTGAGTGCTCGACCACGGCGCGGTAGCGTCCGGCAGGGTATGATTCGCTACTTTGCCCACCTTCCGCCAAGGTCGCAGTCATGACGGACAACTCCCTTATCGAACGGGCCCAGCGCTTCCTCGCCGCGCTGCGCCACTGCCAGGTGCTCGGCCTCAGCGTGCACGACGCCACTTCCGGCGGCCTGACCCTGCGCCTGCCCTACAGCGCGCAGATCGTCGGCAACCCGGAGACCGGCGTGATCCACGGCGGCGCCATCACCACGCTGATGGACACCACCTGTGGCATTTCCACCATCTGTGTGCTGCCGGAATTCGAGATCTGCCCCACCCTGGACCTGCGCATCGACTACATGCATCCCGCCGAGCCGCACAAGGACGTCTTCGGTTTCGCCGAATGCTATCGGGTAACCCCCAACGTCATCTTCACCCGCGGCTACGCCTACCAGGACGACCCGGCGCAGCCCATCGCCCACGTGGTGGGCACCTTCATGCGCATGGGCAAGCCCGGCCAGCTGAAGCAGGGAGGTGCGGCATGAGCCTCGACCTCAACGCCCTGGTGCGCGAAGCCCACGAGAAGAACGACTACAACTCGCTGGTGTGCCTGATCCCCTATGCCAGGCTGATCGGCATGGAATGCCTGCGCCTGGGGGACGACATGGTCTTCCGCCTGCCGGCGAACAAGGACAACATCGGCAACCCGACCCTGCCGGCCATTCATGGCGGCGTGATCGCCGGCTTCATGGAACACGCCGCCATGCTTCACCTGCTGATGTTCATGGGCACGCCGCATATGCCCAAAATCATCGATTTCTCGATAGATTACCTGCGCGCCGGACACTATCGTGACACCTACGTCCAGTGCCAGGTCTGGCGGCAGGGCCGCCGTGTCGCCAACGTCGCCATCACCGCCTGGCAGACCACCCAGACCGAGCCCATAGCCACTGCCCGCGCCCACTTCAAGGTCGACGAACCCTGAGGCGCGGCGCCTGGCGCCGCCGGTCGCTCACAAGGAAAGTTAGATGGTTGCGTTACTGATACTCGGCGGCCTGTTGCTGATTGTCGCCGGCCTGGTCTGGCTGCTGATGCTCGCCTTCGGCACCAGTCTGCTGTGGGGCTTCGGCAGCCTGCTGCCGCCCGTCGCCCTGGCTTACCTGCTGTACCACTGGCGCACCGCGCGCAAGGCCGTGGCCCTCGGTGCCATGGGTTTCATTCCGCTGGTGGTGGGCCTGACCATGCTGGCCGCCCAGGATCCGGAACGCCTGCAGGCGATTCTCAGCCTGCGCTGGCTGGGTGAGGAACAGAAAGCCGCTTCCGAACTGGACATCCGCCTCAAGGGCGAGCTCAACGGCCAGCGTTTCTCGCCGCTGCAGGCCGAACTGGTGGACGGCATACTCAGCCTGCGCGAGGGACAGGATTTCTACGCCCGCCGTGAACTGACCATCCGCATCGGCAACCAGCCCGAGGGGGCCCTGCGCCTGGATGTGCTGCCCCAGGACCCCGGCCCGCAACCGGAAATCGAAATCAGCTGGCTGTTGCCGGAGCAGGAATTGCCCGAGGCGAGGCGCATCCCCCGTGGCTACACCCTGCACCTGGACCTCCAGCCGGTGGCGCCGAACCGCCTGGCGGGTGATTTCCACCTGGTGCTGCCGCCGAAGTTCGCGACCACGCTGTCCGGTCACCTGGAGCTTTACGCCAACCAGTTGCGCTACCGCGATGGCCAGGTCGACACCGCCTACGATTCGCGGGACACGCTGGCCTACGTGATTCGCGACTACCTGCAGCGCCGCTTCGCCACTCGTGAGGTGGAGCTCGCTGCGCTGCCCGTCCTCAGCCTGCCGGCACAAGAACTCGAACTCGAGGTGGAGGCCCGTGTAGCGGGCCAGGTCCAGCGCCTGCCGCTGCAACTGGTCAAGAGCGACCTGCGCGGTTGGCGCGTCCAGCCCGACAGCTTTGCGCCCCTGCCCGTGCCTGGCGCCAGCCCCGAGGCCTCGGCTGCGGGGAGTGAGCAGGCCCCGTCCGCGACTGCGGAGTCCGCGCCGCCGGCTGATCGCCGCGAGCAGTTTTCCCTGCAGCGCCTGCTGAGCAACCCGGGCCAGTACCAGGAACTCGGCATGCGTGTGTACAGGGTGCGCGGCGGTACCGCCGAAGGCCGTTTCGCTGGCCTGGATGGCGACGGGCGCATCCTGATCCGCCGCAACCTCGGCGGGGCAGGGGCCGCGAGCTTCAGCCTGGCGGTGGATGAGATCGAGCGGGTCGAATTGCTTGAACCCTGAGGCCGATTCCGTACGGGCCTTGCCACGAATTCGCTAAGCACTTGAAATCCTTGTCGAAGACCCCATCTGGATGACATCCGCCGCCGTACGCGGTCCAAACCATCCATGTGGAGTCAGACGACCATGAGTGTGGAAACTCAAAAAGAAACCCTGGGCTTCCAGACCGAGGTGAAGCAGTTGCTTCACCTGATGATCCATTCCCTGTATTCCAACAAGGAAATCTTCCTCCGCGAGCTGATTTCCAACGCCTCGGACGCCGCCGACAAGCTGCGTTTCGAAGCCCTGGCGACGCCCGCGCTGCTGGAAGGCGGTGCCGAGCTGAAGATCCGCGTCAGCTTCGACAAGGACGCCCGCACCATCACCATCGACGACAACGGCATCGGCATGAGCCGTGACGAGGTGATCGCGCACCTGGGCACCATCGCCAAGTCCGGCACCGCCGACTTCCTGAAGAACCTCTCCGGCGACCAGAAGAAGGATTCCCACCTGATCGGCCAGTTCGGCGTGGGCTTCTATTCGGCCTTCATCGTCGCCGACAAGGTCGACGTCTTCACCCGCCGCGCCGGCCTGGCGGCCAGCGAGGGCGTGCACTGGTCGTCGAAAGGCGAGGGCGAGTTCGACATCGCCAATGTCGACAAGGCCGAGCGTGGCACCCGCATCGTCCTGCACCTGAAGAGCGGCGAAGAAGAGTTCGCCGACGGCTGGCGCCTGCGCAACATCATCAAGAAATACTCCGACCACATCGCCCTGCCCATCGAGCTGCCGAAGGAGCACCACGGCGAAGATGCGCCGGCCGAGCAGGAGTGGGAAACCGTCAACCGCGCCAGCGCGCTGTGGACCCGCCCGCGCACCGAGGTGAAGGACGAGGAGTACCAGGAGTTCTACAAGCACGTCGCCCACGACTTCGAGAATCCGCTGTCCTGGAGCCACAACAAGGTCGAAGGCAAGCTGGAATACACATCCTTGCTCTACGTGCCGGCCCGCGCGCCGTTCGACCTGTACCACCGCGAGGCCCCGCGTGGCCTGAAGCTGTACGTGCAGCGCGTGTTCATCATGGACCAGGCCGACCAGTTCCTGCCGCTGTACCTGCGTTTCATCAAGGGGGTGGTGGACTCCAACGACCTGTCGCTGAACGTCTCCCGCGAGATCCTGCAATCGGGCCCGGTGATCGACTCCATGAAGTCGGCCCTGACCAAGCGCGTGCTGGACATGCTGGAGAAACTGGCCAAGAGCGAACCCGAGCAATACAAGGGCTTCTGGAAGAACTTCGGCCAGGTGCTGAAGGAAGGCCCGGCCGAAGACTTCGCCAACAAGGAGAAGATCGCCGGCCTGCTGCGCTTCGCCGCCACCAGCGACGAGAGCGGCGAGCAGAGCGTGTCCCTGGCCGACTACATCGGCCGCATGAAGGAAGGCCAGGACAAGATCTACTACCTCACCGGCGAGAGCTATTCGCAGGTGAAGAACAGCCCGCACCTGGAGGTCTTCCGCAAGAAAGGCATCGAAGTGCTGCTGCTCACCGACCGCATCGACGAGTGGCTGATGAGCTACCTGTCCGACTTCGACGGCAAGGGTTTCGTCGACGTCGCCCGTGGCGACCTCGACCTTGGCAAGCTGGACTCGGAAGAGGACAAGAAGGCCCAGGAAGAAGTGGCCAAGGCCAAGGAAGGGCTGATCGAGCGCCTGAAGAAGGTGCTGGACGAGCAGGTCGCCGAAGTGCGGGTTTCCCACCGCCTGACCGACTCTCCGGCCATCCTCGCCATCGGCGAACAGGACCTGGGCCTGCAGATGCGCCAGATCCTCGAAGCCAGCGGCCAGAAGGTGCCGGACTCCAAGCCGATCTTCGAGATCAACCCGGCCCACCCGCTGATCGAGAAGCTGGACCACGAGCAGGACGAGGACCGCTTCGGCGAACTGTCCCACATCCTCTTCGACCAGGCCGCCCTGGCCGCCGGCGACAGCCTGAAGGACCCGGCCGCCTACGTGCGCCGCCTGAACAAGCTGCTGGTGGAACTGTCCGCCTGATAGCCGCTTGGAACCGAAAACAGGCCCGCGATGCGGGCCTTTTTCATTGGAGCTGCGGATACCCTGTGGGGGCGAATGAATTCGCCCCCACAAGGCCTGCTGACCGCCGTGAAACCCTCTGCAAAGAGATTGGGAAGTCCGCTCCGCTGGAGGGTCTAACCTTGGTCATTCCCCTGGCACAGGAGAGCACTCCATGAACAGATCGCTGCTTCCTTCCCTGCTGTTCGTCCTCGCCAGCCCGGCCTGGGCGGCCATGGTCAGCCAGGCCGTTCCCTACGAGATCGACGGCAAGGCCTTCGAGGGCGCCCTGGTATACGACGACTCGGTGAAGACCCCGCGCCCGGGCCTGCTCATGGTGCCGAACTGGCTGGGCGTCTCGCCTGCCGCTGTCGAGCAGGCCAAGGAGATCGCCGGCCAGCGCTATGTGATCTTCATCGCCGACATGTACGGCAAGGACATCCGTCCCGCCAACCCGGACGAAGCCAAGGCCGCCGCCACAGCGGTGCGCAGCGACCGGCCGCTGATGCGCAAGCGCGCCCAGGCCGGGGTGGATGTGCTGAAGACGCAGGGCGAGAAGGTGCCGCTGGACCTGGCCAGCCTGGGCGCCATCGGTTTCTGCTTCGGCGGCGGCAGCGTGCTGGAGCTGGCGCGTTCGGGGGCACCGCTGAAAGGTTTCGTGTCCTTCCACGGCAACCTGGATACGCCAAACCCGGCCGATGCACGCAATATCCGTGCGCCGGTGCTGGTGCTGCACGGCGCCGACGACCCGGCGGTGCCCAAGGCCCAGGTGGATGCCTTCACCGCCGAAATGACCGCCGCCAACGTCGATTGGCAGTTGGTCAACTATGGCGGCGCGGTGCATTCCTTCACCGAGCGGGGGGCCAACGTGCCTGGGCGTAACGAATACCATCCCAAGGTTGCCGCACGGGCCTACCGGGCCATGAACCATCTGTTCGATGAAGTCTTCACCGGCGCGAAGCAATAGATGCCCGGGCTCGATCCGTAGGGTGGACCACGCTTTACCGGTCCACCGTTCGACCTTGAACCTATGCGCAAGTGGTGGAAATCGCGTTGCGATTTCCACCCAACGACCGACCCGCCCTGTGGGAGCGATTTCAATCGCGAATGAATAGGGGGCGACAGACCGGGAAACCGATCAGCGCGGCAGCTCGATGCGGCTGGTTTCCCCCGGCACCACCGGCCAGTCGCCTGCCGCCCAGCGGCTGCGTGCCCGTTCGATCAGCTCCGGGCTGCTGGAGACGAAGTTCCAGTTCATCCGCCGCGGGCCGTCCAGGGGCGAGCCGCCGATCATCACCACCTGGCTGCCGCTGCAGGCCGACAGCACGTATTCCACGCCCTCCGGCAGCACCAGCAGGCTGCGCGGTTCGATCGGCTGGTCGTCCAGCAAGGCTTCGCCGTCCACCAGGTAGAGCGCCCGCTGCGGGTGTTCGCAGGGAATGGTCAGGGTAGCGCCGGCCTCCAGTTGCAGGTCGGCGTAGAGGGTAGGGGAGAGTACCGGCACCGGCGACTCCAGGCAGAAGCCGCTGCCGGCGATCAGGCGGATGCGCACGCCGAGGGACTCCTGCCGGGGCAAACTGGCTGCCGGGAAATGGCTGTAGCTGGGCTCGCAGTCCTCGAGTTCCGTCGGCAGGGCCAGCCACACCTGCAGGCCATGGGCGCGGGAGCCGCTGGCCATCAGGTCCGCCGGGGTGCGTTCGACATGGGCGACACCGCGGCCCGCGGTCATCCAGCTGACGTCGCCAGGCTTCACCCGCTGGTCCGAGCCCAGGCTGTCCTTGTGCTGCAGCTCGCCTTCGAACAGGTAGGTGAGGGTGGACAGGCCGATATGCGGGTGCTGGCGCACGTCCATGCCGGTGCCGGGGGCGTAATCGGCCTCCAGCATATGGTCGAAGAACACGAAGGGCCCGACGCTGCGGCACTGGGCCGAGGGCAGCGGACGGAGGATGGGTTGCCCGGCGACTTCTTCGGCGCGCGGGCGGATGGTGAGGATGTTCATGTCGGCTTCCCGATTGGTCACTGGCTGAAGTCGCCTTCGGCCAGGCGCGTTTCGATGCTCGTTTCCACCTGGGTCATCAGCTTGTGCACCGGGCATTTGTCGGCGATGCGCAGCAGGGTGGCGCGTTGTTCGTCGGTCAGGGCCCCGCGCAGGGTCAGCTTCACGTCCAGGCGGTAGTGGCCCTTGCGCTCCTCGCTGTCGTCGCGGGTGACTTCCACGTCTATGCCGGTCAGCGGGATGCCGTTCTTCTGGGCGTAATAGCTGACCGTCAGGGCCTTGCAGCTGCCCAGTGCGGCATCGTAGTAGTCATGGGGCTCAGGGTCCGCGCCGGCCCCGCCCAGGTCGGTCGGCAGATCGGTGAACAGCGGTGGCTTGCCTGCCAGTTCGATGCGCTGGCGGGTGCCGTGGGCGGAATCACGGGTGAGACGGATGGTCATGGAAGGCCTCCTGGCCGGTGAGCGGATCGGGACCCAGCAAGGCTAGCGCAAAGGGCGGCGGCCGGGCAGCGGGATGCCGGTTTGAACGCTGCCGGGCGGATGCCGGTCTATAGTCGCTGGCACACCCGGGAGGACCAGCCTTGTACCGACTGAGGACCAGCCTCGCCGCACTGCTGCTGGCGGCGACCATGTCCGGCGAAGCGCGGGGCTACCGCTACAGCGACGCCCACCTGCATTACGTGGACTTCTTCCAGGAAAGCGACGGCATGCAAGCCCTGCTGGCGTCGATGGACAGGGGCCGCATCGACCACGTGATGATTTCCGGCATCCCGGTGGCCAAGAAATGGCACGAGGACGAGCCCAAGCGGCCGCGCTACTACGCAGGCGACGATGCCGGCGCCTACTGGTACAGCGCCACCGACGTGCTGGTCGCCGCCGCGGTGAAGCAACTGCCGGCCGAGCAGCGCAAGCGCTTCCATCCCTTCCTCAGCGGCTTCAACCCCAACGACAAGAACGCCGATGCCCACATCCGCCGCATGCTGGAGCTGGACCCGGGGCTCTGGCAGGGCATAGGCGAGGTATTCACCCGCCACGACGACCTCACCGCGCTGATCGATGGCGACACGCCCCGGGCCAACAACGAGGCCATGGGCCGCATCTACCACCTGGCCGCCGAATATGACCTGCCGGTGCTGCTGCATTCCAACATCACCTCCCAGCGCGAGCGCAACCCGCTCTACCTGGAGGAAGTGGAAGAGCCGCTGCGCAACCACCCCCATGTGCGCTTCATCTGGGCCCATGCCGGTTCCAGCATGGAAATCCACCGCCACCAGACGAAGATGGACTTCCTGCTTCCCACCCTGCAACGGCTGCTGGAGGCCTACCCGAACCTCTACATCGACCTGTCCTGGAGTGTGCTGAAACCCTACCTGCTGGATGCCGACGGCAAGCCCGACCGTCGTTGGCTGGCACTGGTGGAGCGGTATCCGGAGCGCTTCATGCTGGGTTCGGACGTGGTGGGGCGTTTCGACGGGCTGGGCGATTACCTTTCGGCCTACGATCCCTTCCTCGACGCCCTGCCCGAAGCGGTGGCGCGCAAGCTGGCGCGGGACAACTTCCTCGCCGTGCTGCCGCGCAAGCACCGGGGCGGGACGGCGCAGTGAGTCTGTCATGCGCTTGTCATGGCCGCGTCATAACCTCGCGCCACCGCAAACAAGGAGCGCGACATGATCCCCTTTCGAATGACAGCACTCATGGCCCTGGGCCTGGCTTCCGGCATGGCCCTGGCGGATGTGCGGGTGGATGGGCCGGTGGAGTACGGCATCTTCGAATCCCAGTACCAGGACTACCAGCCGGGCGAACGCGTGCTGACCCGCAGCAACCAGAGCATCCAGCAGACCGACGAGATCCCGGCGAAGCTGGGCACCAAGTTCGGCATGCGCTACCCCCTGGCCGGCAAGCAGGAAAAGGACACCCCGCTGACCCTGCTCTACCTCACCCCGGGGGTGGTCACGCCGGACGGCAAGCGTCACGACAAGTTCGTGGTGGAGCAGAAGATGGCCCCCGGCGCGCCGCTGGATGTGATGGCCTTCGAGTTCACCGAGCACTATGAAGTGGTGCCGGGGGAGTGGCATTTCATGGTCTTCCAGGGCGATCGCCTGCTGGCCGAGCAGCGCTTCACCGTCCGCTGATCCCGCGCGCTTCGCCACGGCGCGCTATAGTCGCTGGGTCTGAAGCAGGCGCGAGGCGCGGGCCCATGGCCGAACAGATCAGCATCCTGGTGGTGGACGACGACGAGGCCATCCGCGAGCTGCTGCTGGATTACCTCGGCGGCCAGGGCTATCAGGTCCATGCCGTGGGCGACAGCGGCCAGCTGCGCGCGCGGCTGGCCGAGGCGCTGCCCGACCTGGTGCTGCTGGATGTGGGGCTGCCCGGCGAGGACGGCCTGAGCCTGGCGCGCTATCTCCGTGAACACCACGACCTGCCGGTGATCATGGTCTCCGGTGCGGGCACGCCGCTGGATCGCATCGTCGGTCTGGAGGTGGGCGCCGACGACTACCTGGCCAAACCCTTCGATCCCCGCGAGCTGCTGGCGCGGGTCAAGACCGTGCTGCGGCGCTATCGCCGTGCTCCGGCGGCGGCCGCGCAACTGGTGGCGGAGAGCGAGAGCCCCTTCCTCCAGCTGGGCCTCTGCCGCCTCGACCTGCAGAGCCGCCAGCTGTTCGACGCGACCGGTGCGGAAATCCCCCTTACCGCGATGGAGTTCGACCTGCTCCAGGCCTTCGCCCAGCGCCCCAACCGGCCGCTGTCCCGCGACCAGTTGCTGAACCTCACCCAGCACCGCGACTGGAATCCCTTCGACCGTTCCATCGATATCCGCATCGCCCGCCTGCGCCGCAAGCTGGAGCAGGACCCGGACAAGCCGCAGATCATCCGTACCGTGCGCGGCGTGGGCTATATGTTCGTGCCGGGCTGAGTAGGGGCGAATTCATTCGCCAAGCAGGCCGGAGGTCTGCCCTGCCTGCCATCAGGGGGCAGTTGGCGCCGCTCTTGGCGAATGACTTCGCGGTAATTCCGCCCAAGCCGGTACGACGTGTTTGTTTCAATTGTTTCAATGGCCGCCGGGCCCCTCCGGCCGTGGTGTAGCGCTCTTATACTCAGGCTGTCCACCCCGCCCCGGAGGGCCTCCCGGTGAGCCAGCCCCTGTCCAGCCGCTTCGAGATCCGTGCCGAAGAGCATCACTTGCGGCAGATCGTCGACAACAGCAGCGCGGTGATCTACGTGAAGGACCTCGACGGCCGCCTGGTACTGGTCAACCGGGCCTTCGAGCGCTTGTTCAAGGTGCGCGCCGAACGGGTGCTTGGCCACACCGACCACGAGTTCTTCCCCAAGGAGGTGGCCGACGTACTGCGGGCCAACGACCTGCGCGTGATCCAGCTCGGCCATGAGCTGGAGTTCGAGGAGCAGGTGCCCATGGGCGGGGGCATGCGCACCTACCTGTCGAACAAGTTCCCGCTCTTCGACGGCGAGGGACGGGTCAGTGCCATCTGCGGCATATCCACCGACATCAGCTCGCGCAAGGGCCTGGAAGAGGTGCTGCGCTTCGTCGCCCTCGGGGTTTCGGCCGCCACCGGCAACGAGGTGTTCGAGGCCATCGCGCGCTACATGGTGCGTTCGCTGAACGCCGATTTCGCCTTCGTCAGCCGCATCAGCGACCAGGGGCCGCAGTGCCTGACCACCCTGGCGCTCTATTACGGGGGGCAGCTGCACGAGAACGCCACCTACGACCTCAAGGGCACGCCCTGCGCCGAAGTGTTCGGTCGCAGTTTCCATTTCGTGCCGCGGGACCTGCGCTGTTCCTATCCCACTGACGAGGTGCTGGCCGCCTTCGGTGTCGACAGCTATGCCGGCTACCCGCTGTTCGCCAGCGACGGCCGGCCCCTGGGCCTGATCGCTGCCGGGCGGCTCGGGCCCATGAGCGACCGCGACAAGGTGGAGTCCGTGCTGCGCATCTTCTCGGTGCGGGCCGCGGCCGAAATCGAGCGGCTGGAGGCGGAGGCCAGCTACAGGGCGATCTTCGACACATCGGAGGACGCCATCTTCGTCCACGACATCGACAGTGGCGCCCTGGTGGACGTCAATCCCAAGGCCTGTAGGACCTATGGCTACAGCTATGAGGAAATGCTCAAGCTGGACATCGATGCCTTCAGCGCCGGCTATGCGCCCTACACCGGCAAGGAGGCGGCCGGCTACCTGGCCCGCGCCGCCGCCGGCGAGGTGCAGCGCTTCGAATGGCACAGGCGCAATCGGGACGGCAGCCTGCATTGGGACGACGTGCTGCTCAAGCGCGTGACCATCGGCGGCATCGACCGCATCCTCGGCATCGCCTGCGAGATCACCCAGCGCAAGGAGGCTGAGCAGGCCCTGCGTGCCAGCGAGCTGCAGTACCGCACCATCACCAACACCGCCCTGGATTGCTTCATCAGCATGGACGAGGCGGGCCGGGTTCTGGCCTTCAACCCGGCGGCCGAGCGCTGTTTCGGCATCAGCCGCGAGCAGGCCATGGGCCATTCGCTGCTGAAACTGATCATTCCGCCGCGGTTTCGCGAGTCCTACGAGCGCGCCCTGGAACATCACGTGGAGACCGGCGAGGGCGCTTTCCTCGGCAAGCGCATGGAAGTGGTGGCGCAGCGTGCCGATGGCCGCGAATTTCCCGCCGAGCTGGCCCTGACCCAGGTTCCCGGCGACGAGGGGCCGCGCTTCATCTGCTACCTGCGCGATATCACCGAGCGCACCCAGGCCGAAGAAGAACGTGCCCGCCTGGAACAGCAACTGCGCCAGGCCCAGCGCATGGAGGCCATAGGTCACCTCACCGGCGGCATCGCCCACGATTTCAACAATCTGCTGACCAGCATGCTGGGTTATACGGTGATGGCCCAGGAGCTGGCGGAGCAGGGGCGCGACGAGCGCCTGGGCAAGTACCTGGCGCGGGTGCAGCGATCGGCGGAAAAGGCCCGTGACCTGATCCAGCAGATGCTCACCTTCAGCCGCGGCAGCCGTGGCAAGCCGCAATTGGTGGCGCTGGATCGGCTATTGGGGGACTTCATCCGCCTGGTGGACTCCACCCTGCCGGCCACGGTCGAGCTGGACGTGCAGCTGGACCACGATCTGCCGCGCGTCCTGGCCGATCCGGTGCAACTGGAGCAAGTGCTGATGAACCTCTGCATCAACGCCCGCGACGCCATGGGCAGTGTCGGGCAGTTGCGCGTCAGCCTGGGCCAGGAGGAGCTGGAGGGCGTCTGCGCGTCCTGCCAGCAGCGGATCAGGGGCGATTTCGTCGCGCTCACCGTCAGCGACAGCGGGCCGGGCATCGATCCGACGTTGCGGGCGCAGATCTTCGAGCCGTTCTTTTCCACCAAGGCCAGCGGGCAGGGCAGTGGCATGGGGCTGTCCATGGTGCACGGCATCGTCCACGAGTACGGCGGCCACATCCAGCTGGACAGCGCGCCGGGTTGCGGTGCCACCTTCCGCGTGCTGATGCCCGCCCATAGCCTGACGGCCGGCGCGGAAGAGGGCGGTGTGCCGGCTGACGAGCGCCTGCCGCAGCGTTCGGCCCTCGATGGGCGGGTGGCGGTAGTGGACGACGACGCCACGGTTGCCGAATTCATGGGCGAGCTGCTGGAAGGCTGGGGCCTCACGCCCGGCATTTTCTGCGACGCCGAGCAGGCCAGCCAGCAGCTCTGCGCCGACCCCTATGCCTGGGACTTCGTCATCCTCGACCAGAGCATGCCGCGCCTTTCCGGCCTGCAACTGGCGCGGCGCCTGCTGGCCTCCCGTGCCGACCTGCCCATCGTGCTCTACACCGGCTTCAGCGATTCGCTGCTGGAGAGCGATGTGCAGCAGCAGGGGGTCAAGGCCCTGCTGACCAAGCCCCTGAACCAGCAGCGCCTGCACCAGTTGTTGCAGGCCTGGCTGGGCGGCCCGGGGCGCGGATACAAAGCGGAAACAAACTGAGCGCTGCCAGCCATAGGGCTGATACAGGCCGGGGCCACTCTGGAGTCCAGGGCGGAGCGATGCCGCCGACCAGAACCCCAGGCAGGAGCGCATCATGTTCACCTACTTCAAGCGCGTATCGATCTTTCTCTACGGCCTGATCAGCTATCTGATCTTCTTCGCCACCTTCGTCTATTCCATCGGCTTCGTCGCCAACCTGCCATTCGCGCCGCGAACCCTGGACGGCGAGCCGCGCCTGCCGTTCTGGACCGCCCTCGGGATCGACGTACTGCTGCTGGGGCTCTTCGCCGTCCAGCACAGCCTGATGGCCCGCCCGGCCTTCAAGGCCTGGTGGGCCCAGTGGATACCGCCGGCGGCCGAACGCAGCACCTACGTGCTGTTCTCCAGCCTGGCGCTGATCCTGCTGTACAGCTACTGGCAACCCCTGGGTGGCGAGATCTGGAACATCGAGAACCGCTCCGGCCGGCTGGTGCTGGGCGCCACCTTCGGTTTCGGCTGGGCCCTGGTGTTCTACGCCACGCTGCTGATCAACCACTTCGACCTGTTCGGCGTGCGCCAGGTGTGGCTCAACCTGCTGGGCAAGCCCTACACCGGCTTGGCGTTCAAGACCCCGGGCGCCTATAAGCTGGTGCGTCACCCGCTCTATCTGGGCTGGTTCCTGTGCTTCTGGGCGACCCCGACCATGAGCGCGGCCCACCTGCTGTTCGCAGTGCTGACCAGCCTCTACATCCTTGCCGCCATCCAGCTGGAAGAGCGCGACCTGCTGCGGGAACACCCCGAATACGCCGAGTACCGGCGCCAGGTGCCCATGCTGCTGCCGCGCATCGGTGGCGGCGCCAAGGCCGAGAACGATCGCGAAGCGGCCTGATCGCCGGGAAACGAGAAGGGCGCCGTACTGGTGCCCTTTTTCGTTCGTGCTGGGCAGCGAAGCTGCCCCGTAAGTTGGTGCGGGCCACGCTGGTCCGAGCCTGCGAGGCCCAACGAAACCCAGGTGGCTCGTTGTTGGGCCTCGTTCCGCTACCCAACCTACGGCAGGTCTGCGACCTGCTTCAGACCACGAAGCGGGCGATCATAGTGTTCAGCTCGACGGCCAGGCGCGACAGCTCGTGGCTGGCGGCGGAGGTCTGGTCGGCGCCCGCCGAGGTTTGCACCGAGATATCGCGGATGTTCACCAGGTTGCGGTCCACTTCCCGGGCGACCTGGGCCTGCTGCTCCGACGCCGTGGCGATGAGCAGGGTGCGTTCATTGATCTCGCCGGCCTGCCGGGCAATCTCGTGCAGCGCCTGGCCGGCCCCCTCGGCTACTTCGAGCATCTGCCGCGCGTGCTGGTCGCTCTGGTTCATGGCATCGACCGCCGCGCCGGAGCCGACCTGAATCCTGGTGATCATCTGCTCGATCTCCCGGGTCGACTCCTGGGTGCGATGGGCCAGGGCACGCACTTCGTCCGCCACCACCGCGAATCCGCGGCCCTGCTCGCCGGCCCGGGCCGCCTCGATGGCGGCGTTGAGGGCCAGCAGGTTGGTCTGCTCGGCAATGGCGCGGATCACATCGAGCACCTTGGCGATGCCCTGGGCCTGCTCGGCGAGGTCCGCCACCAATTGCGTGGTGTCGGCGACTTCCCGGCTCATGTCGCGAATGGCCCGGACGGTTTCCTCGACCTTCACGCGGCCGGCCTGCGCGACCCCCTCTGAGGCGGTGGCGGCTTCCGAGGTGGAGGTGGCGTTGCGCGCCACTTCCTCGACAGCCGTGCTCATCTGGTTCACGGCCGTTGCGGCCATCTCGATCTCGTCGTGCTGGCGGTGCAGCGAATGGTTGCCTTCCTCGGTCACTGCATTCAGCTGTTCGGCGGCGGAGGCGAGCTGGGTGGCCGAGTGGCCGATACGCTCGATGGTGTCGTGCAGGTTCTGCCGCATGGCCTGCAAGGCCTGCATCAATCGGGCGGGCTCGTCGCGCCCGGCGGTGTCCAGCTGGCCGGTGAGATCGCCGCCGGCCACCTGCTCGGCGGCGCGCATGGCGTCGCGGATGGGCCGGACGATACTGCGGGTCAGCAGCCAGGCGACGGTGACGCTGGCCAGCACCGCGAGCAGCATCACCAGCACCACGGAACGGGTGGCGTCGTTGACGACTTCGTCGCCCAGCCGGCTGGAGCTCTGTGCCTGCCGGCGGTCCAGGTCGATCAGTGCGGCGAGGTTGCGCGAGAGGTCCTCGTAGCGCTCGTTCCGCTCGCCGCGAATCAGCGCGTAGGCGCGCTCGGTGTCGTTGCGCCGCGACAGCTGCAGCAGGGCCTTGTGGCTGTCCATGTAGTCGCGGCTGGCGGTGACTATCGCCTCGAACAGCCGCTTCTCCTCCGGGAGCTCCAGCAGTGGGCGGTAAGCCTGCTGGACCTTCGCCAGTTCGGCGAGCAGCTCCTCCATGCGCCGCTCCTGGGCGTCCATGCCGGCATCGTCCCGGGCCAGCACGTGGTTCATTTCGCTGAGGTGGAACTCGGACAGGAGCAGGCCCATCTGCCCGGAGAGTTGGACACTGGGCAGCCAGAGTTCGCTGATCCGGGCGGAGGCCTGGTTGATGGCGGCCATGCGGTTGTGGGCGAAGCCGCCGAGGCCGACCAGCATCAGGGTGATGATGGCGAACCCGATGGCCGCACGGTATGCGATGGGCAGTTGGCGAAGGAACATGCGTCTACTCCGATCCGGGACTGGTGGGATGTTGCTGGTCCCTGTAGCGGAGCCTGGCGGCGGTTCTTGATAGCGGGATGGACGGTTCGGAAAGGCCCTACGGACTTTGGGGAAGGTCGCGTCAGGCCCAGAAACGACAACGCCCGTATCCAGGGGATACGGGCGTTGCGGGTGCTACGGAGCGGATCAGCCCTGGTAGCGCTTCAGTACCAGGGTGGCGTTGGTGCCGCCGAAGCCGAAGCTGTTGGACATGACGGTGTCGATCTTGGCGTTCTCGCGGGTCTCGCGCAGGATCGGCAGGTCGGCCACTTCCGGGTCCAGCTCCTCGATGTTGGCGGAACCGGCCATGAAGTTGCCTTCCATCATCAGCAGGCAGTAGATGGCTTCCTGCACGCCAGCGGCGCCCAGGGAGTGGCCGGACAGGCTCTTGGTGGAGCTGATGGCCGGGGCCTTGTCACCGAACACGGTGCGTACGCCACGGATTTCCGCCACGTCGCCCACCGGAGTGGAGGTGCCGTGGGTATTCAGGTAGTCGATCGGGGTGTCGACGGTGGACAGCGCCTGCTGCATGCAGCGAATCGCGCCTTCGCCGCTCGGGGCCACCATGTCGTAGCCGTCGGAGGTGGCGCCGTAGCCGACGATCTCGGCATAGATCTTGGCACCGCGCTTGAGCGCGTGCTCCAGCTCCTCGACCACCACCATGCCGCCGCCGCCGGCGATGACGAAGCCGTCACGCTTGGCGTCGTAGGCGCGGGAGGCCTTCTCGGGGGTTTCGTTGTACTGGGTGGACAGGGCGCCCATGGCGTCGAACAGGCAGCTCTGGCTCCAATGCTCTTCTTCACCGCCGCCGGCGAAGACCATGTCCTGCTTGCCCAGCTGGATCTGTTCCATGGCCTGGCCGATGCAATGGGCGCTGGTGGCGCAGGCCGAGGAGATGGAGAAGTTCACGCCCTTGATCTGGAAGGGGGTGGCCAGGCAGGCGGAAACGGTGCTGCCCATGGTGCGGGTCACGCGGTATGGGCCGATGCGCTTGACGCCCTTTTCGCGCAGGGTGTCGATGGCTTCCATCTGGTTGACGGTGGAAGCACCGCCGGAGCCGGCGATCAGGCCCACGCGCGGGTTGGAGATCTGCTCGGCGGTCAGGCCGGCGTCCTCGATGGCCTGCTGCATGGCCAGGTAGGCGTAGGCAGCGGCATCGCCCATGAAGCGGAAGATCTTGCGATCGATCAGCTCTTCCAGGTTCAGATCAACGGAACCGGAAACCTGGCTGCGCAGACCCATTTCCGCGTAGGACGGGTTGTGGCGGATACCGGCCTTGCCGGCGCGCAGGTTGGCGGAAACAGTGGCTTTGTCATTGCCCAGGCAGGAGACGATGCCCAGGCCAGTGATCACGACGCGACGCATGCGGATGTCCTTCAGAAGCTGTCGGTAGAGGTGAACAGGCCGACGCGCAGGCCTTCGGCGCTGTAGATCTCGCGGCCGTCGACGGCAACGGTGCCATCGGCGATGCCGAGGATCAGCGAACGGTTAATAGTGCGCTTGATATGGATGTTGTAGGTGATCTTTTTCGCGGACGGCAGGACCTGGCCGAAGAATTTGACTTCGCCGGAGCCGAGCGCGCGGCCACGGCCGGGATTGCCCTGCCAGCCGAGGAAGAAACCGACCAGCTGCCACATGGCGTCGAGGCCGAGGCAGCCGGGCATGACCGGGTCGCCTTCGAAATGGCAGGCGAAGAACCACAGGTCAGGATTGATATCGAGCTCGGCGACGATCTCGCCTTTGCCGTACTTCCCGCCGGTCTCGCTGATATGCACGATGCGGTCGATCATCAGCATGTTGGGGGCGGGCAGTTGCGCATTACCAGGGCCGAACAGCTCGCCGCGGCTGCAGCGCAGCAGGTCTTCCCGGGTATAGGCGTTTTGTTTTGTCATGCGAGCTCCTCAATGGTCCCCGTGTGGCACAGGGCTTTGCATTCATCCTTCTGCCGTGGCCACAGGGGCGTCAGGCGGCAGACTAGTCATAGACTGTTGCGTTGCGGTGAAAGTCACAGAGCGACGAGCACAGTCGTTCACCCACGTGGCATTGGCCAGCCGCACGGAGCGCACCGAAGGGCGCCCGCTCGCAAAGTGTGGTGCACTTTAACATCCCCGGGCCCTCGACGAATGTCTGGAAACGGCAGCAAGGGGGTCAGTCCGACGGCTTGTTCATCCAGCGCTGCATCACCCGCTGCAGGTCGGCGCGCTTGAACGGCTTGGCCAGGTAGTCGTTCATGCCCGCGGCCAGACAGGCTTCGCGGTCGCCCTGCAGGGCGTTGGCGGTGAGGGCGATGATCGGCAATGTGGCGCCATCATTCATCTGGCGAATCTGCCGGGTGGCTTCGTAGCCATCCAGCACCGGCAGGCGACAGTCCATGAGGATCGCCGCATAGCGGTGGCGCGACGCCTGGTGCACCGCCTGGGCGCCGTCGCCCACCAGGCTGACCTGGTAGCCGAGGCTGCGCAGCATCGCTTCGATCACGGTCTGGTTGACCGGATTGTCCTCGACCAGCAGCACCTGCTGGCCGCTGGCCGTTTCCGGGCTCTGCGCCCGATCGCGGACCACGTCCGAATCCTGGGTGCGGAACGGCAGGGGGATCTCCAGAGTGAAGACCGAGCCGGAGCCCTCGTGGCTTTCCGCCTGCAGGGTGCCGCCCATGCGCTCGGCCAGGGTGCGGGCAATGGGCAGGCCGAGGCCGGTGCCGCCGTAGCGACGGGAAATCGAATGATCGGCCTGCTGGAAGGCGTCGAACATGTGCTCGAGTCGATCCGGCGGGATGCCGATGCCGCTGTCGTGCACCGCGCAGGTGAACCAGAGCACTTCGCTGTCCAGGGCCTGCCAGCGGGTTTTCACCCTGATGCCGCCTTCTTCGGTGAATTTCAGGGCATTGCCCACCAGGTTGACCAGGATCTGCCGCAGGCGCGTCGGGTCGCCCTGAACTTCCACGCGCTCCAGGCCGCCCTGGGTATCCAGGGTCAGGTCCAGGCCGCGTTGCTGGGCGCTGTGCTGGAACACCTGCACCGAACCCTGGATCAGTTCCAGCAGGTTGAAGGGAATGCGCTCCAGTTCCAGGGCGCCGCGCTCGATACGGGAAAAGTCGAGGATGTCGTTGATCACCTTCAAGAGGTGCTCGGTGGATTCCGTGGCCAGCGCCGCGTACTCCGTCTGCTCCTCGTTCATCTCGGTGGTTTCCAGCAGCTGCAGCATGCCCAGCACGCCATTCATGGGAGTTCGCAGCTCGTGACTCATCATCGCCAGGAAGTCGGACTTGGCCCGGTTCGCCATCTCGGCCTCCTCGCGGGCCTTGATCAGCTGGTCCATCGCCCGCTGCTGTTCGTGGCTGGCCTGTTCGAGGCCGCTGGCGAGGTTGTTGAGGTGGCGGCCGAGGTCGCCCAGTTCGCTGTCGTCCACCACGGGCAGGCTGGCGTTGTAGTTTCCGTCCTGAATCGCCTTGACCGCCTCGCCCATGGCGCTGATGGGCTGTGACAGGCGGGTTGCCAGGCGACGGGCCAGGAGGAAGGTGAGGAGCAGGGCGATCAGCGCCAGCACCGTGGCCTTGAGGAGGATTTCCTGCTGGCGGCTGCTGAAGGCGTCATTGGACATGCCCACCACCACGCGACCCAGGTAGTTGCCGTTGTCGCTACGGCTATTTGTCCCGGTGCGGGTCTGACGTGCCTGCAGGTGCACCTGCTGCAGGACGATGGGGGCGTGGAACACTTCCACCTGGGTGCCGCTTTTCTCCAGGCTTTCCTGCTGCTCCAGGTAGACCAGGATGTTGTCGGCGCGATCGCGAACTTCGAGAAAACGCACATGGGGTGTGCCCAGGCTCGCCTGGAGCAGGCCTTCGAGGACCTCCAGCTTGCCGCTCACCACACCGTACTCCGCAGCCGGGGCGAGCTGGCTGGCGATCAGCTGGCCGGTGTGGTTCAGCTCCTGGCGCAGGTCCTGCAAGCGCGCGAAGGTGAAGAAGCCGGTGAGCAGCAGGGTGAGCAGCAGCGCCGGGCCGAGACTGATCAATTGGGTGCGGGTATGGATATCCCAGCGGTGTCCCAGGGTCATGGCCGCGATTCCCCTTCGGCGGCAGTCGCGGCCGGGCGGGTACGGTCGTGGCCCGGCGCGGGCCGGAATGCCGGGAAGCGGTGGGAGGGGCGGCGCATCATCCTTCGGCCTCGGTACGGGGGCGTCCTTGGGGAGCAGTCTATGCTGGAACTCTAGTCCCCTTATGCCCCGATGCTGGGGAAATTCGAGACCTGGGGCTTGCCGAATGGAGAAAAACGCTCCTGCGGCGCCGGCATCGGTCGAACTTGCGGCATCTTAACCGAGGCCAGTCGCTTTGCCAGCGCAAAGGCTCTGGATTGAGACTGGCCGGTCGGCGGCGGCGCCGTATAATGCGCGGATTCGCCATACCTTTGGCCTACATGGACTTGTCATGACTGAACAGCAACCCGTCGCGGTGCTCGGTGGCGGCAGCTTCGGCACTGCCATCGCCAACCTGCTGGCCGAGAATGGCCAGCGCGTGCGCCAGTGGATGCGCGACCCGGAGCAGGCCGAGGCGATCCGTACCCAGCGCGAGAACCCGCGCTACCTCAAGGGCGTGAAGATCCACCCCGGCGTGGAGCCGGACAACGACCTGGCCGCCGTCCTCGGCGATTGCGAGCTGGTGTTCGTCGCCGTGCCGTCCAGCGCATTGCGCAAGGTACTGGAGCCGGTGGCGGGCCAGCTGGCCGGCAAGCTGCTGATCAGCACCACCAAGGGTATCGAGGCGCAGAGCTTCAAGCTGATGAGCCAGATACTCGAGGAAGTGGCTCCGGACGCCCGTATCGGGGTGATTTCCGGCCCCAACCTGGCCAAGGAAATCGCCGACCATGCCCTCACCGCCACCGTTGTCGCCAGCGAGGACGCCGAGCTGTGCAGGCGCGTGCAGGACGCCCTGCACGGGCGCACCTTCCGCGTCTATGCCAGCCAGGACCGCTTCGGCGTCGAACTGGGTGGGGCGCTGAAGAACGTCTACGCCATCATGTCCGGCATGGCCGCCGCCCTGGGCATGGGCGAGAACACCAAGAGCATGCTGATCACCCGCGCCCTGGCCGAGATGACCCGCTTCGCCGTCAAGCTCGGTGCCAACCCCATGACCTTCCTGGGGCTGGCCGGCGTCGGCGACCTGATCGTCACCTGCTCCTCGCCCAAGAGCCGCAACTACCAGGTGGGCTTCGCCCTGGGCGAGGGCCTGTCCCTGGAGGACGCCGTGGCGCGCCTGGGCGAGGTGGCGGAAGGGGTCAACACCCTCAAGGTGTTGAAGGCCCGCGCCGAAGAGATGCAGGTCTACATGCCGCTGGTCGCGGGGCTGCATGCCATTCTTTTCGAGGGACGTACGCTGGCCCAGGTGATCGAGGCGCTGATGCGCGGCGAGCCCAAGACAGACGTAGACTTCATACCAACCACCGGCTTCTGAGCCACGCTTTCGGACAAGGAGACCCCCATGAGTGAAGAGCGTGAAGACCTGCAGCGCGAGCACATCCTGCTGCGCGTCATGTGGATGCTGATTTTCGTCATCGTCTGGCAACTGGCCGAGATCGTGCTCGGCGCCGTGGTCCTGCTGCAGCTGGGCTACCGCGCCTTCTATGGCGCGCCCAACGCCGGCCTGCTGGCCTTCGGCGACAGCCTGAGCCAGTACCTGGCACAGATCGGTCGCTTCGGTACCTTCAATACCGAAGAAAAACCCTGGCCCTTCGCCGACTGGCCCGAGGCTCGCGCCGCCGAGGGCGAGGCGCCCCACGAAGTGCCGCCGGCCGCCCACCCAGTGCGCGACGAAGAACCCAAGCTATGAGGCTCTGGCTGCTGCGTCACGGCGAGGCCGAGCCGCGTGCCCGCACCGACGCGGAGCGCGAGCTGACTCGCCACGGCCGCAAGGAAGTGCTGCACAGCGCCGCCCAGCTCGCCGGGCGGCCGCTGGGCGCGATACTCGCCAGCCCCTACGTGCGGGCGCAGCAGAGCGCCGAACTGGTTCGCGATGCCCTGGGATTCAGCGGTGCCGTCGGCACCGCGCCCTGGCTGACCCCGGACAGCGACCCGCGCGAGGCCCTGAACTACCTGGCCGAGCGCAGCGAGCAGGAACTCCTGCTGGTGACCCACAACCCCTTCGTCAGCGAGCTGGCCGGCCTGCTGATCCATGGCCATCGCCAGGAGCCGCTGCCCATGAGCACGGCCAGCCTGGCGGAGCTGGATGGCGACCTGCTGATCCCCGGCCTGATGTCCCTGCGCGCCTTGCATCACGTTCGCCATCACTGACGAATCGCAACATTTCTTAACTTGCGCCTCCTCCGGGTGCGTGGAATAGTCGGCCGAGCAAGTGCTTGGTTGTCCCCCACAAAAAGAATAAAGGAGGAGGCCCTGTGGCTGATGCAGTCCGTTTGCCGCTTGAAATTTTCTTCGAACGCGAAGCCCGTCACCCGAACAAACGCTACCTGGTCCAGCCGCTCGGCGGCGGCAGGATCGAAGAGCTGACCTGGGCCGACGTGGGCGAGCAGGCCCGCAGGGCCGCCAGCTGGTTACGGGGGCGCGACCTGCCGCAAGGCAGCCGCATCGCCATCATCTCCAAGAACTGTGCCCACTGGATCATCGCCGACCTCGCCATCTGGATGGCCGGTCACGTTTCCGTCCCGCTCTATCCCAACCTCAACGCCGAATCCGTCCGCCAGGTCCTGGCGCATTCCGAGTCGGCCCTGGCCTTCATCGGCAAGCTCGACGACTGGCCGGCGATGGCCGACGGCATTCCCCCTGGCGTGCCGACCATCGCCTTGCCGATTCACCCCGCCGGTTCGTTCGACTTCGGCTGGGCCGACCTGCAGGCCGCCAACCCGATCCAGGACCGCCCCCGGAGCGCTCCCGACCAGCTCGCCACCATCATCTACACCTCCGGCACAACCGGCACGCCCAAGGGCGTGATGCACAACTTCAGCAACTTCGCCTTCGCCGCCAGCCAGGGCGTGCAACTGTTCCAGACCGGCGAAGAGGACCGCCTGCTCTCCTATCTGCCGCTGTGCCACGTGGCCGAGCGCATGTTCGTCGAAATGGGTTCGCTCTACGCCGGGCAGACGGTGTTTTTCGCCGAGAGCCTGGACACTTTCCTCGACGACCTGCGCCGGGCCCGGCCCACCGCCATCTTCGGCGTGCCGCGGATCTGGACCAAGTTCCAGATGGGGGTCTACGCGAAAATGCCGGCGCACAAGCTCGATCGCTTGCTCGGCATACCCATCCTCGGCCGCATGGTCGGGCGCAAGGTGCTCGCCGGCCTCGGCCTGGATGCCGTGCGCAACGCCCTGTGCGGCGCCGCACCGGTGCCCGGGGCGCTGCTGGACTGGTACAAGCGACTCGGCCTGGAAGTGCGGGAGGTCTACGGCATGACCGAGAACTGCGGTTACTCCCACCTGTGCCGCACGGGTGAGCTGAAGCCCGGCTGGATCGGCCGCAACAGCCCCGGCGTGGAAGTGCGCATCAGCGAGGAGGGCGAGGTGCAGGTGCGCAGCGGCGCCACCATGCAGGGCTACTACAAGGACCTGGAGAAGACCGCCGAAACCGTCACCGAGGACGGCTACCTGCGCACCGGCGACAAGGGCGAGCAGGACGCCGAGGGCAACCTGCGCCTGACCGGCCGCATCAAGGAAATCTTCAAGACCAGCAAGGGCAAGTACGTGGCCCCTGCGCCCATCGAGAACCGCCTGGCGGTGCATCCGCGCATCGAGCAGGTCTGTGTGGTGGGCGATGGCCTGCCGCAACCCATGGCGCTCTGCGTGCTGTCCGAAGTGGGGCGGCAGGAAGCGGCCAACGGTGCCCGCTCGGACCTGGAGATCAGCCTGCGCAGCCTGCTGGACGAGGTCAACGGCGCCCTGGACAAGCACGAGCGCCTGCAGGGACTGGTGCTGGTCAAGGATGTCTGGGCGGTGGACAACGGCTTTCTCACGCCCACCCTGAAGATCAAGCGCAACAAAGTCGAGGATGCCTACGGCAAGCGTTTCCCCGAGTGGCTCGAGCGCCAGGAAGCGGTGCTCTGGCACGAATGAACCCGACCGGCCGGGACGCGCCGTCCCGGCCCTCAGCCAGGAGTGATCCATGGGCCTGTGGCAACGAATCCCCGACCTCGCGCACCTCAACGAATCCCTGAAGAACACCATCGGCGAAGGCCTGGGCATCCGCTTCGAAGCCTTCGACGACCAGTCCCTGACCGCCAGCATGGTGGTGGACCAGCGCACCCACCAGCCCTACGGCCTGCTCCATGGCGGCGCTTCGGTGGTGCTGGCGGAAACCCTGGGCTCCACCGCCAGCTACCTGTGCATCGATACCAGCCGCTTCTATTGCGTCGGCCTGGAGGTCAACGCCAACCACCTGCGCGGCCTGCGCAGCGGACGGGTCACCGCTGTTGCCCGCCCGGTGCACCTGGGGCGTACCACCCATGTCTGGGACATCCGCCTGGCTGGCGACGATGGCAAGCCCAGCTGCATCTCGCGGCTCACCATGGCCATAGTGCCCCTCGGCGCCGAGCCGCCGCGGACCTGATGCTGCAGCCAGGGGGTCGCGGTCTGTCGATGGCGGCTCGCGGCGATCGCGGGCGCAATGCCCGCACGTCCTCCGCCGCGGCAGGGCCTCAGCCCGCCATCGACAGCCGATTGCGGCCTTCGCGCTTGGCGACGTAGAGGGCGTTGTCCGCGCGGCGCAGGAGGCTGTCCACCGATTCCGTCGGCAGCAGGGTGGCGCAGCCGAGGCTGATGGACAGGTCCAGGGCGTGCCCCTGGACCAGGTACTGCAGTTCGAGGATACCCAGGCGCAGCCGCTCGCCCACCAGCGCGGCCGCCTCGCGGCAGGTGCCGGACAGCAGGACGAGGAACTCTTCGCCGCCGAAGCGGAACACCATGTCGACATTGCGCAGGCGCGCCTTGAGGGTGGTGGCGACCGCCTTCAGGACTTCGTCGCCCGTGCTGTGGCCGTACTGGTCATTGATCTGCTTGAAGTGATCGATATCCAGCATCAGCACCGACAGCGGCTGCAGGTTGCGGCGCGCCAGGTCCACCTCGCGCTGCAGGGTCTGTTCCATTGCGATGCGGTTGCCGGTATCGGTCAGCGGGTCGCGCAGGGCGCTCTGGATGGCGGCGCGGTAGAGCAGGGCGTTGCGCAGTGGGAAGAGCAGGCTGGCGAGCAGCGACTCCAGCTGGTTCAGTTCCTGGTCGTCGAAGCGCTGGTTGCGGCGGAAGATCAGCTCGCCCAGGTATTCGCCCTCATGGGTCAGGCGGTAGCCGGCCGAGTGGCTGGAACGGCTGCCGTACTCCAGGCGCAGGTCGCTGCTCTGGTGCAGGTAGGCCAGGGCATCCAGGGGAACCAGACGTTGCACCTCGCTGAAGAACAGGCTGACGATGCGCTCCACATCCAGGCTGGTCTGCAGTTGCAGCGTCAGGTGGCGGCGCAGTTCGATCAGGCTGATGGGACGCAGCTTGGGCTGGCGCTTGCCGGTGTAACCGAGGCGTTGCAGCTTGGCGGCGTCGAAATCGATGGTGTTGGTCAGGGTGGGAGGAACCATTGAGTTGAACCTCTGACGCAAGATGCGACGACGCCAGGCATACAGCCAATTTTGTGCCAGGAGTGCGCATTCCCGTGAAATTGCTTTCTTTTCAATAAGTTGGATCGCTATTGCCAGGTTGGGCGGCAAGCTTTTGCCGGCTTGATGGCAAATTAATGGCAGTGTGATGCCGTTCACAGGGCGGTGCCGCCGTAAATCCGGCGGAGGCTGCGGCGGTCGGATGACCGCCGCGGAGGGAGGTCATTGCGCGTCGAAAGCCTGGCCGTTCACACCTGCGCTGTCCGGCCCCATGAGATACAGGTAGACAGGCATGATGGCCGCGGGTTCCGGGTTGCTTTCAGGGTTTTCACCCGGATAGGCCTGGGCGCGCATGCTGGTGCGCGTGGCGCCGGGGTTGACGCTGTTGGCGCGCACGCTGGCGACGCCGTCCACTTCATCGGCCAGGACCTGCATCAGCCCCTCGGTGGCGAACTTGGAAACCGCGTAGGCGCCCCAGTAGGCGCGGCCCTTGCGGCCGACGCCGCTGGAGGTGAAGACCACCGAGGCGTCTCTGGACAGCTTCAGCAGCGGCAGCAGGGTGCTGGTCAGCATGAACATGGCGTTGACGTTGACCTGCATGACGCGCATGAAGTTTTCCCCGGAGAGCTGCTCGATGGGCGTGCGCGGGCCGAGGATGGAGGCGTTGTGCAGCAGGCCATCGAGGCGGCCGAATTCGGCTTCCAGGGTCGCCGCCAGTTCGTCGTACTGGTGTGGCTGGGCGGTCTCCAGGTTGAAGGGGATCACCGCGGGCTGCGGATGGCCGGCGGCCTCGATCTCGTCGTAGACGGCATTCAGGCTGGCTTCGGTCTTGCCCAGCAGCAGCACGGTGGCGCCGTGGGCGGCGAAGGTCTTCGCGGCGGCGGCGCCAATGCCGCGGCCGGCGCCGGTGATCAGGATGACCCGATCCTTGAGCAGGTCGGGGCGGGCGGAATACTGGAACATCTGTAACTCCTTCGGAGAGCTGGAGGCTTGAAGCTGAAAGCTGGACGCGGGGCCGATTGCTTCCGGCTTCAGGCTTCCAGCTTCCGGCTCAACATGAGCACAGCGCGCGGTCGAGCACGGCGCGCAGTTCGAGTGGGTGGTCGACCACCACGTCGGCGCCCCAGTGCGCCGGGTTGTCGCTGGGATGGATATAGCCGTAGCTGACGGCGGCGGTGCGGGTGCCGGCGGCGCGGCCGGACTCGATATCGCGCAGGTCGTCACCGACGAAGAGTACGCTGGCCGGGTCCAGGTTCAGCTTGCTGCAGGCCAGCAGCAGCATTTCCGGGTCCGGCTTGCTGTTCTTCACATGATCTGGGCAGATCAGCACGGCGGAGCGCTCGGCGAGGCCCAGCTGCTGCATGATGGGTTCGGCGTAGCGCACCGGCTTGTTGGTCACCACGCCCCAGATCAGCTTGGCCTGCTCGATGTCCGCCAGCAGCTCATCGATGCCGTCGAACGGGCGGGTGAGCACCGCGCAGTGATTCTGGTAGCGCTCCAGGAATTCCAGGCGCAGGGGCTCGAACTCCGGGGCTTCCGGGTCCATCTCGAAGGCGGTGGCGACCATGGCGCGGGCGCCGCCGGACACCACGTCGCGAATCGCCTTCTCATCCCTGGGCGGCAGGCCGCGTTCGGCACGCATGGCCTGGCAGATGGCGATGAAGTCCGGCGCCGAGTCAAGCAGGGTACCGTCCATATCGAAAAGAACCGCTTGAAGACGCATGCCGGTCACTCCTCGCGCAGGGTCTGGATCATGTAGTTGACGTCGACGTCGGCTTCCAGCTTGTAGTGCTTGGTCAGCGGGTTGTAGGTCAGGCCGATGATGTCCTTCACCGAAAGGCCCGCGGCGCGGCTCCAGGCGCCGAGCTCGGAGGGGCGGATGAACTTCTTGAAGTCGTGGGTGCCGCGGGGCAGCAGCTTCATGATGTATTCCGCGCCGACGATGGCGAACAGGTAGGCCTTCGGGTTGCGGTTGATGGTGGAGAAGAACACCTGGCCGCCCGGCTTGACCAGGGTGTGGCAGGCGCGGATCACCGAGGCCGGGTCGGGCACGTGTTCGAGCATCTCCATGCAGGTGACCACGTCGAACTGGCCGGGCATCTCGGCGGCCAGGGCTTCGGCGGTGATGCGCCGGTATTCCACCGGTACGCCCGATTCCAGCTGGTGCAGCTGGGCCACCGCCAGCGGAGCCTCGCCCATGTCGATGCCGGTGACCGTGGCGCCGCGCTGGGCCATGGACTCGCTGAGGATGCCGCCGCCGCAGCCGATGTCCAGCACCTTCTTGCCGGCCAGCCTGACGCGCTCGTCGATCCAGTTGACCCGCAGCGGGTTGATGTCGTGCAGGGGCTTGAACTCGCTCTCGCGGTCCCACCAGCGGTGGGCGAGGGCCTCGAACTTGGCGATTTCGACGTGATCGACGTTGGTCATGGGATGTCCTCGAATCAGAATTCAGTGGCCGGCGATGCGCTCGCCCCAGGCGCGGGCGGTGGCGCCCAGGCGCTCTTCGTCCAGGCGGGTCAGGCGGCCGTCGTCCAGCAGTTGCCTGCCGTCGACCCAGAGGTGCCGCACCGCGTCGCGCCCGGTGGCATAGATGAGTTGGGAAACCGGGTCGTAGACCGGCTGCTGGGCCAGCCCGGAGAGGTCGAAGGCCACCAGGTCGGCGGCCTTGCCGACTTCCAGGGAGCCGGTGTCCTGGTCGATCCCCAGGGCCCTTGCGCCGTTCAGGGTGGCCATGCGCAGGGCGCGGTGGGCGTCCAGGGCGCTGGCCGAACCGGCGACCGCCTTGGCCAGGAGGGCGGCGGTGCGGGTTTCGCCGAGCAGGTCCAGGTCATTGTTGCTGGCCGCGCCGTCGGTGCCGATGGCGACGTTCACGCCGGCCTGCCAGAGGCGTTCCACCGGGCAGAAACCGCTGGCCAGCTTGAGGTTGGATTCGGGGCAGTGGATCACGCTGCTGTTGCTTTCCACCAGCATGGCCAGGTCGGCCTCGTCCACCTGGGTCATGTGCACGGCCTGGAAGCGCGGCCCCAGCAGGCCCAGGCGGGCGAGCCGCGCCATCGGCCGCTCGCCGCGCAGCTCCAGGCTCTGCTGGACCTCGAAGGCGGTTTCCTGGACGTGCATATGAATGCCGGCGTCCAGTTCCTCGGCCAGCACGCGGATGTTCTCCAGCTTGTCGTCGCTGACGCTGTAGGGTGCGTGGGGGCCGAAGGCGACCTTGATGCGCGGGTGGTGCTTGAGGTCGCTGAACAGCTCGACGCCGCGGCGGATGGCTTCGGCCGCGTCGGCGGCGCCGGGAATCGGGAAGTCCAGCACCGGGATCGCCAGCTGCGCCTTGATGCCTGCGTTATGGATGACGGCGCTGGCCTGGGCCGGGAAGAAGTACATGTCGGAGAAGCAACTGATGCCGCCCTTGATCTGCTCGGCCACGGCCAGTTCGGTGCCGTCGCGGACGAACGACTCGTCGACCCACTTGGCCTCGGCGGGCCAGATGTGTTCCTGTAGCCAGGTCATCAGCGGCAGGTCGTCGGCCAGTCCGCGGAACAGCGTCATGGCGGCGTGGCCATGGGCGTTGATCAGGCCCGGCGCCAGCAGCATGCCGGGCAGTTCGCGGAGTTCCAGGGCCCCATGGCGCAGCGCGACGTCCCGCGGGGCGAGCAGGGCGATGCGGCCGTCGCGGATGCCCAGCGCATGGTCCCGCAGCACGACGCCGGCGGGTTCCACCGGGGCTATCCAGGACGGGAGCAGGAGCAGATCGAGCGGAGCGTTGGAACTGGGCATGGCGGCGCATCCCGGGCGCAAAATTGAAGTGGCGGCAGTATACCCGAGCCAGAAGGGCTCCGGCTCGCTATAATCTGCGGTTTTTCCGCGAGTTACGGGTGGCGAGGTGGTCGATGCGTGAACAACTGTTAGCAGCCGAGAAGGTCAAGGCCATCGACTGGCGGGACGGCGTGCTCCACCTGCTTGACCAGCGCCTGCTGCCGGCCGAGGAAATCTGGCTCGCCTACGACTCCGCCGAGGGCGTGGCCCAGGCCATTCGCCAGATGGTGGTGCGCGGTGCGCCGGCCATCGGCATCAGCGCCGCCTATGGCGTGGTGCTGGGGGCTCGCGCGCGCATCGCCGCCGGTGGCGACTGGCGCGCGGCGCTGGACGCGGACTTCAAGGTGCTGGCCGATTCGCGGCCGACGGCGGTCAACCTGTTCTGGGCGCTGAACCGCATGCGCGAACGCCTGGAGCGCCTGCGCGACGGCGAAACGCCGCTGCAGGCGCTGGAGGCCGAGGCCATCTCCATCCACCAGAGCGACCGCGAGGCCAACCTGACCATGGCCCAGCTGGGTATGGAGCTGATCCGCAAGCATCAGGGCAGCCCCCAGGCGCTGCTGACCCACTGCAACACCGGTGCCCTGGCCACCGGCGGTTTCGGCACCGCCCTCGGGGTGATCCGCGCCGCGCACCTGGACGGCCTGGTGGAGCGGGTCTACGCCGACGAAACCCGGCCCTGGCTGCAGGGCGCCCGGCTGACCGCCTGGGAGCTGGCCAACGAGGGCGTGCCGGTGAGCCTCAACGCCGATGCCGCCGCCGCCCACCTGATGAAGACCGCCGGGATCACCTGGGTGATAGTCGGCGCCGACCGCATCACCGCCAACGGCGACGTGGCGAACAAGATCGGCACCTACCAGTTGGCGGTCACCGCCATGCACCACGGCGTGCGCTTCATGGTAGTGGCGCCAAGTTCCACCATCGACATGTCCCTGGAAAGCGGCGACGACATTCCCATCGAGGAGCGTGACGGCTCCGAACTGCTGGACCTGGGCGGGCGTCGCGTCGCCGCGGAAGTCCATGCGGTGAATCCGGTGTTCGACGTGACCCCGGCCGACCTGATCGATGCCATCGTGACGGAGAAGGGTGTGGTCGAGCGTCCCGACGCTGCCAAGATGGCCCAGTTGATGTGCCGCAAACGCCTGCATTGAGCTATCACTGCGGCATTTCACCCCCGTGGCGGGCCGCCCGGCGGGGTAGGTGCGAGGCGGTGACTGTGGTAAGCTCCGGCAGTTATTGCCGCCCCTCCATCGAGGCGGCCCAATTGCACAGATCCTTGGCTTAACTCGTTGATTTGTCGTGAGTCGCTGCCGCATCAGGCCGCAGTGACGAGCTTCGCGCCGCTCAGGACGAGCGGGGCGGAGTTTCATCAGAAAAAGGAACCAGGCTTCTCATGGGCGAACTGGCCAAAGAAATCCTCCCGGTCAATATCGAAGACGAGCTGAAACAGTCCTACCTCGACTACGCGATGAGCGTGATCGTCGGGCGCGCCTTGCCGGACGCGCGCGACGGCCTGAAGCCGGTGCACCGTCGCGTCCTCTACGCGATGAGCGAACTGGGCAACGACTGGAACAAACCCTACAAGAAGTCCGCCCGTGTGGTGGGTGACGTGATCGGTAAGTACCACCCGCACGGCGACACCGCGGTGTACGACACCATCGTGCGCATGGCCCAGCCTTTCTCGCTGCGCTACCTGCTGGTGGATGGCCAGGGCAACTTCGGTTCGGTGGACGGCGATAACGCCGCGGCCATGCGATACACCGAAGTGCGCATGTCCAAGCTGGCCCACGAGCTGCTGGCCGACCTGGACAAGGAAACCGTGGACTGGGTGCCCAACTACGACGGCACCGAGCAGATCCCCGCGGTCATGCCGACCAAGATCCCCAACCTGCTGGTCAACGGTTCCAGCGGTATCGCTGTGGGCATGGCCACCAACATCCCGCCGCACAACCTGGGCGAAGTCATCGACGGCTGCCTGGCGCTGATGGACAACTCCGAGCTCACGGTCGATGAACTGATGCAGTACATCCCGGGTCCGGACTTCCCCACCGCGGGCATCATCAACGGCCGCGCCGGCATCATCGAGGCCTACCGCACCGGTCGTGGCCGCATCTATATACGTGCCCGCGCCGAAATCGAGGACATGGAGAAGGGCGGCGGCCGCCAGCAGATCGTGGTCACCGAGCTGCCCTACCAGCTGAACAAGGCGCGCCTGATCGAGAAGATCGCCGAGCTGGTCAAGGAGAAGAAACTCGAAGGCATCACCGAACTGCGTGACGAGTCCGACAAGGACGGCATGCGCGTGGTGATCGAGCTGCGCCGTGGCGAAGTGGGCGAGGTAATCCTCAACAACCTCTACGCCCAGACCCAGATGCAGAGCGTCTTCGGTATCAACGTGGTGGCGCTGGTGGATGGCCAGCCGCGCACGCTGAACCTGAAGGACATGCTCGAGGTGTTCATCCGTCACCGCCGCGAAGTGGTGACCCGCCGCACCGTCTACGAGCTGCGCAAGGCCCGTGAGCGCGGCCACATCCTCGAAGGCCAGGCCGTCGCCCTGTCCAACATCGACCCGGTGATCGAGCTGATCAAGACCTCGCCCACCCCGGCCGAGGCCAAGGAACGCCTGATCGCCACCCCCTGGGAATCCAGCGCGGTGGAAGCCATGGTCGAGCGCGCCGGCGCCGATGCCTGCCGTCCGGAAGACCTGGACCCGCAATACGGCCTGCGCGACGGCAAGTACTACCTGTCCCCCGAGCAGGCCCAGGCCATCCTGGAACTGCGCCTGCACCGCCTGACCGGCCTGGAGCACGAGAAGCTGCTGGCCGAGTACCAGGAAATCCTCACCCTGATCGGCGAGCTGATCCGCATCCTCACCAACCCCCAGCGCCTGATGGAAGTCATCCGCGAAGAACTGGAGAAAGTGAAGGCCGAGTTCGGCGACGCCCGCCGCACCGAGATCGTCGCGTCCCAGGTGGACCTGACCATCGCCGACCTGATCACCGAGGAAGAGCGCGTCGTCACCATCTCCCACGGCGGCTACGCCAAGTCCCAGCCGCTGGCCGCCTACCAGGCCCAGCGCCGTGGCGGCAAGGGCAAGTCGGCCACCGGGGTGAAGGACGAGGACTACATCGAACACCTGCTGGTCGCCAACAGTCACGCCACCCTCCTGCTGTTCTCCAGCAAGGGCAAGGTCTACTGGCTGCGTACCTTCGAGATCCCGGAAGCCTCGCGCACCGCGCGCGGCCGTCCGCTGGTCAACCTGCTGCCGCTGGATGAAGGCGAGCGCATCACCGCGATGCTGCAGATCGACCTGGAAGCCCTGCAGCAGAGCGCAGGCGCCGAAGAGGATCTGGAAGAGAACGACGGTGTGGTGATCGAAGGCGAAGTCGTCGAAGCCGAAGGTGGCGACGACGAAGGCGCCGACCTCGACGACGAACAGGACGAGCCCACCGGCGCCTACATCTTCATGGCCACCGCCTTCGGTACCGTGAAGAAGACCCCGCTGGTGCAGTTCAGCAAGCCGCGTTCCAGCGGCCTGATCGCCCTGAAGCTGGAAGAGGGCGACACCCTGATCGCCGCCGCCATCACCGATGGCGCCAAGGAAGTCATGCTCTTCTCCGACGGCGGCAAGGTGATCCGCTTCAAGGAAAAACACGTCCGCACCATGGGCCGTACCGCCCGCGGCGTCCGTGGCATGCGCCTGCCGGAAGGCCAGAGCCTGATCTCCATGCTGATCCCGGAAGCGGGCGCGCAGATCCTCTCCGCCTCCGAGCGTGGTTACGGCAAGCGCACCCCGCTGGACGACTACCCGCGTCGCGGTCGTGGCGGCCAGGGCGTGATCGCCATGGTCACCAACGAGCGTAATGGCAAGCTGGTGGGCGCCGTACAGGTGCAGGACGGCGAGGAGATCATGCTGATTTCCGACCAGGGCACCCTGGTGCGTACCCGTGTCGACGAGGTCTCCAGTTCCAGCCGCAACACCCAGGGCGTGACCCTGATCAAGCTGGCCAAGGACGAGACCCTGGTCGGTCTGGAGCGCGTGCAGGAGCCGTCCGGCGGCGACGAGGACGAAGAGCTGGAAGGCGAAGAGCAGACCGTTGACGCCGTGGCCGATGCCGAGGCCGGCGATGTTCAGCAGGACGACGCGCAGCCGGCTGGCGACGAGCAATAGTTGTAGAAACGGGCAGGCCGTCGCCGGCCTGTCCATTCGGTAGATGACAACATGCGGGGGCACTGGTGCCCCCGCGCTACCCAGTGAGAGTGGATGTGAGCAAGCGAGCCTTTAACTTCTGCGCCGGCCCGGCCGCGCTTCCGGAAGCTGTTCTGCAACGCGCCCAGGCGGAACTCCTCGATTGGCAGGGCAAAGGCCTGTCCGTCATGGAAATGAGCCACCGCAGCGACGAATACGTGGCCATCGCCGAAAAGGCCGAGCAGGACCTGCGTGACCTGCTGTCCATTCCCTCGAACTACAAGGTGCTGTTCCTCCAGGGCGGCGCCAGCCAGCAGTTCGCCGAGATCCCGCTGAACCTGCTGCCCGAGAACGGCGTGGCCGACTACATCGACACCGGCATCTGGTCGAAGAAGAGCATCGACGAGGCCAGCCGCTTCGGTCGCGTGAACGTCGCCGCCAGCGCCAAGCCCTACGACTACTTCGCCATTCCCGGCCAGAACGAGTGGCAGCTGTCCAGGGACGCCGCCTACCTGCACTATGCCTCCAACGAAACCATCGGCGGCCTGCAGTTCGACTGGATTCCGGAAGTGGGCGATGTACCGCTGGTGGCGGACATGTCCTCGGACATCCTCTCCCGCCCGCTGGACGTATCCCGCTTCGGCCTGATCTACGCCGGCGCGCAGAAGAACATCGGCCCCAGCGGCCTGGTGGTGGTCATCGTTCGCGAGGACCTGCTCGGCCGCGCCCGTGCCAGCTGCCCGACCATGCTCAACTACAAGGTCGCCGCCGATAACGGCTCCATGTACAACACCCCGGCCACCTTCTCCTGGTACCTCTCGGGCCTGGTGTTCGAGTGGCTGAAGGAGCAGGGCGGCCTCGAGGCCATGGAACAGCGCAACAAGGCGAAGAAGGACCTGCTCTACGGCTACATCGACAAGAGCGAGTTCTACACCAACCCGATTGCCCACAATGCCCGCTCCTGGATGAACGTGCCCTTCCGCCTGGCCGACGAGCGCCTGGACAAGGACTTCCTCGCCGGCGCCGACGCCCGTGGCCTGCTGAACCTCAAGGGCCACCGCTCGGTGGGCGGCATGCGCGCCTCCATCTACAACGCCGTCGGCCTCGACGCGGTCGAAGCCCTGGTGGCCTACATGGCGGAGTTCGAGAAGGAGCGCGGCTGATGTCCGAGCAGGAACTCAAGGCCCTGCGCCTGCGCATCGACAGCCTCGACGAGAAGATCCTCGAGCTGATCAGCGAGCGTGCCCGCTGCGCCCAGGACGTGGCGCGGGTGAAGATGGCTTCCCTGCCCGAAGGCGAGACGCCGGTCTTCTACCGCCCCGAACGCGAAGCCTGGGTGCTCAAGCACATCATGGAGCGCAACAAGGGCCCGCTGGACAACGAAGAGATGGCGCGGTTGTTCCGCGAAATCATGTCGTCCTGCCTGGCCCTGGAGCAGCCGCTCAAGGTCGCTTACCTCGGCCCGGAAGGCACCTTCACCCAGGCCGCGGCGCTCAAGCATTTCGGCCATGCGGTGATCAGCGCGCCGATGGCCGCCATCGACGAAGTCTTCCGTGAAGTCGCCGCCGGTGCGGTGAACTTCGGCGTGGTGCCGGTGGAGAACTCCACCGAGGGCGCGGTGAACCACACCCTGGACAGCTTCCTCGAGCACGACATGGTGATCTGCGGCGAGGTGGAGCTGCGCATCCACCACCACCTGCTGGTGGGCGAGACCACCAAGACCGACAACATCACCCGCATCTACTCCCACGCCCAGTCCCTGGCCCAGTGCCGCAAGTGGCTGGATGCCCATTACCCGAACGTCGAGCGCGTGGCCGTTCCCAGCAACGCCGACGCCGCGAAACGGGTGAAGAGCGAGTGGAACTCGGCGGCCATCGCCGGTGACATGGCGGCCAGCCTCTACGGCCTGACCAAGCTCTGCGAGAAGATCGAGGACCGCCCGGACAACTCCACGCGCTTCCTCATCATCGGCAACCAGGAAGTGCCGCCCACCGGCGACGACAAGACTTCCATCATCGTCTCCATGCGCAACAAGCCGGGCGCCCTGCACGAACTGCTGGTGCCGTTCCACAACAACGGCATCGACCTGACCCGCATCGAGACCCGTCCGTCCCGCAGCGGCAAGTGGACCTACGTGTTCTTCATCGACTTCGTCGGCCACCAGCACGACCCGCTGATCAAGGACGTGCTGGAGAAGATCAACCAGGAAGCCGTTGCCCTGAAGGTGCTGGGTTCCTACCCGAAGGCAGTACTTTAACGGCAGCTGGAAGCCGCAAGCTGGAAGCTGGAAGCTGGAACAGTCCCGGACTGCTTCAGGCTTCAGGCTTCAGGCTTCAGGCTTGCAGCTCCAGCGGAGCTGAATGATGACCTGTGACTTCCTCGCCCTTGCCCAACCGGGCGTGCAGAAACTTTCGCCCTACGTACCCGGCAAGCCGGTGGATGAACTGGCCCGCGAGCTGGACCTGGATCCGGCCGGTATCGTCAAGCTGGCCAGCAACGAGAACCCCCTCGGCCCGAGCCCCAAGGCCTTGGAGGCCATCCGCGCCGAACTGGCCGAGCTGACCCGCTACCCCGACGGCAACGGTTTCGAGCTCAAGCGCCGCCTGGCCGAGCGCTGCGGCGTGACCCCGGCCCAGGTAACCCTGGGCAACGGCTCCAACGACATCCTCGACCTGGTGGCCCGTGCCTACCTGGCCCCGGGCCTGAACGCGGTATTCAGCGAGCACGCCTTCGCCGTCTATCCCATCGCCACCCAGGCCGTGGGCGCCACCGGCAAGGTGGTTCCGGCCAAGGACTGGGGGCATGACCTGCCCGCGATGCTGGCGGCCATCGACGCCGACACCCGCGTGGTGTTCATCGCCAACCCGAACAACCCCACCGGCACCTGGTTCGGCCCGCAGGCCCTGGAGGATTTCCTCGCCAAGGTGCCGGAAAGCGTCCTGGTGGTGCTGGACGAGGCCTACATCGAATACGCCGAGGGTGATGAATTGCCCGACGGCCTTAACTATCTGGGCCGTTATCCGAACCTGCTGGTGTCCCGCACCTTCTCCAAGGCCTACGGCCTGGCCGCCCTGCGGGTGGGCTACGGCCTTTCCAGCGTCCAGGTGGCCGATGTGCTGAACCGCGTGCGCCAGCCCTTCAACGTCAACAGCCTGGCCCTGGCCGCCGCCTGCGCCGCGCTGGACGACGCCGACTATCTCGCCGAGAGCCGCCGCGTCAACGATGCCGGCATGCTCCAGCTGGAAGAAGGCTTCCGCGCCCTGGGGCTGTCCTGGATTCCCTCCAAGGGCAACTTCATCGCCGTCGACTTCGGCCGCGACGCGGCGCCGATCAACCAGGCCATGCTGCGCGAAGGCGTGATCCTGCGTCCGGTGGCCGGCTACGGCATGCCCAGCTTCCTGCGCGTCTCCATCGGCCTGCCGGAAGAGAACGCCCGCTGCCTGGAAGCCCTGGCCAAGGTGCTGGGCCGTGGCTGATGTCATGACCGTGCAACAGGGCGCCCCTATCTTCGGGCGCCTGGTGGTGATCGGCCTCGGCCTGATCGGCGGTTCCTTCGCCAAGGGGCTGCGTGAGAAGGGCCTGTTCGCCGAAGTGGTGGGCGTGGACAAGGACCAGGAGTCCTGCCGCATCGCCGTCGAGACCGGCGTGGTGGACCGTTGCGAGAGCGACCTCGCCGCGGCCTGCCACGGTGCCGAGGTGATCCAGCTGGCCGTACCCATCCTCGCCATGGAGAAACTCCTCGCCGAATTGGCCCGCCTGGATCTGGGCGACGCCGTGCTGACCGATGTCGGCAGTGCCAAGGGCAATGTGGTGCGCGCCGCGCGCCAGGTCTTCGATGGCATGCCGGCGCGTTTCGTGCCCGGCCACCCCATCGCCGGCTCGGAGAAGAGCGGGGTGGAGGCGGCCAACGCGAGCCTGTTCCGCCGCCACAAGGTGATCCTCACACCGCTGGAGAACACCGACCCGGCCGCCCTGCAGTGCGTCGACCAGCTCTGGCGCGCGCTGGGCGCGGACGTCGAACATATGGAAGTCGAGCACCATGACGAGGTGCTCGCGGCGACCAGCCACCTGCCGCACCTGCTGGCATTCGGCCTGGTCGACTCGCTGGCCAAGCGCAGCGAGAATCTGGAGATATTCCGTTATGCCGCCGGCGGCTTCCGCGACTTCACGCGGATCGCCGGCAGCGACCCGGTGATGTGGCACGACATCTTCCTCGCCAACCGCGAGGCCGTGCTGCGCATACTGGACGCATTTCGCGCCGACCTCGACGCCCTGCGCAGCGCGGTCGACGCAGGGGATGGGCATGAATTGCTGGGCGTGTTCACCCGCGCCCGCTTCGCCCGCGAGCATTTCAGCAAAATCCTGGCCCGCAGGGCCTATGTGGACGCCATGCACAACAACGACCTGATTTACCTGGCGCAGCCGGGTGGCCAACTTGCCGGACGCGTCCGCGTTCCGGGCGACAAGTCCATTTCCCACCGTTCCATCATGCTCGGCTCCCTGGCCGTCGGGACCACCGAAGTCGAAGGCTTCCTCGAGGGCGAAGACGCCCTGGCCACACTGCAGGCCTTCCGCGACATGGGCGTGGTCATCGAAGGGCCGCACCACGGCCGCGTGACCATCCATGGCGTCGGCCTGCACGGCCTGAAGCCGCCGCCCGGCCCGCTGTATCTCGGTAACTCCGGTACCTCCATGCGCCTCTTGAGCGGCCTGCTGGCGGCCCAGCCGTTCGACACCACCCTGACCGGCGATGCCTCTCTCACCAAGCGCCCGATGAACCGCGTGGCCAAGCCGCTGCGCGAAATGGGCGCGGTGATCGAGACCGGCGCCGAAGGCCGTCCGCCGCTGACCATCCGCGGCGGCCAGCGCCTCTCCGGCATGAACTACGAAATGCCCATGGCCAGCGCCCAGGTGAAATCCTGCCTGCTGCTCGCCGGCCTCTATGCCGCCGGTGAAACCTCGGTGACCGAACCGGCGCCGACCCGTGACCACACCGAGCGCATGCTGCAGGGCTTCGGCTACCCGGTGAAGGTGGACGGCAACACCGCGACCGTCGAGAGCGGCCACAAGCTCAGCGCCGCCCGCATCGAAGTGCCGGCGGACATCTCCTCGGCCGCCTTCTTCCTGGTGGCCGCGAGCATCGCCGAAGGCTCCGAACTGGTGCTGGAACACGTCGGCATCAACCCCACCCGTACCGGCGTGATCGACATCCTCAAGCTGATGGGCGGCGACATCACCCTGGAAAACCAGCGTGAAGTCGGCGGCGAGCCGGTGGCCGACATCCGCGTGCGCTCGGCCAAGCTGAAGGGCATCGATATCCCCGAAGACCTGGTGCCGCTGGCCATCGACGAGTTCCCCGTGCTCTTCGTCGCCGCCGCCTGTGCCGAAGGCCGCACCGTGCTGCGCGGCGCCGAGGAGCTGCGGGTGAAGGAGTCCGACCGCATCCAGGTCATGGCCGACGGCCTGCAGGCCCTGGGTGTGAAGGCCGACCCCACCCCGGATGGCATCGTCATCGAAGGCGGCCCCATGGGCGGCGGCGAAGTCTGGAGCCACGGCGACCATCGCATCGCCATGTCCTTCAGCGTGGCTTCGCTGCGTGCCAGCGCGCCGATCCGCATCCATGATTGCGCCAACGTCGCCACCTCCTTCCCGAACTTCCTCGGCCTGGCGGCCCAGGCCGGCATCCGTGTCGCGGAAGAGGGCCAGGCATGAACGCCAATGTGCCCGTGATCGCCATCGACGGTCCCAGCGGCTCCGGCAAGGGCACGGTCGCCGGCCTCCTGGCCAAGCGCCTGGGCTGGCACCTGCTGGATTCCGGCGCGTTGTACCGCCTGCTGGCCTTCGCTGCGCGTAACCATGGCGTCGACCTGACCAACGAGGAGTCCCTCAAGGTCCTGGCGGCGCACCTGGACGTACAGTTCAACGCCAAGGCCGGCGGTGGTCAGCGCATCATCCTGGAAGGCGAGGACGTCACCGATGTGATCCGTTCCGAACAGGTGGGCGCCGGCGCCTCCCAGGTCGCCGCGCTGCCCGCCGTGCGCGAGGCCCTGCTGCAACGCCAGCGTGCCTTCCTCGAAGCCCCCGGCCTGGTGGCCGACGGCCGCGACATGGGCACGGTGGTCTTCCCCCAGGCGCAGCTGAAGATCTTCCTCACCGCCAGCGCCGAAGAGCGCGCCCGCCGCCGCTACCTGCAGCTCAAGGGCAAGGGCATGGAAGCCGACCAGGCCGCCCTGCTGACGGAAATCCAGGAGCGTGACGAGCGCGACAGCCAGCGCTCGGTGGCCCCGCTCAAACCGGCCCCGGACGCGATCATCCTCGACTCCACCAGCCTCAGCATCGACGAGGTGCAGGACAAGATCCTCCGCGCCTTCGCCGCCCTCGGCCTGGACGACTGAGCCCAGGTTGAAACGACAACGCCGCAGCCCCCAGCTGCGGCGTTTTCATTTGAACGTGGGAAACCACGTCCTGAGGACGTGGTCATGAGTCAGCGGCTCTGCCTGTGACGATTCGAATGTCCGGGCTGGCAGGATGAAGCCGATGGGGTAGGGTGCGCCGTGCGCACCGGCGGTTTGACGTGGTGCCGAAGCCGATCCCGGAATCGGTGCGCGCAGCGCACCCTAGGGTCCAGGCCAGGCGAACGGGGGCGGCCTTGTCCACGGGGGAGGATTCGCCCCCTTATAGGGGGCCAAAAGCAAGTCCACGTTCTACGAACGTGGATGTTTACTCTGTAGGGGCGAATTCATTCGCCAAGGGCGGCGCAGCTGCCCCCTGCAAGATTCCTGGGCAGACCTGCGGTCTGCTTGGCGAATGAATTCGCTCCCACAACAAGACAGGGCCAGCTCACCGATCGGCAGTCGGCGTGAATCACCACGCCCAGTCGGCCCCGAAGATGGGGCTTTCCTCAGCCAGGATTGGGTCTCAAGCCCGCCTGCCCATGCTTATGGAACATCGCATCGACCCGTTTCGAATTGAACCCGGCAGTTGCACCGCGTGGAATCACGCCTGTCCCGGCGCGTCCAACTATCCAGCGGTAACTCGAATCTCCCGTGAGGCCTGACCCTTGCATAGGCCGCAGCAGCGCCTTCGGGGTTCCGGGCATTCCAGGCGTGGGGAATCGATGTCGGCCACCCGACGTCGATCCAGGACATTCGCATTCAGGGCAAAACGATGGATAGAGAAACCTTGGTCCTGCTGGATGGGCTCATCGAGCGAGCTGCCGCAAAAGTGGCAGCCGAAGGCGTTGCCAGAGAGAGCATCAGGCTGGCGAACCCGACCCGCGAGCGGATTCGGCACGCGGGGGAGTATTTGCTGGAGCGGGCGGCGGACAGGTTCCCGACCCTTGATCCTTATGTCTCATCCAGTGTGGATGGCAGCATCACCCTGGTGCTGGATCGTCAGAAGACGAGGTGATGCCGGGTGCCGGGTCAGCCGGGGCGAAACAGGGGACACCCATCAGTCCCCATATGGATCGTCCTAGACCGACTGCACCACCCCCGCACGTACTGCCGCGTCGGGCTCTGCATCGATCGCATCCATCCCCAGGTGCGCGGTCTCCTTGAGCAGGAAGGAGCACAAGGCCACCAGCGCCAGCGCGGCCGCGCCATAGGCCGCCACGCCGAAGGGGCTGCCGGTGGCGATCAGGATGGCCGTGGCCAGGCTGGATGCCGTGCCGCCGCCGAAGGCCGCGCCGATCTGATAGGCGGCGGACATCCCGGAATAGCGCATCGAGCGGGGGAACTGTTCGGCGAGGAAGGCCGGGATCGGGCCCTGGGTCGCGCCCATCAGGGCGCCCACCACCACGTAGGCGGCGCAGGCGACGGCCAGGCTGTGGCGACCCACCAGGGCGAAGAAGACGAAGAAGCCGGCGGCCATCAGTAGCGAACCGAGGATCATCACCTGGCGCCGGCCGAGGCGGTCGGAGAGGGCGGCGAACAGGGGGGCGCTGATGACGATGGCGATGGACAGGGACACGTCGAACAGCAGGGCCTCGGTGCTGCCGTAGCCGACCTGGGTGGCGTAGGCGAGGAAGAAGGTGCTGCCGATGTAGGCGATGGTCACGTAACCGAAGGCGATGCCGGTGCACAGCAGCATTTCCCGGGGGCGCGAGCGCAGGGCGGCGATCAGGGGCAGGCGGGCGTTCTCGTGGCGTTGCAGCGGATTGCTGGCGGGGTTCGACAGGCGTGCGTAGAGGCCGATCAGCACCAGCACGCCGCCGAGCCAGAAGGGGATGCGCCAGGCGAAGTCGGCCAGGTTGTCGTCGTAGGCGGCGCTGACGATGGCGAACACCGCCGAGCCGAGGATGCCGCCGATGCCGATGCCCATGCTGGTGAAGCTGCCCCAGAGGCCACGTTTGCCGCGCGGGGCGGATTCGATGCCGAACAGGGCCGCGCCGCCCCATTCGCCGCCGGCGGCGAAGCCCTGCACCAGGCGCAGCAGTACCAGCAGGATGGGCGCGGCGGCGCCGATGCTGGCATGGGAGGGCAGGCAGCCGATGGCCAGGGTGGAAAAGCCCATCAGCAGCAGGGTGATCACCAGGGCCTTCTGCCGGCCGGCCTTGTCGCCCAGGTGGCCGAATACCATGCCGCCCAGGGGGCGGGCGAAGAAGCCGGCACCGAAGGCGCCGAACGCCACCAGGGTAGCGGTGAGGCGGTCCAGGTCGGGGAAGAACACCTGGGGGAAGACCAGGGCGGCGGCGACGCCATAGATGACGAAGTCGTAGAACTCCAGGGCGGTGCCCATCCCCGAGACGAAGAAGGTCCGGAGCGCCGATTGCGGGTGTTGTTGGTTAGCCATTTGCCTTTGCTCGTCTTGTCGTTGTTGGGGGCTGCAGGCGGCCGCCGACGGCGGGTCGGCGGCCGGGGTTCAGGCTTCAGAAACGCACATGGCCGCTGCGCGCGAGGGACAGCGGAGTGGCCGCCGCGTATTCCAGGGCGAAGTGCTCGGTGTCGATGCCGATGGTGAGCAGGGTTTCCCAGCGTTCGGTGGGCGGCAGGGCCAGGTCGGGGATGAAGCAGATCGGTGCGGCATCGCCCAGGCCGCCGCACATGGCTTCGGCACGGCTGGCCAGGCTGGCGCCGGTCATCTGTCCGCGCGCGGCGTTCACGTGGTCGAGGCGCGCATAGGTGGTGGAAACATCCAGGGTGCGCTCGCCCGGCACCAGTTCGGGGGCGAGGAAGTGGTTGGTGTGGGTGATCCAGCCGTCCTCGCCCGGCAGCACCACGGCGGTGGCCTGCGGGGAGAGTTCGATGCTCGCGGCGCGCGGGGAACGGTCGTGACGGGAGAACACCGTCAGCACGGTGGAGGCGCTGACCCATGCCGAGCGGGCGAGCTCGATGGCCTCGTCCACGCTGCGTGCCTCTTCCAGCAGGCGGCGGGCGATGGCGTGCACCGGCACGCCGGCGCTGCCGTTGTCGCTGGCGTGGTGGAGGATGTTGAAGTGCAGGCCCAGGCCCGCGCTGTTCACGCCGATCTTGCCGAGCATGCCGAACTCGGTGAACAGCTTGACGTCGAGGCCGGCGGCGCCGGTCAGCTGCAGCATCAGGCCGTGGGGCACCAGGGAGTCGTGCCAGTCCCAGGTCTGCACGGTGCGCGGGGCGTCGGCGCCCGATGGCGCGAACACTGCAGTGGAGCACTCGCCCTCCGGCGGGGTCGGCATCACCGCGAGGATTTCCGTGCGGGCATTCAGCGCCGCCAGTTGCCAGAAGGGCAGACCTGCGCCTTCGGCGATACCCGCCACTTCCTGGGCCAGGTTCGGGCTCCAGGCTTCCAGGGCGCCCAGGCTGGCCTCGCCCAGGCTGCGCACCCGCTCGGGGGCGACGTCCACCTGGTTGAAGAAATCGAGGTAGAGCGAGACCGTCTGGCGGATCCGCTCCGCCCACCGTTCCCCGATCTGGCGGCCACGGAGCTGCGGGTTCCGGGTGTCGGTGACGAAGGTATGGACTTTCACTGGGAATTACCTGTTCAGCGTTGGATTGTTTCGGGATGGAGCGGCCACAGGGCACCGAAGCGGTGCCCTGTGGCTGTAAGCGAGGCGGTCAGCGGTTGCGGGTGTAGATATCGCGCCCGGCGAACCAGGTCTTCAGCACCTGGGTGTCGCGCAGGGCTTCCGGCTCGACCTGGAACACGTCGCGGTCCAGCAGGATCAGGTCGGCCTGCTTGCCGGGGGCGATGGAGCCGATGCGGTCGTCCAGGCGAATGGCGCGCGCCGCGTTCAGGGTGTAGGCCTGGAACATGGTTTCCCGGTCGATTTCCTCGGTGGCGTTGAGCACGCCCTTCGGACCCTTGCGGCTGACGGCCTGGTAGATGGCTTTCCACGGCTCGGGGGTGGTGATGGGCCAGTCGCTGGCGCCGGCGAGGGTGGTGCCGTTCTTCAGCAGCGAGCGCGCCGGGTACTGGTACTGGAAGGCCATGGCGCTGACGTAGGGCTGCACCAGGTCGACGCTCAGCTCGTCGGCGCTGGCCCAGTAGAGTTGCATGGAGGCGATCACATCCAGCGGCTTGAAGCGGGCGAACTCCTTCGGGTTGACCATCTGCAGGTGGGTGATGGAGTGGGGGATGCCGCTGCTGCGCGCCTTGCGTGCCTGCTCGATGCCATTCAAGGATTCGCGCACCGCGCGGTCGCCGATGGCGTGCACATGCACCAGCCAGCCAAGGGCATCGGCCGCATTCACCAGCTCGCCGAAGCGCGCCGGGTCGATCAGCAGTTCGCCGCTCTTCTGCGAGTTCCTGTAGGGCTCCAGCATCGCCGCGCTCTGCGCCGGGTGTTCGGCCACGCCGTCGGCGAAGACCTTGATGCCAGGCAGGGTCAGGTTGGGCACGCCCTGGAACTGCTGGCGCACCTTGTCCAGTTCGTCGAGGTCCCTCGCCGTGGCCTTGGAGTCGGCCATCAGCAGGGCGGCGACGTGGGCGGTCAGTTCGCCCGATTCCCCCAGCGCCTTGTAGATCGGCAGCACGCCAACCGAATCGTTGTTCAACGGGCCGCCGGGAATCTCATTGGCCAGCGGGTCCATCCAGGCGGTCAGCCCCAGGCTGTTGTAGTACTTCAGCGCGTCGCGGCCGCTGGCCAGCAGTTCTTCCCAGGAGGGCAGGGGGATCAGCTCCTGGGCGGAATAGAGGCCGGCATCCACCAGGAAGCCGTTGGGGCGCATGTCTTCATGGTGGCCGATGGTGGCCAGTTCTTCGCCCTTGAGGGATTTCACCTTGGCGGCGTCGATGCCGGCGCGTTTCAGCATGGCGCGGTTGGCCCAGCCGGTGTGGTAGTCCCAGCCGGCGAAGAGGATCGGTGTATCGGCCCACTCGCCCTGGCTGAAGCGCTGTTCGAAGGCGTCGAGCTGGTCCCAGTAGCCGGTGGGCAGGCCACCCACCACCAGGAACTCGCCGCGTCTGGCCTTGCCGTCTTCGCGCCACTGGCGCAGGCGCTGCTCCAGCTCCTCCAGCGGAAGCTCCTCGCCATCGAGGCTGGCCTGGCGCATCTGCAGGCCGCCCTTGATCACGTGGGCATGGGAGTCGATGAAGCCCGGCATCAGCACTTTGCCGCCGAGGTCGAGCACCTGTGTATCCGCCTGCTTGAGGGGCAGCACCTCGGCGTTGGTGCCCACGGTCAGGATCTTGCCGTTCTCGATGGCGACCGCCTGCTGCAGCGGCTGGCCCGGCTCGGCGGTGTAGACCTTGGCGTTGTGCAGGATGAGATCGACGGCTGCCATAGTTTCCGTAGAAGAAAAGGCGAGGGCGACGGAGAGGGTCAGGGAGACGATCGGCTTCATGAAGGTTTGCCTTGATTCTTGTTGGTCTGCGGCAAAGACTAACCAGTCGTGGCGCCGGGAATAACGCTGGCCCCGGCATAACTTCTTTTCTGAAGTGGAAATAAAAATGGACCGTTTGACCGCGCTGGGCATGTTCGTGGCCGCTGCCGAACAGGGCAATTTCAGCCGCGCCGCCGAGCAGCTCGGCACTACGCCGTCGTCGCTGACCAAGGCCGTGGCGCAACTGGAGGAGGGGTTGGGCGCCAAGCTGTTCGAGCGCACCACCCGTCGGATGTCGCTCACCGAGGCCGGGCATATCTATCTGGAAGGGGCCCGCCAGGCCCTGATGCAACTGCAACTGGCCAGCGAGGGCGTCGAACAGCTGCAGCACGAACTGCGCGGCAGCCTGCGCATCACCGCGCCGCCGTCCTTCGCCCCGGCCTTCCTCAATGCCGTCTGCTGCCGCTTCCTGCGCGAGCATCCCCATGTGCATCTGGAGGTGGACCTCTCCGATACCTATGTCGACCTGGTGGACGGCGGCTACGACCTGGCCCTGCGTGACGGCCCCACCGACCTGCCCGGCGTGATCGCCCAGCCCCTGGTGGAGAACCGCATCACCCTCTGCGCCACCCCGGATTACCTGGCGCGCCGGGGAGGGGAAGTGACCCTGGACAACTACCTGCAGCACGACTGGCTGATCCTTCGCCACCCGCTGCTCAACCGGCATTTCTGGTGGGTGACCCGGGGTGAGCAGCGCATCCGCCTCAACCAGCCGGTGCCGCGCGTGTCCAGCGACAACTACGACTTCCTCCTCGCCTGCCTGCTGGACGGCCAGGGGCTGCAGTTCATCCCGCAATGGAGCGCCGCCCCCTATCTGGCCCGTGGCGAACTGGTGGAAGTCATGCCCGAATACTGGCGCGAGCCCAGCGGCTTCGGCCCGATGGTCTACGTGCTCTACCTCACCCACCGGCGCAGCACGCGCAAGGTCAAGGTGTTCATCGAGTATCTCAAGGCGTACTGGCGGGAAAGCGGCTTGAGCGAGAGACAGGGTGAGTGAGCCGGCCTCGGTGCGCTTCGTCGGAACGCGCAGACCTGCGATCTGTTCATCGGCGAGGTGGTGGGCGCCTGGGCGGACACGCGGGTATTCAAGGATGGCCACTGGCAGTTCGAGCAGGCCGATGCGCACTGGCGCAGCCTGCACTACATCGCCGGCGGCCATTTCCATGCCATCGGCGATGCGGCGGTGGTGCGGGAAGCGTGATCGGACACGGATGGGCGCGATTTCGATCGCGAGTAAACATCCACGTTCGTAGAACCTGGACTTGCGCTAGCCCCCTGGAAGGGGGCGAATCTTCCCCCGTGCACAAGGCCGCCCCCTTTCGCCTGGCCTGGACCCTAGGGTGCGCTGCGCGCACCGATTCCGGGATCGGCTTCGGCACCACG